>NZ_JBIWPO010000034.1:0-92179 GCF_044768275.1 Streptomyces sp. NPDC101152 | reverse complement strand
GGGAAGAGGGCGGACAAGGAGAACCGCATCACCGGCGCCCGCCTCGTGAAGGAAGCGAACGGCTGGCACATCGCCTTCCGCGTGCAGACCCTCGACCGCGCCCCCGAACCCCACCAGGGGCCTGAGGTCGGCATCGACGCCGGAGTCACCATTCCCCTGGCCCTGTCCAATAAGGACCACCAGGACCACGGGCGCCCGCCTCGACTTCCGGATGGCACCGCCGACCGGGACAAGTGGCTGAACCCGAAGGAGAAGGCCAAGCTCCTCACGCTGGAGCGGCAGGCCGCGCACCGCAAGACGTCCCGCAAGCGCGGGGAGAAGACCTCCCGCCGGTTGCAGCACACCTACGACCAGATCAGGCAGCTCCGAGCAAAAGCCACGCGACGAGCCCTCGACTGGCAGCACCAGACCACTACCTATCTCACCCGCACCTACGGCGTGCTGGTGGTCGAACAGCTCAACATCCTCGGCATGACCAAAGCCCCCGAGCCGAAGCCCGACCCCGACAACGAGGGCGAGTTCCTGCGCAACGGCGCCAGGGCGAAGGCCGGACTCAACCGCTCCATCGCCCAGGAGGCGTGGGGTCGGACCGTGACGATGCTGGCGTACAAGAGCGCCCGCTTGGGCGGCCGGCTCGTCAAGGTCCCCGCCCCGCACACCTCCCAGCGATGCTCAGCCTGCGGATTGACCACCCCCGGCAGCCGAGAGAGCCAACAACTGTTCTCCTGCAAGAACCCCGACTGCGGCTGGACGGCGAACGCCGACTGGAACGCGGCGAGGAACATCGTGCACCTGTACTGGATCGGCCACGTCATCGTGGAGGTCCCGGCCGCCGGAAGGCGCGGTCGCAGGGCGGGTAAAACCGTCAAACCTGTCGCCGCAAGGTAGACAGGAATCCCCCTCCTGAGCCTGCGAAGGGAGGGGAGAGCTTCAATCGGTCCACCAACTGCCGCCGTTCTGGGACTTTCTGAGCCACCTCGACCCCGTGTTCTGGCTGGTCCAGGTCGAACGGATCGGCTTCCTCGGCCGCGGCGACGTCGGCGCCGGCCGGGCGCTTGCCGTGGTCTGGGGCCTGGCGGCGGCGCTCACGGCCTGGTCGGCCGCGGCGTTCGCCACCGATCGCCTCAAGCCCTGAACGCCGCAGGGAGCACTACTGGTAGCAGTCGGGCAGCGGGTCGGTCTCGCTGGAGATCGCCGTGTCCTTCATGAAGCCGAGCTGCCCGTTGTCCGCGATCGTCATCTCCCAGCGGGTGGAGTGCGGCCCGCCCACCCAGGCCTGGTCGTCTTCCTTGCACCAGAACCAGCTCGGGTTGGAGTACATGTAACCGACGACGGTGTGCGGGTCCGGGTACTGGTGGTTGTCACCGACCCAGCCGTACACCGGGGCGCCGGAGACGTTGTAGCACCACCACTTGTTGTCGCCGTTGGTCCAGCACGGACTGGCGGCGGCCGCGGCGGGCGCGGTCGCCACCCCGAGCCCTGCGGTGAGCGCCGTGGCGGCCAGCAGCGTGCCGATCTTCCTCGCCCTGGCGCCCGTGCTCGCCGCATCCTTTTTGCGCATGTGCTCCCCCTGGGTTGTCACCGGACGAATCGGTCCCCAGGAGTCTGCGGCGGTCGGCCGACGCCCGTCACCCTTTTCGACGACGTTCGAAAAGGTCGAGCACGGTACGCCCACGAGGATCGCGGCTCGCTCCTCAACGAGCCGCGACCGTTCGGGCGTTGCGCGGGGAAGTCGGCTACCTCCCGTAGCCGGCTGCCGTGATGTTGGCCTGCACGGCGTTCTCGGTGGCGTCCGACGGGTAGCCGGACGTCATCACGCCCTCGTAGAAGGTGCCGGCCGCGCCATGGCTGTTGTCGCCGCCGATGCCGAGGATGATGGCGCCCTCCTTCTTCATCGGGTTGTAGCCGGACACGTTGGGGCGTACGCCGTTGTAGAAGGTGGACAGGGAGCCGGACTGCGCGTTGCCGCCCCGGATGGCCCAGCGGTTCGCTCCGCCCTTGATGACGGCGGTCGTGTAGCGGTGGCTGATCGACGGATCGCCCGCGTTGTAGTGCTGGTTGGCCCCGGAGAACAGGCCGTTTTCCAGGTCGGCCATGATCCAGGGGCCGTTGCCGGAGCCGTAGCCCCAGACCTTGATGTTGCCGAAGTAGATGGCCTCCATGGTGCCGTTGCCGTTGTCCCGGCTGTTGGTCTCGGCGTTGCCGTAGTCGAAGCAGCAGCCGCCGTTGTAGTGCGTGCCGTCGAGGACGGCGTACATGCCCTCCGCCTGGTCGCCCCTGGCGACGCCGTTGGTGCTGTTGTTGCGGTAGCCGGTTCCGGGGGCCACGTAGACGCCGTACGCCTTGTGCCCGCCGACCGTGGTCGGGGCGGCCGTCGCGTTGGCCAGGTTGTCGTAACCGCCCGCGGCCGGCCCGGAGAAGCCGCCCGGAGGTGCCTGGGTGAGGCGGTTGCCGCGGCCCGACTGGTCGTAGATGACGGTGATCAGACAGGTCGTGCCCGAGCAGAACGAGTCCTGCGCCGCGGCGTTGGCGACCCCGCCCGCGTTGACGACGCCGATGTCCCGGGTGGCGTTGTCCGAGGCGCGGCGCACCTGGTAGAGCGGGCCGTTGTAGGAGCCGTAGAGGGCGCGGGTGGTGCTGTGCGCGGCGACGCAGGGGGTGCCGCCGGCGGCGTAGAGGTCGCACGGCAGCGAGGTGGCGGCGGGCGCGGCCGGGGCGGTGCCGGTGAGCAGGCCGACGCCGAGCGCGGAGGCCGCTGAGGCGGTGAGGAGCGTGCGCCGCAGGGAGCGTGACCATGGGCGGAGGGTCATGGGTGAACTCCTTCGATGGGGGGTGTGCCCGGCGGCCGGTCTCACTGAGGCCATGCGAAAGACGTGCGCATGACAACTCCGCAGGACGGGGTCGGCGGTCTCACCATCACGTTGGGACGGGTGGAGCGGAGCTCGCGATGAAGCGTGTTCGTCATACCGAACATTGCTCGGAACTTCGGACTCTCAGGATGATAGGAAGCCCACGCCAAACGTCAATGGCTGGCGCGCGATTCATTGACGTGGGGATCTTGGCGGCGAACCGGGGTACGCGACGGAGGACCGAGGGAGGAACGCATGACCACGTACATCATCTCGGTGCCCGGCACGTTCACCGGCGAACTCGGGCACGGAACGCGGACCGAGCTCGCCCGCGCGCTGCGGCCGGTGGACCCGCATGGCACCCACATCGGCGACGAGGAGGATCTCGACGCCCTCACCGTGAACGACGACGGCACCTTCACGGTCCGCCTCAGGATCGACGCGGCCGACCGCCTTGGGGCCGAACGGGAGGCCCGGCGCCTCGCGGAGTCCGCCCTGAGCGCCGCAGGCCTGGACGAGAGCAGCGCACCGCTCGGGCCGACCGTCGTCACCGGCATCGACTCCGACAGCTGAGACGGCCGGGCCGGGGCGGTCACACCACGCGTCCGGCTTTGCGGAGCAAACCACGTTGCGGACCAGTTCGTCACGATCGCGGACGAGGTACGTGTGACTCGCGTGATCAGGGGCAGCAGCGTGAGGTGGCGGGGTGTCCACACCCGCCGTGGTATTCGCACCCGGGAAAACGCACGGTCCGGAAGAAGGTGGCAACGTGGCCCAAGCCCTACCCGACGGAAGGTCAGAACCGGGACAGGCGAGGACACGGGGAACGGTCGCGGAACTGCCCAGGCAGGTGCGCGACGAACTCGCCCGCAGGCTGAGGCGGAACAAACGGGCTTTCCGTCCCGACGACGTCCAGGTCGTCGAACCTCCGCTGCTGCGCCGCGCGGTCGGCGCCTCCGCGCTCGGCAACTGCATGGAATGGTTCGACTTCGGCGTCTACAGCTATCTGGCCGCGACCATCGGCAAGGTCTTCTTCCCCGGGGCGTCTCCCGGAGCCCAAGTGGTCTCCTCCTTCGCCACCTTCGCGGCGGCCTTCGTCGTCCGGCCCCTGGGCGGACTGGTCTTCGGCCCGCTCGGGGACCGGCTCGGCCGGCAGAAGGTCCTCGCCACCACCATGATCATGATGGCGCTCGGCACGTTCGCCATCGGCCTCATCCCCAGCTACGCGACGATCGGCATCGCCGCGCCGATCCTGCTGCTCGTGGCCCGCATGGTGCAGGGGTTCTCCACCGGCGGCGAGTACGGGGGCGCCACCACGTTCGTCGCCGAGTACTCCCCGGACCGGCGACGGGGCTTCCTCTCCAGCTGGCTCGACTTCGGCACCTTCGTCGGCTACGCGCTGGGCTCCGCCCTGGTCACCGTGCTGAATGTGGCGCTGAGCGACCAGCAGATGCTCAGCTGGGGCTGGCGCGTGCCGTTCCTGATCGCCGGTCCGCTCGGCGTCATCGGCCTGTACATGCGACTCAGGCTGGAGGAGTCGCCCGCCTTCCAGCAGCAACTGGACGAGCACGAACAGGGACTCGCCCAGGCGTCCGCGGGCAGCGAGCTGAAGACCATCGTCACGCGGCACTGGCGTCCGCTGCTGATCTGCATGGGCCTGGTGCTGCTGTACAACGTCACCAACTACATGGTGACCGGATTCCTGCCGACCTATCAGACGGAGACCCTCGGACGGTCCAGCGGTTCGGCCGATCTGCTGGTGCTGATCGGCATGGTCTGGATCGTCCTGCTGATCACCTTCATCGGCCGGCTCAGCGACCGCGTCGGCCGGCGGCCCGTGTACGGATTCTCCGCCGCGGCGATGATCCTGCTGGCGGTGCCGTCCTTCCTGCTGATCAAGGCGCACGGCACCTGGCCGCCCATCCTCGGTGTCCTGGTCCTCTCCACGCTGCTGGCCTGCTTCGCGGCACCGAGCGCCGCGACCTTGCCGGCCCTGTTCCCGACGGCCGTCCGCTACGCGGCGATGGGCATCGGCTTCAACATCGCCGTCGCGGCCTTCGGCGGTACCACCCCGCTGGTCACCGAGGCGCTGGTCAACGCCACCGGTGACGACCTGATGCCGGCCTACTACCTGATGCTGGCCGGCGTGATCGGCCTGGCGACCGTGAAGTTCCTGCCGGAGACCGCACAGGTCCCGCTCAACGGATCCCGCCCCATGGTCGGCTCCCGCGAGGAACAGCGGGAACTGATCTCCACGTCCAGGGAGCTGTACGGCACTTCGGTCCGGCGTTCCTCGACGACGACGTCGTAGGGACTCCTGGCGGGAACGGGGGGCCGGCCGTCACAGCTCGGTGTCCGTCTCCTGGGCCAGTGCCTCCAGGAGACGGCCTTGGAACGCCTCGTCGTGGACCGCCTGATGCGGCTGGGCCTGTGCGCGGTGATACCAGTACCCGCCGGTGGTCAGGGCCTCGGGTTCGTCGCTCGTCGCGAGCCACTCCTGCGTCCGGTGGCCCTGCTCGAGATCGTCCGGTGCGCCCGGTCCGCCCATCTTGGTCGGCACCCAGCCCGGGTCGACCGCGTTGCTCAGCACGTCCGGCCGCAGACGGGCCACCGCGGCGGCGAGCGTCGTGACGAACAGCTTGCTGTCGGAGTAGGAGCCCGCGCTCCTGCCCCGCCAGTCGACCCGGTCGAGCGACGAGGGGTGCCCGCCGAAGTGCGAGCTGCTGCTGAGGTACACCAGCCGACGCGGCCCGCGCAGCAGGGCGGTGAGCAGGTACGGCGCGACGATGTTCACCGGCATGACCGCCGGCCCGCTCCACACCCCGGCGTTGTGGATGACGGCGTCGAGCGGCCGAGCGTCGTTCAGCTCGGCGGCGATCCGCCGTACGGCGTCCCGCTCCGTGAAGTCGCCCACCACGAGGTGGGCCCCACGGCCGACCAGCGCGTCGAGTCCGCCCGCGCGCCGCTGGTTGCGGGCGTGCACCACCACCTCGTGTCCGGCGGACAGCAGGGCGTCGGCCGCGGCGCGTCCCAGTCCGTCCGCGGAACCGGTCACCAGGATACGACTCACGATCACGCCATCCCTTCGCCCACGACAACCTGACGAACGCCACGGCGGCGCTCACCCCGCCGAGGAAGCGTATGCCACGAGAGGCGGGCGGATCGGATACGAGCAGGGGACCTGCCTCTTCGCGAAGTCCCCTCTCCTGCTCAAGTCCCCGTTCACCGAGCCAGGTTGACGTGAGTTCGTCAAGAGGAGGATCATCCACTTCCCAGACGCCGACGGACGAAGCCCCGCGTAGGTCGCTGAGCCGTGCGCGTGCCGACACCGTCGATGACCTGACGCCTCGTCGCACGTGCTGTCCGTTCGGCCACCTGACCACTCCGAGGCACGGGGACTCGACCCATGACCACAAGCAATGCCAGACGCGGACCCGCGTCAGGACGCCGTGCGGCCCTGCTGACCACCGTCGCCGCACTCACCGTCGCAGGCGGGATGGCCATACCGTTGCCGGCCCTCGCCAGCGGTGGGACGGCGCCCGCGGCCACCACCCTGCAACAGGACTTCTCGGCCGCCGCCGACGCCTACCACGTCCCGCGTCAGGTGCTGCTGGCGGTCGCGTACGAGGAGTCCGCCTGGGACACGCACGCCGGGCAGCACAGCGCGGACGGCGGCTACGGGCCGATGCATCTGACCGACGTCACCCCCGCCATGATGGCCGGTGGCGACGCGGGCGCGGCCGGGCGCGGCGACCTCGCCGAGCTGGCCGCCGACCCGGCCCTGCACACCGTGCAGGCGGCGGCGAAGCTGACCGGCCTGACCGCCGAGCGGCTGCGCACCGACCCGGCCGCCAACATCCGCGGCGGCGCGGCCCTGCTCGCCTCGTACCAGAAGGCCGCGACCGGCGTGTTCGCCACCGATCCCGGCAACTGGTACGCGGCCGTGGCCCGTTACAGCGGGTCAACGCGGCGCCAGGGTGCCGAGGCCTTCGCCGACCGCGTCTTCGCCACGGTGCGGCAGGGCGCCCACCGCACCACGGCCGACGGCAAACGCGTCTCGCTGGCAGCCGACGTCCAAGTCCGCCCGGCCACCCGCCAGTTGGCGTGGCTGCACCTGAAGGCCGCGGCGGACACCACGGCCGAGTGCCCGGCCACCGTCGCCTGCACCTTCGTCCCGGCGGCGCCGTCCAACGGCCAGGTCTCCGACCGGCCCGCCAACGGCATCCGGATCGACACCATCGTCATCCACGACACCGAGGGCTCGTACGACGCCGCCATCAGCACCTTCGAGCAGGCGAAGGGCACCGCCGCGCACTACGTCATGCGCTCCTCCGACGGCGCGGTGACGCAGATGGTGCCCACGAAGGACCTCGCCTTCCACGCGGGCAACTACTCCACCAACATGCACTCCATCGGCATCGAGCACGAGGGGTACGCCGCACACGGGGCCACCTGGTACACCGAGGCGCAGTACGAGGCCACGGCCGAGCTGGTGAAGTACCTCGCCGACCGCTTCGACATACCGCTGGACCGGCAGCACATCGTCGGCCATGACAACGTCGCCGGGCCGAAGTCGTCCCTCGTCTCGGGCATGCACTGGGACCCGGGCCCGGGCTGGGACTGGAACCACTTCATGAGCCTGCTCGGAGTGCACAACGGGCGCCACGGCGTCGGCCCCGTCGGCTCGGTGGTCACCATCGCCCCGCGCTTCCACGACAACGTGCAGACCGTCCAGATCTGCCCCGTCGACGACCCGACCGGCGCCACCACCGCGTGCACCGAGACGCAGCAGCAGGCGAACTTCGTCTACCTGCGCACGGAACCCAGCGACAGCGCACCGCTCTTCGGGGACCCGGCGATCCACTCCGGCGCGCCCGGCACCGACCGGATCAACGACTGGGGCAGCACGGCGGTCGCGGGACAGCAGTTCGTGGTCGCCGATCAGGACGGCGACTGGACCGCGATCTGGTACAGCGGCGCCAAGGTGTGGTTCTACAACCCCCACGGCTGCAACACCGCGCCGGCCCACGGCGTGAAGGTCGTCACGGCGGCCGGGACCTCCCCGGTGGCGGTGTACGGCTCCAGCTACCCGGACGCCTCCGAATACCCCTCGGGTCTGTCGCCCTCGACGCAGGCCCCGCTCAGCATGTACTCGGTGCCCGCCGGCCAGGCCTATGTGGCCACCACGGCGCCGTCCCTCACGGATGACTTCTTCCCCTCCAGCGGCAGGGTCGTCACGGGGGCCAAGGCGATGTACACCATCCAGTACAACCACCGGGTCGCCCTCGTGTACGCCGGTGACGTCACCGCCACGGACGGCTGAACCGCACATACGACGGGCGGTGGTGTCCAGGAGGTCCGGCCTCCTGGACACCACCGCCCTGCCCACGTCAGAGACGCATTCGGGTCCCGCGCGTGGCGCCGTCGGTGAACTTCTCGCTCAGAAAGTCCTGTTGGCCTCGTTGACATGCCATCAGCACACGCGTTTCACTCGACACTCGAATGGCAACGTTGTCAGGGCGCGGAGGCGACCGGGCGCGTTGCCTGTCGTCGGCGTTCCCCGAGCTCATGGCGCGCCGGCATCTGATGTGCGAAGCACGAACCGCTGCGGAGGCAACCGATGGTGAGACCCCGACGTTCAGCTGCGCCACGTGACAGTAAGAGACTTCGCCGGCGACTGGCCGTGGTCTGCGTCCTGGGCATGACCGCCCTCCCGCTCACGGCGGTGGGAAGCGCCCAGGCCGCGAGCAGTGCCGCGCCGGCCCTCGTGAAGGATCCCGCTTCCCTCGTCAACCCCCTCATCGGCACGTCCGGTGCCGTGGACACCTTCCCGGGGCCCGACATGCCGGCCGGCATGGTGCAGTGGGGCCCCGACACCACGCCGCACCGCCCGGACGGCGGCGGCTACGAGTACCAGGACAGCAAGATCTCCGGCTTCAGCCTCACGCACGTCTCCGGCCCCGGCTGCCCGGTCGCGGGCGACCTGCCCGTCCTGCCGGTGACAGGCGCGCTGTCGGGCAGCCTCGGCGACACGTCCGTCGGCTTCAAACACAGCGACGAGCAGGCCGGCATCGGGTACTACCGGGTCACCGACGCGAACGGCGTCAAGACCGAGTTGACCGACACCACCCGCGCGGGCCTGGGCCGGTTCACCTTCCCGGCGGGCTCGCAGGCGAACCTGCTGTTCAAGCTCAGCGGCGGTGCCACGCAGGTGGACGGAACCCGGGTCCAGGTGGTGAACGACCGGGAGATCAGCGGCGCCATCGACAGCGGCCACTTCTGCGGCGCGAGCAACAGGTACACGCTGCACTTCGACATCAAGTTCGACCAGCCGTTCACCGCGAGCGGCACCTGGGTCGGCGGCACCATCAACCCCGACGCGACCTCACTGAAGGCGGGCAAGGTCCGGCAGACCCCGCAGCCGCCCAAGCCCGCGCCGCTGAAGGAGAAGCACTTCACCGTCCCGGCGAAGCCCGCTCCCACGATCCACGGCAGCAGTGCCAAGACCTCCGGTACGAGCAAGGCCGCCCAGCCCCCCACGACGGGCGCGAACGGCATGTACCTGACCTTCGACACCTCCGCCCACCCGACGGTGAACGCGAAGGTCGGCATCTCGTACACGAACGACGCGGGCGCGGCGGCCAACCTCGCCTCCGAGATCAAGACTTGGAACCCAGCCACCGTCGAGCAGGCCAACCACCAGGCCTGGAACGCCGTGCTGAACAAGCTCCAGGTCGGCGGCGGCAGCGCGGACCAGCAGACGAAGTTCTACACCGCGCTCTACCACGCGCTGCTGCACCCGAACGTCTTCTCGGACGCCAACGGCCAGTACATGGGCATGGACAACCAGGTCCACAAGCTGGCCAAGGGCCAAAAGGCCCAGTACGCCAACTACTCCGGCTGGGACACCTACCGCTCCCAGACCCAGCTGATGGCGATGGTCGAGCCCAAGGTCGCCAGTGACGTCGTCACCTCGATGCTCAACGGCTACGACCAGACAGGGCTGCTGCCCAAGTGGGCCTCGAACAACGGCGAGAGCTACGTCATGGTCGGTGACCCGGCCGCCGGCATCATCACCGACGCGTACGCCTTCGGCGCCACGGACTTCGACAAGAACAAGGCCCTCGCCGCCCTCCAGCACGAGGCCACCGTCCGCAACAACGACCGCCCCGGCGAGTCGGTCCGGGACGCCAAGGGCTATCTCCCACTGGACGAGAACGACTACGGCTGCTGCAACTTCTACGGCCCGGTCTCCACGCAACTGGAGTACGACTCCGCCGACTACGCGCTGGCCGCCTTCGCGAAGTCGCTGGGCAGGACGGACGTCTACACGAAGTTCGCGACCCGTGCCCAGGACTGGATGAACGTCTTCAACCCGCAGACCGGCCATCTGCAGGCCAAGAACAAGAACGGCCAGTTCGCGGGCGGATTCACCCCCGGCACCTCCAACGGGTTCGTGGAGGGCACCTCCGCCCAGTACACCCCCATGGTCCCGTTCAACCTGCGGCAGCTCATCCAGGCGAAGGGCGGCGACAAGGCGTACTCGTCCTTCCTGGACGGCCTCCTCGACAACATCACCAACCCGGGCAACACCAACGCCGACCTCAGCAACGAGCCGAGCGTGGAGATCCCCTGGGAGTACGACTACACCGGGCAGCCGTGGAAGACGCAGGCCGCCGTGCGTCAGGCCCAGCAGGACCTGTACTTCAACGCTCCCGTCGGTTCCTTCGGCAACGACGACCTCGGCGCCATGAGCTCCTGGTACGTCTGGTCCGAGCTCGGCATGTACCCCGAGACCCCGGGCACGGACACCCTGGTGCTCGGCAGCCCGGCGTTCCCGGTGACCCAGGCGACCCTCGCCGGCGGCAAGACGGTGCGGATCAACGCACCGCAGGCCGCGCCGAACGCACCCTACGTGCAGTCGCTCGACGTGAAGGGCAAGGCGTGGAAGACCGCCTGGCTGACGTACGGGCAGTTCAAGGGCGCGGGGAGCATCGACTACACGCTGGGCACCCAGCCCAACACCGCCTGGGCGTCCGATCCGTCGGCCGCGCCGCCGTCCGACACCACGGGCGGTGGACGCGTCCTGGCCGCGACCGGCCCCTCCAGCGACGGCCTGGTGCTCCAGCCCGGCGCGTCCGGTGACGGCACCCTGGATCTGACCAACCTCGGCAGCCAGGCCGTCACGGTCGACTGGAAGGCCACGGCGGCTTCCGGGGTCACGCTCACCCCGTCGTCCGGCTCGCTGACCGTGCCCGCCTCGGGCAGCGCCGAGGCCAAGGTGCACGTGACCGCGGGCACGAGCGAGGGAACCTACCCCGTCACCTTCGCCCTGACCGACCACAGCACCGGAGCGACCCTGAACGGTGCGACCCTCCGCGTGGCCGTGGCCAAGGCCGGTGCGCTGTGGCCGTACAACACCAACGAGGGCGTCTATCCCGACGGCGCCACCTTCTCAGGCGGCTTCGACGACGGTGGCTGGGCGTTCTCGCAGAACGCGCTGGCGGCGGCCGGCGTCACGAGCGGCTCGACCGTCACGGTCGACGGCATCTCCTACACCTGGCCGACGGTGACGTCCGGTCAGCTGGACAACCTGGAGATGGCCGGCCAGACCATCCCGATGCCCGCCGGCACCTCGGGCGCGTCGCTGGGCCTGCTGGGCGCGGCGACCAACGCGTCCAGCGACGGCGTCTCCGGCACGGTGACCGTCACCTACACCGACGGCACCACCGCGAAGGCGACGGTCGGGTTCTCGGACTGGACGCTGAACGGCGGCTCCGGCAAGCCGATCGCGGGGGACACGACGGCCGTCACGACCAGCTACCGCAACACGGCCAGCGGAGGCCGGGACGGCGTCAAGACCTACGTCTTCGCCACGAAGGTCCCGCTGGACGCGTCCAAGCAGGTCGCCTCGGTCACGCTGCCGGTGACGGGGGCGACGGGATCCGACCACCTGTTCGCCTACGGCTTCGGCCAGTGAGGCAGTAGCTCGCAAGAAAAAGGGGGGCCGCTTCCCGGACAATCGCCCGGGAAGCGGCCCCGTGCTAGTCACACGTCAGGGTCGGCATCGCCCAGTCACCGTGGTCGCTGCCGTTTCCGTCCCCGGCGTCGCCGACCCGGAGGTCGACCACCTGGGTGCCGCTGACGTCGACGTCGATCGGCACCGCGGCCTGCTTGCCATGGATCGTCGGCGTGGTCACCAGGGTCTTGCCGTCGGCGATCACGGAGAACGTCACCGTACCCGCGCCGCCCGTCTCGTCGTCGACACCGACGTCCGTCGTCAGGCGGGAGCAGTGTCCGGCGAGATAGATCTCGACGTCGCTGACCGAGTTGGTGCCCAGGCCCTTCTTGTAGCCGACCCCGGCGATGGTGATCGGACGGCCGTCCCCGGCCGCCTGCTCGCCGACGCTGGTGTCGCGCTCCACGGGACCCCAGCCGTTGGTGGACGACAGGAACGGCAGGTCGCTCACCGCGCTCTTGCCGGCCGGCGGGGCGGGTGGGATGCCCCCGACGATGCGCTCGTCATGGACCGTGGCCCGCCGTCCGTCCTGCCGGTAGTCCACCGTGGCGGTGAGCGCCGAGGCGGAGGGCAGGGTCCCGGTCGGCGGCTGGACCTTCCAGGTGAAGGTGGCCGTTCCGCCGGGTCGTACCCGCTTGACCGCCGTGGGACCCGTGGCGCTCACGCTCCAGCCGTCGGGCGCGGAGAGGGAGGCCGTCAGCCCGGACGCGGACGGACGGTCCTTCGGCACCCGCACCGTCGCCTCGGCGGTGAAGGCCTGGGCCGGATGGGCGGTGTCGGGAACGGACAGGGTGACATCCGCTCCGGGACGCTTCGGCATCGCGTACTTCTTCGGGTCGTAACGCGGGCTGTCGTTCTGCGTCACCCGCAGGGAGGAGGCGTAGCTGCCGTAGTCGGTCAGCGAGACCTTGCCCAGTCCGCCGGTGCTGCCGTCCAGGTTCCACACGGCGATGGCGACGCTGTTGCGGCCGTCTGGGTCCAGAATGCCGTTGGGCACGGGGAAGGTGTGCTGCGGGCCGAGGTAGTTGACGTAATTGCCGACCTGCCAGCCGTTCACGAAGATCGTCGCGCGGTACTTGCGCGACGGGTCGTCGGTGAACGTCAGCCCGAGCGAGGTGTCCTGTCCGTGCGGCAGGTCCAGATGGACGTCCGTCCGGTACCAGGAGACCCCGGGACGGGTGTCGGTCGTCGGCAGGGACACCCGGTTCCACTTGCCGTCCGGGTAGCCCGGCAGGGACCAGCCGGCCCGCTCGCCGTAGAGGCCGCCCGTCGAGAGCGGGCCGCGGACCGTGTCCTGCAGGTTCTCACCGCCGCGTACGCCCTGGACCCGCCAGGTGACGGAGGTCAGCGGAGCGCCCACGAGGGAGGCACTGGTCAGGCCGCGCGCGGTCTTGTTGCCGTTGGTCGAGTTGTAGTCCTCCTCGTGTCCCATGTTCACGGTGAGCACGGACAGGACGTTGTCGCCCGTCTTCTTCACCGCGCCGGCCGGGAAGGTGAAGTCGGCGCTGCCCGTGGTGGAGCTGCCGAGGAAGGTGCCGTTGAGCCAGGCGGAGAACGCCTGGGCGCCTCCGCCGGAGTCGGAGACCAGGTGGATGCCGGTCTCCTTGCCGGTGGCGTGGAAGCGGCCCCGGTACCAGGTGTTGCCGGTGTGGAAGCCGTAGTCGTCGGCATAGAGGACGGGCAGGGAGTTGACGCCGGAGACGCTGTTGGTGGTCGCCTTGTCGGCCACCTGCCAGGTGGAGTCGTCGAAGGCGGCGGCCGCCTCGGGGGACTCCTCGGCGTGCTTCCAGTCCGTCAGGGCGGGCAGGTGGACCGCGGCGGCCACGGGGATGGTGCCGGTGAGACCGCCCGTGTCGCCGGCCCGGGTCTTCAACGACCTGCCGTTCCAGGTGACGTGGTCGGCGGAGCTGAACACCTCGATGTTCTTGTCGTCGGCGTTGTCACCGGTGAGCGCCAGGGTGTGACCGCCCTTGAGGCTGGTGGCCGTCCGCAGCAGGTGGGTGCCGCGCACGAGTACCGGGCCGGTCGCCGTGTCCTGACGCCAGAAGGTCTTGGCCGTGGCCTTGTCGCCGACGAGCAGCAGCAGCGGGGGCTTGCCGGCGCCGCTGACACTGACGCGGATCAGGCCCTTGTGCGTGTAGTTCAGTCGCAGGTCGCCGGTGGCCTCGTCCCAGGTGGTCGTGACAGCGCCGCCGCTGCTGGTCACGGTGGGCTTGGAGGAGTACCGCAGCACGGTCTCGCCGTCACTGCCCGGATCGCCGTAGAGCACGGCGACCTCCCGGTTCCCGATGGCCGCGTTGGTCATGATCTCCGAGGTCGAGTACTGCAACTGCGCCTCGCCGAGGCGGTAGTCGGCGACGATGACGTGGGAGTCGCGTCCGTCGAGGGTGATCGCGGTGCCCGGCTGCTGCGGTACGACCGGGTAGGTCGGCTGGGCGGCGGCGGTGCCCGTCGGCACGTCGATGGCGTCGATGGCCACGTAGTTGTCCGTGGAGGCCGAGCTGTGGTTCCCGTCGACGACGATCTTCAGGGTGTGCGACCCGGCGGGCAGGCCGGTCTTCTGGAAGACCACCGCCTGGCTCTCACCGCCCGAGTCGTCGACCGTGGCCACCTTGGTGCCGTCGAGGTAGACGTCGGCGTAGCCGTGGTTGTCCGTCTTCGACCCGATCCAGCGGACGGCGGTGCCGTCGAAGGGAACGGTGACCGAGTCACCGGCCTTGTTCGAGAACGACTCCGTGTGCTTGTAGTCGCCCCCGGTGTAGCTCTGGTTGGCCACGTGCGACCACGAACCGGTGTACTGCAACGCGGAGTCGGGGTCGTCCCAGGTGTACGTGGTGTCCCCGGCCGGCTGGGCGTTGAAGTCCAGCGAGATGTGCGTCTTGTCGACCGACGTGGACGTGGAGTTGCCGTGCCGCAGCACATGGAACTGCGTCTTGGTGTCGGGGTTCATCCGGGCGGTGTCCACGACCGCGGAGTTGTCCGGCGGCGTCGTTCTGATCGCCTCGGTCTTCGTCAGCGGCGCGACCGACTGGGTGAAGTACCCGATCAGCTTGTCCTCGTAGTACTTCGGATCGAGCTGGCGGTTCTCACGGATCGCAGCTCCGTAGTCGTAGGACGTGTAGTTCTCCGGCATGCCCAGCCAGCCCCAGTTGGTGCCGCCGTAGGTCATGTAGAAGCTCTGTGCGGTGGCGCCGACGGCTATGTTCTGCTTGTAGAACACGTTGGCGAACTGGTCGTTGATCAGCTGGGCGCACTTGTCGTAGCCGGGGCCGCCCCAGGGGTCGAAGGCGCCGCCCTGGAACTCCGGGGAGTACAGCGGCTTGCCGGCAGGGTGGTCGTAGCTGATGTCGGGGACGCCGTTCCACTTCGTGGGGTTGGAGCAGTCGAATCCCTGCGGGTAGGAGTCCGGGCCGTCGACGTCCAGGGCGCCGGTACCGGAGTTGAAGGTGCCGTTGTTGTTGCCGGTCAGCGGCACGGTGATGCCGTCGGCACGGGCCTTGTCCTCGAGGTGCTTCATGTAGGAGCGGCCGGCGGCCGAGCCGTTGTAGTACTCGTTCTCGACCTGGTAGGCGATGACCGACCCGGTGCCGTTGGTCAGCTGGTGACGGGCGAGGATCCGGTCGATCTGCGTCAGCCATTCGTCCGCGTACTTCAGGAACTGCGGGTCGTCACTGCGGTTGTGTCCGGCCTTGGTGGTGAGCCAGCCGGGCAGACCGCCGCTGTCGACCTCGGCGTTGATGTACGGCGCCGGACGCGCGATGACGTAGAGCCCGGCCTGCTGCGCCATGTCGAGCAGCTTGTCGACGTCCCGCACCCCGCTGAAGTCGTACACGCCCGGCTTGGGGGAGTGGTAGCCCCAGTCGAAGTACAACGAGGTCGAGTTGAACCCGGCGGCCTTCATCTTCTGGAAGATGTCGCGCCACAGGTCCGGACTCGGGAGCCGGAAGTAGTGGAACTCGCCGGACCACAGGTAGGTGCGCGTGCCGTCGACGAGGAACGAGTAGCCGTCGAAGCTCACCGTGTGGGTCCCCGGACTTGCGGCGGGCTTCGCGGCGGGGACGTTTCCGCCGCTGTCCTGCGCCGCCACGGCGGGCGAGGTCATCCCCGCGGCCATGGCGATGGTCGCGGCCGTCGCCAAAGCCGCCCTCCACCACCGTCCGCGGCCGGGTCTCGCAGCTGTTGAACCGATCTGATTACTCCGCACTGCGGCCTCCATACCGCCTGAGCGATCAGCATCAAACAGACTCAGGCAAAGTCGAACAGTAGGGCCGCACAAGGCGCCACACAATGGTGCGGGAGTACACAGTCGAGACGGCTGTGCGGCATGAAAGCAGCCCGAATGTCGGGCTGCTGACGACTCGTCACCACATGCGAACACGCCGGGAGAACGGTGCGGAGTGATGCGCGGACGGTCGATCTCGGGCCCGAGTTGTACATCCACGGGCGGATTGCGATGGGCCGCAGAATGCGCTTGCATGCCGAGGTGCCCTCGGCGTGGGGCCGGGGGAAGACGGTTTCTCGGGGGGAAACATGTTCACGACCACCAGAGCCGTGCGCGGGGCGGGCTGCGCCGTGCTGGTGATGTTACTGGCCCTGGCGACGGCGCCGGACACGCAGGCCGCCGCGCCGGTGGCGCCCGTCGAACGCGTCAGCGTCGCAGCCGACGGAACCCAGGGTGACGGCGATTCGCTTGCCCCCTCGGTGAGCGCCGACGGCCGCTACGTCGCCTTCGAGTCCATCGCGACCGATCTCGTCCCGGGCGACACCAACGGCCGGCGCGACGTCTTCGTCAAGGACCTCCGCACCGGCCGCATCGTGCGCGTCACCGCCCAGAGCGCGGGCGCCCCGGCCGACGCCGAGGCCTACCAGCCCTCCCTCAGTGCCGACGGCCGCCATGTGGCGTTCACGGCGGAGTGGACCTACCCGGTGCCGGCGCACAGCGGACCGCCCGGACGCCAGTCCGACGTCTACGTCCGCGACCTGCGCACCGGCCGCACCACGAAGGTCGACCGGGACCTCGAACAGGGCTTCGGCATCGTCTCGCGCGACCCGTCGATCAGCGCCGACGGACGGTACGTCGCCTTCGTGGCCGGCGCCGTGCCCTGGTTCCCACTGGGCCTGCACGGCGACGTGCGCGTCTACGTACGTGACCTGAAGACCGGCACGACCCGGCGGGTGAGTGCCCCGCCGGGCCCGGACGGCGACCGCGAGGCCTTCGGACCGCACATCACCCCGGACGGCAGCGCGGTCGCCTACACCACGGACGTGCCCCACGTGTCCGGGCCGCCCATCGGGTACGTCTTCGCGTGGCGACGCTTCACCGGGCGAGCCGAGCGGGTCGATGTCACCTACGACGGCAGCGGCCTCGTCGCGACGCCCTCCAAGCTCGTCGGCATCGACCCCAGCGGCCGATACGTCCTGTTCAACTCCCCGTCGGACAAGATGGTTCCGGGCGCCCGGCACGTCGGAGGTTACCTGCGTGACCTGGTGAGAGACCGGACCCGCACCGTGGACGCCCCGGGCGACCCGACCGCGCCCACACGCGCATTCGGGTTCGTGGGCCGCACCGGTGCTTACGCCGTGTCCTCCGACATCCATCTGTACCTACGGCAGTTGCGGACGGGCCGCACACGGACCCTCCTGACCGACGCGAGCGGCATGAACGCCATGGTCTTCGACGCACACGCACGCACCGCGGCGTTCCAGTCCTTCGCGACCGACTGGGTACCGGGCGACACCAACGGTGTCGGGGACGTGTTCGTGGTACGGCTCGGCGCCGGCCGGTAAGGAATCAGGCGGGCGAGTGGAAGCAGGCGACGACCGACTTGCCGTGGCGGCAGGGCCGGAACTCCCACTCGTCCGCCAGGGCGTCCACGAGGAACATGCCGCGTCCGCCGACGCGTTCCGTGCTGGCGCCCCGGGGGGTCGGCGGATCGCTCGATCCGTCGTGGACGCTGATGTGCAGGCACTGTTCGTCCCAGGTCATCACCAACTGGGCGCCGCTGTGCGCGTGGACGTGCGCGTTGGTGACCAACTCGGAGACGGTCAGCAGCACGGCGTCCACCGTTTCCGGAGCGGTGGCCGTCCATCCCAGGGACCTGAGATGGTCACGGGCCCAGTCCCTGGCTGTCTTGACTTCGCTGTGCAGCGGCAGGGAGCGGGCCCAGCCCACTGCTCGGAGCGACGAACCTTTCACCGTGGTCATCCCCTTTCCTCGGAGGGCGGCACTGTGCCGGGCGGCGGCCCTGGTCAGCGGTGACCACGCAGCTTGCCCAGCAGCCGCTGGGCCTGGGCTCGGCGTCGCGGATCGGCGGCGGCCCGCCGCGCCTGTTCGATCGCGCGTCGGCCCTGAGGGCTCCTGGTGACCTGTTTGATGCGTTCCATCATGCCGGGCATGAGGCTCCTTCCCTCGGGGGCTTTTGTCCCTCGCTGTCGGTTCGGTTACCCCCAACGCGTCTGGTCAGCCCTGCCGGTGCGGCGCTGGGCCGCTGGATGAGACGTGAGGTGCAGGACGGGTCGGTCGGGGTACTGGCCGCCGCATGGCGATGCACACTGAATCCCTGGCCCCCTGGCCGGTCGCGCGGCAACTGCGACGGATGCGGGCCCTGTACGCGGCCGGCGTGGCGCTGTGGGCGGCTTCGAGCGCCTGGACCGGCTGGGTCTCTCCCGGCAGCCGGCCCATGTGGACGTCCCTGCTGCTCCTGGCGGTCTTCACCGGGCTGCTCGTGACGGCCAGTTGGTGGTTGCGGCGCCTGGAGTCCGCCGAGCGCTGAGGAGCCGTGATGTGGACGAGATGTTTGTCCGCGCACCGACGGTGCACACGAAGAGCTGACACAACCTTTACAGGACGGAGTGGAGACGGACTATGGGCATCATCGCGTGGATCCTCATCGGCCTGCTCGCCGGAGCCATCGCCAAGGCGCTGATGCCGGGCAAGGATCCCGGCGGCGTCATCATCACCATGCTCATCGGCATCGCGGGCGGCCTGCTCGGCGGCTGGCTCGGCAAGGTGATCTTCGGTGTCGACTCCATCGACGGCTTCTTCCACCTCTCCACCTGGATCGCCGCGATCGTGGGTTCCCTGATCCTGCTGGCCCTCTACCGCGTGGTCACCGGAAACCGGCACTCGCACCGTCACGCCTGACGCACCGGCGACATACGCGTCCGGCCCACGGCTCCCACTCCGCATGGCGGATGGGAGCCGTCGCCGTTCTCGCGCCTGGTTCTGACGAACCGCCACCTGGACGGAAACGGGCAAATGTACAATCCGTGCCCCACTCGTGGAATTCGTCTTATTTCGGCCAACTGGAGAGTGGCGCGAAGTAGAGTGCCCCTACGGCGCTTTGGCCCCAGGTTGTCCATCAGGCAGGCTTCGGCCATGTGACGCCACCAGAGTCCGCGGAGAAAGGGGCGTGTTGTGAGCGCCTACCTGTGTCCTCCAGCCGTGGTGCACGGCGAACATGCCGTGGAGACCGGTCAGATCCTTGCGGAGGTGCGCAGCCGGCACCCGCGGGCGCCCTGGCTGCCGAGGATCGACGGCATCGCCGCGAGCACGGGGATCAACACCCGCGGGTGGATGCTGCCGCTGGAGGCCGCCGTCGCCCCGGGCAGCGGAAGTGGTCTGCGAACGCCGGGCATCGCGCCCGCCCGTGACGCACTGGCGCGCGGCGGGTTCAGCGACCGGGACGTGAACCGGGCGATCGCGGCGCTCGAGGCGATACCCGCGCCGCAGACCATCCAGGAACGCACGGCGCCGGCGTGGGCGGCGGTGCAGGAGTACGGGGAGCGGGCGGCCCGCGGCGCCCTGGAGACCGCCGGGCTCGACGCCGCCGACGTCGACTGCCTGATCACCAGTCACTCCACCACCCCCGCCCTGCCAGGGCTGGACCTGTCGTTGCTCAACTCGCTCCAACTGCGGAGGGACGTACTGCTGCTGCCGGCCACCCAGTGGGCCTGCATCGCCGGGACCCGGTCGCTCGCGCTGGCGGCCGATCTGGTCGCGACGGATCCCGACCGGGCAGTGCTGGTGGTGATATCAGAGGCCCTCAGCACCACCTACCAGCCCGCGGACGACACGCTGGAATCCCTCATCGTCCGGCTGCTGTTCGCGGACACCGCCGTTGCCACGGTGGTCACCGGACGCCCACGGGAAGAATCGATCCTGCGCCTGGACGCGGCCTGGCACCACACCCTCCCCGGAACCACGGACCTGCACCGGCTGGACACCCGGGCCGACGGGACCCACTTCGTCATGGACCGCCGCGGACCGCGCGCCGTGCAGGAGACGGTCACCGCGATGTGGACGTGGCTGCACGAGCGCCACCAGGACGACAAGCATCCGTGGCACCCGGATCTGCTGCTCGCCCATCCCGGTGGCACCCGGGTCCTGGAGTACATGGAACAGACGATGCCCGACGGCTGGCCGACGGGACTTCTGGCCTACAGCCGGGCCGGCTACACCACCGGCAACCGCGGCGGCGCGGCCGTGCTCGACATACTGCGGCGCGCGTACGACGCCGGCCAGAAGACCGGCAGCCGCACGGTGCTGTACGCGGCCGCCCCCGGGCTGACGGCCACGGCCGTGGAGGGGGAGTGGCTCTGACCTCCGGCGGCTACACGTCCAGTTCGGCCCAGACCGCCTTGCCGGTGCCCGCCCACCGTACGCCCCAGCGCGTGGTGAGCTTGTGGACGACGTGCAGGCCGCGCCCGCTGTCGGCGAGCAACTCGGAGCGGCGCAGGCGGGGCCGGCCGTTGCCGGTGTCGCCGACCTCGCAGGTCAGGTGGTTGCCGGCCAGTACCAGCCGCACCGTGATCGGGCCGGTGCCGAAGCGCACGGCGTTGGTGACCAGTTCGCTGATCACCAGCAGCGCGCTGTCCTGGGCCTGGTCGGTGGTCTGCCAGCGTCGCAGGAGTGAGGCGGCCAGATCGCGGGCGCGGGCGGCGGTGTCCTCGTGGGCGGGGAGGCGCCAGGTCGCGGTGTCCCGGCTGCGGCGGCCGGTCATCCGGGCGAGCAGCAGGGTCACGTCGTCGCGCAGGCGCCCCCGCGGGGCCAGCTCCGCCACCACACGACGGGCGGCCTGCTGCAGATCGTCCCAGGGGTGCACCTCACGGACCGCGTCCTTCAGGCGGCCGATGCCCTCGTCGATGGAGGTCGTCGGATCCTCCACCAGACCGTCGGTGTACAGGGCGAGCAGCGATCCGGGTGGCGCGGCGAACGCGTACACGTCGAAGGGCTCGCGCACGGCGAACTCGGCGCCCAGGCCCGGGTGGGGCTGTGCCGTGATGGTCGTGGCGGACCCGTCCGGACGGACGAGGACCGGTGGCAGGTGTCCCGCGTTGGACATCATGACCTGGTGGTCGACCGGGTCGTAGACCGCGATGCAGCACGTCGATCCCAGAGCGCTGTAGCCGGCTGCGAAGCCCGCGTCCGCGTCGTCCAGGAGGGTGACCGTCTCGTCGAGACGCTCCAGGACCTCGTCGGGGCCCAGCCCGGCCGACAGCAGCGCGCGGGCCTCCATGCTGAGCTGACCCATGGCCGCCGCGGCCCCCAGGCCGTGCCCCACGACGTCGCCGACGACCAGTGCGGTGCGGTCGCCCGGCAGTGGGAAGCTGTTCACCCAGTCGCCGCCGACACCCGCGCTGTCGGGGGTGGTGGGCTGGTAGACGCTGGCGACCTCGATGGTGTCGCTGCCGGCCCGCGGCAGCAGCCGGCGCTGCAAGGCCAGGACCTGGGCGTGCTCGCGCTGGTGCTGGCGGGCCAGGTCCACGTGCCGGGCGGTCTTGGCGACGAGTTCCTGCAGGTCGAGCAGTTCGCTGTCGCGGAAGGGGTGCTCCGGCCGTCGCCAGACCTCCGCCACGCCCAGCACGATGGGTCCAGGTGTGCCGTCGGGGCCTTTGACGACCAGCGGTATGCAGACCACGCTCGCCGGCAGGTCGCCCGGCACCAGGGCGCGCACCAGCCGGGGATCGCCGAGCACCCGCTCGATCGCCGCG
Organism: Streptomyces sp. NPDC101152; assembly: GCF_044768275.1. Lineage (NCBI taxonomy): Bacteria > Bacillati > Actinomycetota > Actinomycetes > Kitasatosporales > Streptomycetaceae > Streptomyces > Streptomyces sp. NPDC101152. The sequence continues at coordinate 70,318 of NZ_JBIWPO010000034.1, read as the reverse complement.
CGGTCGGGAATGACGATGGCCTGCGGCACGTCGTCGCGGGTGACCGCGCCGACCAGCAGACGGCTCGCTTCCCGGGGAAGGTTGTCGCCGCGCGTCAGATATCCCTCGGGCCAGGCCCGGTCCGGTGCCAGGGCCGCCCGCCGCAGCCGGATGCGGTCGTGCGCCTGCCGGGTGACGGCCTCGCCCGTCCACACGGCGAAATCGAAGTCGACGGCGGCCACGTCACCCCAGGCCAGCAGCGACTGGGCCAGGGACTGTGCGGTCTCGCCGATGTCCAGCGACGTCCCGATGGCGGTCGCGGAAGCGTACAGGTGCAGTCGGCGGGCCATGGCGATCAGGGAGACCGTGAGGCCTCCCTGCGGTGCCGCGGCAGGCAGGATGCTCATCGAGACCACCAGCTCGGTCCCGTCGTCCCGCCGCAGCCGCTGGACCCGCGCCACGTGCGCCTCCTGCGTCTCGATGGCGTTCCGCAGCCGCTGCGTGACGGTGGGTACGTCCTCGGGGGGCAGCAGTGTGGCGAAACTGGTGCCGGGCACCGCCGTCACCCCGGCGAAAGGGGCCGCGTCCAGGTTGCAGCTGGTGATCGTCAGGTTCGCGTCGAGGTTGACGACCGCGAGGATCTGCTCCTGACCTCCGGCTTTCCGGTCGGCGGCGGTGTCCTCCGGGGCAGGACGGTCGCCCGGCGCAGCGGCAGGACCCGTGGCCGCCGTGGTCCCGGTGCGGGGGATGAAATCCGCCAGGGCGCCGCTGACCATGTCGAACGGCGAATCAGGCGAAGGGGGCGATGTGGGGTCCATGCAGCTCACTCAGCTCGCTGACTCCGGCGCACGCCGAAGATGCATTCCCGAGTTCGTGCGATCGAGCCCCGAGATCCCTCACCGCACACCTCTTGGATAGCACAAACGGCGTCTTCGCCGAAGAGGGAAGAGGTCGGTGAAGGATGACGAACGGCTGGTGAACGGGTCCCTGTCGTGACATCCGGGAGCGGTGATTCCAGCCCGGCGGCTGCCTGCCGCCGTGGCCCGATTCCCGGGACGAGAGTCGGCCGACAACGTTGTACGACCCCTTACCGGTACCGCTGCCCCAGGCATACCCTCGCGCCACTCGGACCGTCATCCGGCAAGCAGGAGAACGGAGTTGCCATGACAGCAGACGCGTCGAAGAGGCGACGGCTCAGATCCGTACGCCGACAGGTTGGCACGGTCGCGGCCCTGGCGGTCGCTGCTGCCCTGACGTTGACGGGTGCCGGGCCGGCGTCGGTCGGCGGCACCCACGCTCACCGTGTTCCCACCGTCACGTCGGGCAACGCGCGCTTCGAGATCCTCTCGCCGACGCTGATCCGCACCGAGTACGCCGGCGACGGACAGTTCACGGATGCCCCGACCTTCAACGCGGTCGGCCGCGGCGGTTTCGCGCCGGCCGCCTACACGGCCACGACGTCCGGCGGCTGGTTGACCATCCGGACGAGTGGGCTGGCCCTGCGCTACCGGGTCGGTTCGGGACCGTTCGACGCCCGCAACCTCTCGCTGCACCTCTCAGCGGGCGGTGCTCGGGTGACCGCCACCCCGTGGCAACGGCTGACCTGCGAGGTCGGCGCGCTGTGCGAGGCGGAGAACCTGCAGCTGAACGGGCTGTCCGTCGCCTCCGACCATGCCGGCCACACCGGCACCGGCTTCGCCGCCGGATTCGAGGCCACCGGCAGCTCGGCATCCGCTGACATCGATGTCAAAGCCGTCGGCGCCTACCAGCTGGCCCTGCGCTACGCCAACGCCCGCGGTGCCGACGGCGAGACACGCACCCGCACGCTGAGTCTCTCGGTGGACGGCGGCGCCCCCCGGACGGTAACGCTGCCGACCACGGCCGACTGGGACACCTGGAGTCTGGCCAGCGCGAACCTCGACCTCACCGCGGGCCACCACACCATCGCCCTGACCCATACCGCCTCGGACAGCGGCGATGTCAACGTCGACAGCATCGCCCTGGTTCACCCCGGTGACCCCTACCCGCCGGTCGACGGCACCGTGATCCCCGACTGTCTGCTCGGCACGAGCTGCGAGGCGGAATCCGGGAGGACCGTCGGCGGTGCGGTCAGCGCCACCGACCACAAGGGATACGCGGGCAACGGCTTCGTCGCCGAACTCGACAAAGGGTCGGGCCTGACCACACACGTGGTCGGCGTTCCGGCCGACGGCACCTACACCCTGCGCGTCCGCTACGCCAACGGCACCGGCAGCGACGGCCTCCACCAGACGCGTACGGCCTTCGTCTCCTCCGGCACCGCCACCGGCGCCCTGACGCTGCCACCGACAGCGGACTGGGACACCTGGAGGACAGCCTCCGTACCCCTCGCCCTGAAGGCGGGCGAGGACGACGTCACCCTCGGCTGTCCCGAGGAGGCGAGCTGCCACATCAACCTCGACACCGTCTCCCTGGCCGCCCCGGAGCAGGCCGCTCCCGCGCCGCACCTTGCGCTCGGTGGCTACCGCCGGGGCCTGGACGGCGTCAACGGTGACAACAGCGCGCCGGTCACCACCCCCGGCCTGCTCCACCGGGACGGCTGGTACCTGCTGGACGACACCACGTCGGCGCTCTACGACACCACGTCGAAGACGGTCACCCCCCGGCCCTCCCACAGCGGAACGCCCTACCAGGACGGCTACGTCCTCGGCTACGGCCACGACTACAGGCAGGCACTCACGGACCTGGCCACCCTGACCGGACCGCCGCAACTGCTGCCGCGGTGGGCGTACGGCGTGTGGTACTCGGAGTACATCGACCGCACCGCGGCGGACTACCAGGACAGGATCCTGCCCGCCGCCCGGTCCGAGCACGTCCCCCTGGACGTGCTGGTGACCGACACCGACTTCAAGGCCGTCAACGACTGGAGCGGTTGGGAGATGGACCCCGGCCGCTTCCCCGACCCGAAGGCCTTCTTCGACTGGTCGGCCCGACAGGGCCTGCACAACACTCTCAACGTGCACCCGAGCATCCTCGCCTCCGACCCCCAGTTCGCCCAGGCGCAGGCCACGGCGAAGGGGAGGCTGACGAAGGGCGGTTGCGCCCCGTCCGCCTCGGTCGACGGCACCTGCTACACCTTCGACTTCGGCGACCCCGACCAGCTCAAGGCCTACATGGACCTGCACCGGACCATGGACGAGCAGGGCAACGACTTCTGGTGGCTCGACTGGTGCTGCGACTCCTCCCAGTCGTCACTGCGGGGCGTCACACCGGACGCGTGGATCAACCAGCAGTACGCCACCCTCACCGGCCGGAACGGCGACAGGGGGTTCGTCCTCTCCCGCGCCTACGGCTCGCTCCAGGCCGGCGGTTACAGCGGACAGCAGGCACTTCCGACCGGACCGTGGGCGGACAAGCGCACCACCGTGCACTTCACCGGCGACACCGCCTCCACCTGGGGCACGCTGAGACTGGAGGTCGGCTACACCCCGGGGGAGTCCGCTGCGACCGGGATGACGGCCATCACCCATGACATCGGCGGCCACAACGACACGACGGGACTGCCCGGTTCGGAGACGTACACCGACGGCGGGCAGACCCGCGCCACCCACAAACTCCCCGACAATCTCTACGCGCGCTGGGTGCAGTTCGGCGCCTTCCAGCCGATCGACCGGCTGCACAGCAACCACAGCGACCGGCTGCCCTGGCAGTACGGCACCCAGGCGCGGGATTCGGCCGACAGGTTCCTCAACCTCCGCGAGAACCTGGTGCCGTACACGTACTCGCTGGCCGAAGAGGCGAACCGGACCGGCGTGCCGATCGTCCGTCCGACCTATCTGGAGTATCCGGACGAGGCGCAGGCGTACGAGAGGGCCGGAAGCGAGTACTTCTACGGCTCCGACGTCCTGGTAGCCCCGGTGACGTCGCCGGGGACCAGTGCGACCACGACGGTGTGGTTCCCGCCGGGTCAGTGGACGGACTACTTCACCGGCCGGACCTATCAGGGCGGCACCACGCAGGACGTCACCACCGGCCTGGACACCATGCCGGTCTTCCTCAAGGCCGGCGGCATCCTGCCCACCCGCACCCATGACGTCACGGACGACGACCGAAACCCGCTCACCGACGTCACCCTGACCATCGCCTCCGGAGCCTCGGGCTCCTATCGTCTGTACGAGGACGACGGGACCACCGCACGGCAGCGGCACAGCGCCACGACGACCGTCCGGTACGAGCGCGACGGCTCGCGGCACACCGTGTCGATCGGGCCGGCCCGGGGCGTCTTCCCCGGCCAGGTGCAAAGCCGCCAGTGGACCCTGTCCCTTCCGGGAACGGCGCACGCTCCCACCAAGGTGACGGCCACCGGTGTCCGGCTCACCCCGCGGGACTGGCGCTGGGACAGCGCCACCGGGACACTCACGATGACCCTTCCCCGTCACACCGTCCACGGCCCGATCACCGTCACCTACCAGTAGCCGGATCGAAGGTGTCGGCGAAAGGCACGCCACTCCACTCTTGCGGTGTAACTTCTACCCGTCAGTAGGGGCTTGAACAAGGGTGGAGCTGTGGCTGCCTCTCCGCGAACCGGGAATTTCGCCGCTCACCTTCGAATGCTGAAGGACCGCAGCGGCCGGGGCTATGACCGTCTCGGCAAGGAGGCGGGCGTCAGCGGTTCCAGTCTGCACCGCTACTGCTCCGGCCTCAGCGTCCCGACCGACTACCGGGTGGTGCACTCTTTCGCCAAGGTCTGCGGCGCGAGTGCGGAGGAACTCCGGGAACTGCACCGGCTGTGGGCACTGGCGGACAGCGACCGGGACGCGCCGGAAGTCTCCGTCGAGGAGAGTGCGCGGACGAGTCCTGTACCGGACGGCACCACCCCGCCGGAGACCGGCCCCGACAGGGGCGAGGTGCCGCGACGGTCCCGGTTCGCCGAGAAGCGGGCGTCGAGGGTCGCGGTCCTGGGCGCCGTGGTCGCGGCGACGGTGCTGGCCGGCTTCGTGTGGCTGCCCTCCGCGAGCCCCGCCGACGACTCTCCGGCGGCCGGGGACAAGGTGCTGAACTCCCCGGCCTGCGCAACGGTGAGCATGGGGGAGCACGACGAGTGCGTGCGCGAGGTCCAGACCCTGTTGGTGCGGGCCAAGGGCAGGCTCGCCGTCGACGGGGATTTCGGACCCGAGACCCTGCGCAGAGTGACCGCGTTCCAGGTGCTGGCGGGTGTGACGGCAAGAGGAGTGGTCGACGAGGACACCAAGAAGGCGCTGGTCGCGCAGAAGGCGAGCATGGTCACCTGGTCGCCGGCCAAGGTGGCGCAGCGGATCCGTGAGGTGTTCGTCGAGGATCCCGGCACAGCCGTGGCCATCGCCCGCTGCGCGTCGTTCCTCGATCCCCTGTACGTGTTGCCCAATACCAACGGCAGTCGCAACTGGGGCGTCTTCCAGATCTCCGACGCTCGCTTGCGCGAGCTCGGCGGCACACCGCTGCGGGCGTTCGACCCGGACTGGAACATCAGGGCGGCCCACCGGCTGTGGAGCGTCCGGCACGACTTCCACGACTGGCCCTCCTGCCAGGCGGCGCTCAAGGACGCTCCGCAGAGTTGAGGCCCGGAGCCTTCGGGTACTGCCCCCGCGGTACCCGAAGGCCCCGGCTCCCCGGGGCGGCGTCAGATCGTGCCGCTCTCCCACCACCAGTCCTTGCCCAGGTCGGCCCTGCTGTCGACATGCTGGTGGTCGACTGTGTACTTCTCCAGCCCGGAGAACCCGCAGGTCTCCGCCTTCTGGTAGACGGTCTTGTTGGCCACGCCGGGCACGTCCAGGTCGGCCGCCGTGCCGTACAGGTGCATGCTGTCGCTGGCGCCGCCGATCTCGTGGTTGTGCGCGATGCTGCGGAAGCCGGAGTTGACCGTGATCGGCTTGTCTCCCAGCTTCTTGCGCAGCGCCTCCAGCTTGTACATGCAGCGGCGGACGTTCTCCTTCACCTGCGAGGCACTCAGCTTGCCGCCGTCGAAGGTGCCGTCCGACTGGTTCACGAACTCGCTCCAGTTGAAGTGAAGCGTGGAGCCGTCCGACTGCTCCAGGGCGTTGAGCTTGGCCTGGGTGTTGGGTCCGACGCTGGCGTCGGCGGAGAGTCCGTACGCCTCCTGGAAGCGGCGTACGGCCGCCGCCGTACCGGGGCCGAAGTCCCCGTCGACGCCGACCCGGCTGTGGCCGGCGCTGTCCGCCGCCCAGCCGGCGACCCTGATCTGCAGCTCGGTCACGTCGGCGCCGCTGTCGCCCTCGTTCAGGGTGCGCGACCACGCATAGGCCTGCGCGGTACCCGAGAACAGCAGCTGGCCGAACGCCACACCGGCACCCGCGGCCAGCGTGCCCCGCAGCATGGTGCGGCGGTCGATGGGACGGAAGGAGGAGGTCATGGTGGGGAGGTCCTTTCGCGGAAGAGGATTCACGAGCAGAGGTCAGTAGGCGATCTGGAAGGTGACGTTCTGGGCGTAGATGTCGTAGGCGTGCACCCGCAGGACGAAGTGGGTGCCGTCCTTGACGTCGGTGGCGACGGTGGCCCACTCGGTGCCGTGCGTGGTGTAGGTGTCGTCGTTGTTGCACTTGGTGGTGTGGTCGACGAACACCACACAGGCGTCCAGGAACACCCCTTCAGGTCCGTCGGTGATCAGCCGCAGGTTGATGTCGTTGCAGCGCGAGGACGTGGTGTAGGTGCCGTACTCCTTGGCGGCCGCCTGGTAGTGGTACGTCAGGGTCCTGGCGCCTCCGTAACAGCTGACTGCGGCGGCCGATGACTGCGCCGAGGCAGGCGCGACACCCGCTGCCAGCAGTGCGGAAGCGGTGAACAGGGCAGAGGCGAACGCCGTTTTGCGGATCATGGTGGTCTCCGTTGGCGAGAGGGATCAGCGGTTGGCCAGACGGTCCAGATCGGCCTGAGTGCCGTTGAACACGTCCGCGGTCGCCGGTGCCTGGATGCCTGGGAACAGCGCGGCGTCGGTGTACTGCCACATGGCCCAGCTGGTTGAGCCGTTCGGCAGTGGCGGGTCGGTGATCGACGACCGGTAGTCCGCGAGTTGCAGGGGATGCCGGGCGAACGCGGTGGTCGAGCCCAGGCAGTCGTCCAGGAAGGACTTCTGGGTGTAGATGATCGGAGTGCGCCCGAAGGCCGCCTCCACCCGGTCGAGCCAGGCCGTGATGTCGTCGACGGTGCCGTAGGTGGGGCAGCGCCCGCTGCCGTCGTCCATGCGTTCCAGGTCCAAGATCGGCGGCAGGTCGCCCGCACGCTGCCCGGTGTAACCGGTCGCCCGCACGGCGGCGATGAACCGGTCCGCCTGCGCGGCACCGGTGTCGGGCGAACTGCCCGTGTAGAAGTGGTAGGGCGCCACGGCGAGCCCGGCCGCCCTGGCCGCCGGCAGGTCGGTCGCGAGGTACTCGTCGGTGACGTTCGTGCCCCGGGTCGCCTTGACCGTGGCGAACTCGGCACCGGAGGCCCGCACTGCCTTCCAGTCGATCGGCGCGCCGCCGGGGTGCTGGTACTTGGCCGTGTCGAGGCCGTCGATCGCGTAGCCGGCGGGGCGCGGGGGAGCGCAGTACGTGTCGCGGCTGGACCAGTCCATCAGCTTCGCCCAGGTGTTCGGGCCTACGACGCCGTCGGCACCGAGGCCGGCGCAGTGCTGCAGTTCGATGACCCGGGCCTCCGTCCCGCCCCCGAAGTTGCCGTCGATCGTCAGCGGCGGGTAGTGCGACGGCTCCATGGCCAGGTTCAGGCGGCACTGCACCTCCTTGACCTCGATGCCGTTCGCGCCTTTCCGCAGCGTCGGACGCGCGTCGGCGTGGCCGCACACGGTCGGCTGCGCCGTGCTGGAGGTGCCCGGGGCGGCGCAGGTGTGCGGTTGTGCCGCCCAGGTGTTCAGTGCCGCCCACGTCTGCGGGCCGAGTACTCCGTCCACGCCCAGTCCGGCGCACTTCTGGAACTCCTTGACGCGGGTCTCCGTCGCCGGCCCGAACGTGCCGTCCGCCGCGATCGGCGTGTACCGGCTCGGCTTCGTCGCCAGGCTGAGTTCGCACTGCGCCTCGACGGCCGAGTCCCCCGTCGATCCCTGCTGCAGCGTGGGTTGTGCGCCGGTGTGCCCGCAGACCGCGACCGCGGTGGTGGCGGACCGTGCCGCCTGTGCCACCGCTGGCCCGCACAGGGGCAGGACCGCTGCCACGGCGAGGGTCAGACCCCGCAGAAGCGTCCTTTGTCCCATCTGGTGTTCCCCCTCTGATGAGTGGCCGGGAGCCCCGGCGCGGATCATGCTGGCAGTGGTCGTCCCGGAGCGGACCCGGTCATCCCCCGCCGGGGACACTGGGATGGTCACAAGCCCATGACCTGCGAAGACGGAATGCCACTGGGACAGACATGGGACGTCGACGGCGCCGAGCGCCGACCCGAGCCGGCGTGCCGCTCGACGGAGCCCTGCTGCCGGGCGACCGGGATCGCCACGCACCGACGCGCCGCACCTCCCGCGGGGGCTCCGTTCGCCGCCGGCTCGCCAAAGCGCGCGGATTCGCCCATCCCTGGACGTGACGACGTTCCAACCCGAGCGTCGAGTGGCTCAGCAGCGCACGGGCGATGGGGGTGCACTCGCGGCCGTTCGGGTCCTGACCACCGGCTGCGTCGGCTGTTGGCCGGCGGCAGTACGGCGGCTCGGCGCAGGAGGGCGGGCCGACCACGAGGCAGGCGGCACGGCAAACCGTGCGGTGACCCCGCCGTTCACACGCCAGTCCTCTTCGGTGACGAACGACGCCGGGAAACACACGACTTCCGCGACTTCTGCGGTGTGCCGATCCGGCCGGGCGGGTGGGCATCCACCACGTTCTGCTCGAGCGCAGGTCGCAGTGCGGGCCGTCCATACGTCCACCAGCTGCGTTCGGACCCAGTCGGCGCAGGAATGCCTGCCCGCATGGTTGACGAGGACCCGGGCGACCAGGCACTCAGCGCCGGCGATTCCGTCCAGGCGGAGAAACGACAAACACTATCGACACTCCGCAACCAAAAGGTCGCTAGCGGGCGATTCATCGCAAAGCGGGGTGATGTGGGCGAGTGCCGGATAGCTTCCTCATGTTGTCACAGCGGTTGATCATCTTTGGGTGATCCCGGGGAAAGAGTGCGGAGGTGCGCGCGTGGATCCGGCGACTTTGGTGGTGCAGGCCCTGGTCACCGGCGCGGCAGCGGGCTTGCGCGGTGCCGCGTCCGCTGCCGTGGCGGAGTCCTACCAGGCGTTGAGGGGCGCGCTTGCCGGACGGCTCGCGGACCGCCCCCAAGCGCTGCAGCACCTCCGGCTCCTGGAACGTCAGCCGACGGCATCGGCCGACCACCTGGTCCACGACCTCGTCGCCACCGGCGTCGTCGACACGAACCTCGTGGAGTGCGCGCGGCGGTTGCTGGCGGTCGTCGAGGCCGCCGGAACCCGTGTCGAGACCGGGTCGATGGACCTACGGGGCGCGCAGGGCCTGCAGGTCGGCAACGGCAACACCCAGCACAACACGTTCGGTTAGGCGCCCGACCGACCTCCACGGGCCGAAGGATGCACGATGACGAAGAACAGCCGGATCAAGGGCGCCCAGGTCGGCGACGGCAACGTACAGAACAACACGTACCTTCCGCCGCAGCGGGGCTCGCACCGCTCGCGGGGCTACGCCCCCTCGACGAACATCACCGCGGGCGACCACTCCACGGTCAACCAGAAGAACACGCACCTGAGGTTCTCGGTCCCGGTGATCGGACCACTGCTCGCCATGACGTCCGCGCACCCGGTGATCGCAGGGGTCGCCGCCCTCGCGGTCGTCGGAGGGGGCGGCCTCGCGGCCAACGCCGCCTTGTCCCCGGCGGCGCCCTCCGTGTCGACCGCTCTGGTACGCGGCTTCCACCTGGAGAGCAGCAGCCAGGGCGCGCCCATCGGGTACGACTTCTCCCGCACCCCGCCCGCACGCGCGGACGCGACCACCGACGCCGTCTACGTCTCGGGCGGCTACCTGATCGCCACGAACGGCAAGCTGGCGGACTGGGGCCAGCCGCAGCTCCCCTCGGGGTCCGACTGCCGCAACGCGGTCGTCAAGCACCCGGTCCGGCAGACCGTGGTCTCCACGCGAGCGCTGACCTGCTACGTGGACCGCAACGGCAACCCCGGTTACATCATGGTGACCGGATCCGACACGGACTCCACGATCATCGACACCGCTCATCTGCGCTGACCCGTCCCGACTTGCGCTCGAGTGCGCTCCAGGTCGTAGCGTCACGACTGGAGATTGAGCGAACGTGCGGAAAGGCTGGGACACGGCATGCAAAAGCGCAGTCTGCGGGACCTCCAGGTATCGGCCATCGGCCTCGGATGCATGGGCATGTCCGCCTTCTACGGATCCGCCGACCGGGCGGAAGGGATCGCGACCATCCAGCGCGCTCTCGACCTCGGCATCACCTTCCTCGACACGGCGCAGATGTACGGGCCGCTCACCAACGAGTCCCTCGTCGGCGAGGCGGTCCGGGGGCACCGTGACGAGTACGTCATCGCGACGAAGTTCAACTACCGGATGGACGACGCCGTACCCGGCGACATCAGCACGGTCGGCCCGCAGGACGGTTCGGCCGAGCACGTCCGCAGCTCGGTCCACGGCTCCCTGCAGCGGCTGGGCACCGACCACATCGACCTGTACTACCAGCACCGGGTCGACCCGAACGTGCCCATCGAGGAGACGGTGGGCGCGCTGGGCGAACTGGTCGCCGCGGGCCAGGTGCGGTACATCGGGCTGAGCGAGGCGAGCGCGGACACCATCCGGCGGGCGCACGCCGTGCACCCGATCACCGCTGTGCAGAGCGAGTACTCGCTGTGGTCGCGGGACGTGGAGGCCGAGGTGCTGCCCGTCTGCCGGGAGCTGGGCATCGGCTTCGTGCCGTACTCGCCGCTGGGCCGCGGCTTCCTCGCCGGGCGGTTCACCTCGCCGCACGAGCTGGACGCGAACGACTGGCGCCGGCAGAACCCGCGCTTCCAGGACACCAACCTGGAGGCCAACCTGCGGCTGGCGGCGAAGGTGAAGGAGATCGCCGCCGAGAAGGACGTGACCCCGGCACAGCTGGCCATCGCCTGGGTGCTGGCGCAGGGCGAGGACCTGGTGCCGATCCCGGGCACCAAGCGGCGCACCTACCTCGAGCAGAACGCCGCCGCGGCCGACATCGAGCTGACCAAGGACGACCTGGCCCGCATCGACGCGGAACTCCCGCAGGCGTCCGGCGAACGGTACGACGAGGCGGGGATGCGCTCGGTCAACCGCTGACCGCAGCGGGCGGGCGGCTGCCGGGTCCGGTCGTGCACGGCTGCGGTCCTACCGGCCGAGGACGCCGAGAGACTGCACCGCCCGGCCCAGCATCAGCACGCCCGCGACGATCAGCAGGGCGCCCAGCACCGCGGGCGCCAGCCACCAGCCCGTGCGGATCTCCTCGTCGAACAGGACGATGCCCAGGGCGAGACTCACCGTCGCGTCGCCGATGGTCAGCGCGGGCTGGGACGCGGCCAGCGGGCCGACCTGCAGCGCGTTCTCCAGCAGGAGCACCGCGCTCACTCCAGCCAGGGCGAAGCCGTAGGTCTGCCAGGCGGTGAGGAAGGCCGTGATGCCGTGGTCGGCGAAGGTGCCCGTCGCGGACTTCAGCAGGGCGGCCGTGACGGCGTTGCCGATGGCGGCCGCCGCCCCCAGGAGGGCGGCGCGCATCGCCGCCGGGCGCCCTCGCCCGGCCAGCAGGACGGCGGCGGTCGCCGCACCCAGGCAAGGTCCGAGCCCCAGGACCCACCGCGCCGAGGACGCCTGGTGGCCCGCTCCATGAGGGGCCGCGGAGACGAGGACGAGCGCCAATCCCGCGACCACGCCGGCCACGCCCCACCAGCCCCGGGTCGGCAGCCGGCGGTGCATCAATGGCGCGGCGATCAGGAGGGCGAAGGGGAGTTCCAGGATGAACAGGGGCTGGACCAGGGCAAGGGGGCCGTTGACCAGGGCCAGGCTCTGGAAGAGCGCCGCGCCGATCACTCCCGCCATGCCGATCACCCAGGCGGGACGACGGACCAGCTCCGCGAGCAGGCGCAGTCCCCGTCTCTCGGCGGTGGCGGCCGCCTTGCGCTGGAAGGCGGTCCCCATGGCATTGCTCGCGGCGCCCGCGACGGCGAATACGGCGGCGAGTTCGATCATGCGGTGCCTCGGCTGGAGGTACAGGGCAGATCCGTGTTCCCGGTCAGGTCCCGAGCAGGCCTCAGCATACGAGGCGGCCGGTGCCGCAGCACGCGGAGCATCCCTGGCGCGAAGTCGGTCCGTGCGACGATGTCCTCGTTCGGCGTGAAGTGGGCCTTGTGCGCGGCTTGTTGGGAGGGCGGACCGTGACAGGTGTGCGGAGCTGGGTCAAGCGGGTCACCTGGGCGGTGCTGGCCGTGCCGGCGAGCGCGATGGTGACCGCGGGGGTCTGGGGCATCGCCTACGGTGTGGGGCAGACCCCCGCCTGGTGGAACCCGCTGGTGGTGTCCTTCGGGGCGCTGATCGCGGTGGGCGCGCTGCTCTCCCTGGTCGCCGTCCTCGTGATTCTCCTGGAGGACTGGCATGACCGGGACTACGGCAAACTCGAGATCCTGGCAGCCGTCTGCGTCGGACTGACCACGTGGGCGTTGTGCTCCGCGCTGCACCAGCAGGCCCTGCACGACCGCGGCCGCGTGGAACGGGCGGTCGTCGCCTCCGTGCACCCGACCGGGGACGGAATGGGCCAGTTCACCGGGAACGTGGCGGTGGTGAAGGACTCCTCGGGCCACACGCTGGCCGGCCAGATCGACGCCGCCCGCCTCGCCGTCGGGGACTCGGTCACGGTGACCGTGGATCCCGGCGGCAGATACGGCGTCGAGTCCGGTCCTCCGCCTCGGGCTCCCGAACTCGTCTGGGAGGCGGCCGCCGCACTCGCCGCTCTGCAGGCACTGCTGTGCGCCGCGATCGGCTTCTACGCCGCCGGACCACGGAAGGCCCCGCCGCCGAGGCCCGTGAGCCCACCGCAGACGGTGTTGCCGGCCGCGTAGGCCTCTCGGCGGCCCTGCGCGGCTCAGGCCGGCAACCTGACCGGCTGACCCGACCGCAGCGACTCGTACGCCGCCAGCACCACCCGCAGTGTGCGCAGCCCCGCCTGCCCGTCCGGAGCCGGTCGCCGGCCGGTGCGGGCCGTTTCGAGGAAGGCGTCGAGCATCGCGGCGTCCAGGTCGTCGCCGCCGGGTTCCCAGCGGGCACGGGCGGTGGTGGTGTCGAAGCCGTCCAGCAGCCGGGGGAAGGCGTCGAGTTCGACGATCGCCCGCTCGCCGACGCAGGTCAGCGTCAGGCCACCCCAGGTGGGGTGGTCCCGGGGGTGGCTCCAGCTGCAGTCGATGGCGGCCACCGTGCCGCCGGGGTAGCGGATGGTGACCAGTCCCGCGGTCTCCACGTCCAGCCCGAGGTCGGCGTCCAGGACGGCGTTGGCCTGGGCATAGACCTCCGCGGCCTGTTCGCCGTCCAGGAGGACGTCCAGCAGGTCGGCGATGTGCACCGTGTGGTCCATGATCGATCCGCCGCCCGCGAGTTCGCGGCAGCCGAACCATGGGCTCGAACGGGCCGGATTGTGGCCGTTGTTGGTGCCGTGGACGCTGATCAGGCGGCCGAGCGAGCCGTCGCGCACGGAGCGGCGCAGCGCGGCGAAGGCGGAACCGAAGCGGACCGGGTAGGCGGTCATCAGGCCGACCCCGGCGCGGGCGCAGGCGTCGATGATGGCGCGGGCGTCGGCCTCGGTGGTGGCCAGCGGCTTCTCGCACAGCACATGAGCCCCGGCCGCGGCGGCCCGTTCGACGAGCTCACGGTGGCGGGCGTTCTCGCTGGTGACGACGGCCGCGTCGAGGCGCCGGGCGAAAACCTCGTCCCAGCCGGCGGCGATCGGCACCCCGAGCCGCGCCGCCAGGGCCGCGCCGCGGTCGGGGTCACCGGGTGGGGCGTCGGGGTCGGCGGCGACGAGCTCCACGTCCTCGCGGTCGCGCAGCAGCCTGAGGTAGGTCGCGGCGTGGACGTGGGCGAAGGACAGGACGGCGACTCTCACGCGGGGCTCCCCTCGAGGGGCACGGCCCGCCCGGTGCGGGCGGAGGTGACGGCGGCTTCGGCGATGCGGACGGCCGCCACCCCGTCCCGGGCGCTCACCCGGGGCTCGGGGCCGCGCCCGGTGAAGGCGGCGGCGAACTCGGTTATCTGGGTGGCGTAGGGGGACTCGCCGAAGTCGCCCGAGGGGATGCCGTCGGCCCCGGCGGCGTCCCGGTCGCTGCCGGTGACCCGCAGCCCGGGGGAGGCGAGCGAGTCGTGGCTGAGGGTGCCGTGGGTCCCGGTGACGTGGAAGGTGGTGCGGAAGGGGGTGTGGGGCGGCGCCCACACGCCCACCACCTGGGTGATCACCCCGGACTCGTGGGTGAGGACGGCGGTGCCCGAGGCCACCGCGCCGTCCGGGGCGGGGGCGGTGAGGTGGCCGCGCTGTTGGGCGTGGACGCGGACCACCTCGCCGAACAGCCAGCGGGCGATGTCGAAGTCGTGGATCATCTGGTCGACCAGGATCCCCCCGGAGCGCGCCGGGTCGGCGAACCAGGGGCTCCAGGTGGGGTAGCGGCCGGTGCGGGTGAAGCGGGCCACCGCCACGCGGCCCAGCGCGCCCTCGGCGACGCGTTGGCGCAGCCGGGCGTACGCGGGGAAGAAGCGCACCACGTGCCCGGGGTACAGGCGCAGGCCCGCGGCCTGGGCGGTGTCGGCGACCAGCGTGGCGTCGGCGGTGGTGAGGGCCAGCGGCTTCTCGCACAGCACGTGCGCGCCCGCGGCCAGCGCGGCGAGCGCGATCTCGCGGTGTGTGTGGGTCGGGGTGCACACGTCCACCACGCTTGCCCCGGCGATCGCCGCCTCCCGCGTGCCGACGACGGTGGCGCCGAAGTCGCGGGCCAGGCCGGGGGCCCGGTCGTCGGGGGCGTAGACGCGGACGCGGGCGCCGAGTGCGGTCCAGGCGGGCAGATGGGTACGGGCGATGCCGCCCGCACCGATCAGTGCCACGTCGAGTTCTGCCATCTGCTGCGGGTCTCCTAGCCCTTGAGCGCGCCACTGAGCACGCCGTTGATGAAGTGCCGCTGGAAGAACAGGTAGACGAGGACGACGGGGGTGACGACGATCAGGGTGGCCGCGGCCAGCAGCGGCACGTCGACGTCGAACTGACCGGTGAAGAAGCCCAGTCCGGCCGGGGCGGTGCGCCTGCCGGGATCCTGGATGAGGATCAGCGGCAGCAGGAACTGGTTCCAGCTCCACACGAAGTACAGGACACCCAGCGTGGTGACGGCCGGCCGGGAACTGGGCATGAGCACTCGCCACAGCGTCGTCCACGACGAGGCCCCGTCCAGCCGGGCCGCCTCGATCAGACTGCGGGGCATGGTCGCGAAGTGGGCCCGCATCCAGAACACGCCGAAGGGCATGAAGGCGGCGATCTCCGCCAGCGCCAGCCCCGGAACGGTGTTGGTCAGCCCCAGTGCCCGCAGGTCGTAGTAGAGCGGGATGACGGTGACCTCGGTCGGGATGGACAGGCCGAGCAGCAGGTAGGCGTACAGCTTGTCGCCGCCGGGGACGTCCATGGTGGCCAGCGCGTACCCGGCGAGCGTGGCGCACAGCACCGCGGCCGGTACGACGGCGAGCGCGATCACCGTGCTGGAGCGCAGCAGCGACCCGAACCCGGCGCGTGACCAGGCGTGTGTGAAGTTCTCCAGGTGGATGCCGTGCGTCGGCAGCGCCAGCCCGGTCAGCGGTGTCCCGGCGGGCTGTACCGATGCCAGTAGCAGCGACAGGAACGGTATGAGGACGGCGGCGCAGAAGACCGCCAGTACGGCCGGTGCGGCGAGCCCTCTCGCGGTGCGGGTCGTCACGGGGCCTCCCGGGCAAGCCGGTTGATGACCAGGACGACGACGGAGATGACCGCCGTCAGCACCACCGCGAGCGCGCCGGCCAGTCCCACCTGCCCGCCGCCGAAGGCGAGACGGTAGATGAGGACGCCCGGCACCACGGTGCTGTTGCCGGGGCCGCCGCCGGTGGTGATGTAGATCAGGTCGAAGCTGGACAGCGCCGCGATCACGGTGATGGACAGGGCGACGGCGATCTCCGGCCGCAGCAGCGGCACGGTGACGGACCAGAACTCCCGTACCGGGCCCGCCCCGTCGACGCGGGCGGCCTCGTGGATCTCCTGGTCGATGCGCTGCGTGCCGGACAGGAACAGCACCATGCACAGTCCGGCGACCACCCAGGTACCGATCAGCCCCACGGCCGGCAGCGACCAGGTGAAGCTGCCGAGCCACGAGTCGGCGAACCGGCCCAGACCCACGGCGCGCAGCAACTGGTTGAGGGTGCCGTCCTCGGCGTACACCCAGCGCCAGATGATGGCGACCGCGACCAGCGGCACGACCTGCGGCAGGAACAGCAGCGTACGGACGGCGACCGTGCCGCGCCGGCCGGAGCGGCGGGCGACGATCGCCGCCGAGACCAGGCCCACGCAGATGGGCAGCACGGAGAAGAACAGGATGAGCGCGCCGGCGTGCCAGGCGGCGGCGCGCAGCTGCGGATCGCCGAACACCTTGCGGTAGTTGGCGATCCCGGCGAAGGACGGCAGGGTCACACCGTCCCAGTCGAACAGGGACAGATAGGCGGTGTGCAGCGCGGGCAGCACGGCGAACAGCGTGTACGGCAGCAGGGCGGGCAGCACGTACAGCAGGGCCGTGGCGCGGCGCCGGCGCCGGTGGCGGGCCGGGGGGCGCCGTCCGGCCCCGGGCCCGGCGGGTTTGCCGGGCGCGGGTGGGGGACGGTGGGCGGTGACGGCCATCAGTGGTGGTACTGGTCGAAGTCGGACTGCAGATTGGCCAGGAACCTCTCCACGCCGACCTTGCCCCCGGCCAGCAACTGCAGCTGCGTGGTGAGTGTGTCCGGCATGGTCGGGGTGGAGGCGTTCTGGAGGAACGGCTCCAGGCCGGCGGCCTTCACGACGCCCTGCCAGTTGGTGCCGACGTCGCCGAGGAGTCCGCTCTGCTGCGGCATGGAGGACGCGGCGGGAGCCATGAAACCGGACTTGGCGATGATGGGCGCCGCCTCGGCGCTCGCGCAGAAGTCGAGGAAGGCGGCGGCCGCGGCGGCGTTCCTGGTGTTGCCGGAGACGCAGTAGTAGACGCCGGCACCGGTGGTGTGCGCGGTGCCGCCCTTGTCGGCGGGCGGCGCGTTGAACATGCCCGCGTTGTCGCCGAGGCCCTTGGCGACGGCGGCGGCCGCCCAGTTGCCGCTGATGCGGAAGACGCCGGTGCCCTTGGCGAAGGCGGCGGTGGCGTCGTTGTCGCTGACGCCGTTGACCTTCGGCGTCACATAGCCCTGGTCCACCCAGCGTTTGAGGGTCGCGGTCGCGGCGACGGCCTCGGCGCCGGTGATCTTGGCGCCCTGGTGGCCGAACGCCCAGGCTTCCCGGTCGGCCGGCTTCATGTACACCGACAGCAGCACGTTGAAGGGGTGGTTGAGGCCGCCGTCCAGGTTCCCGGCGACGAGCGCGGTCTCGCCGGCCGCCTTGGCCTTGGCGAACATCGCCTCCAACTCGGCGACGGACGCGGGCGGCACGGTGATGCCGAGCTTCTTCACCTTGGCCTTGTTGTAGTAGACGCCTTCGAAGGACAGGCCGCCGGGGACGCCGTACAGGGCGCCGGTGCCGGTGGTCCGGCCGTCGGCGGTGAACGTGATCTGGTCGAGGCCCGGGAACTTGCCGGACCAGCCGTACGCCGTGCTGTAGGCGCCGACGTCGAGCAGGAGCCGTCCCTTGACCAGGTTGTTCATGCCGGAGACGAACTGGGCGATGTCCGGGGCGCTGTCCGCGGACATCGTCGTGTTGATGCTCTTGAGGTAGTCGTCCCAGCCGGTGTACTGCCGCTTGAAGGTGATGTTCGGGTGCTTGGCGTGAAAGGCTGCCAGCAGGCCGGGCGTCATGGTGGTGTCGTCCGCGTCGGCGACCACCAGGGTGATCTTCTCGGTCGGGACGGTGGTGGCGGCGGGCCCTGAAGCGCCGCTGCGCGCGGACGACGTGGCTCCGGGGGTGAGGGAACTCCCGCACGCGGCGAGGAGTGTGGTGCCGGCGGCGGCGAGGAAGACGCGTCTGGGCAGCTGGGTCGGGAAGTGGGAGCGGCTGTGGCTCATGACGGAGTCTCCTGGAGGGCGGAGAGGGATGCCGGGCGCCGGGTGGGGCCGGTCCGGGGCTGGAGGCCGTGGAAGGGCGGGCACTGCGCAGGAGTCGAGCACTGCGCAAGGCTTTTAATAAAGCAGTTGCGTTTTATAATCGGCATGACGCCGGTGGGCGTCAAGACGTCATGAGGAGGTGGCAGTGGCGCTCCCGGACACGGAGACCGTCTGGCCGCTGAGCGGAGCCGCGCGGCAGGCGGCACCGAGCGCACCGGCCGTGGTCGCGGTGGCGGACCTGCGCGCGACCAACGCGGCGGCCGTGCTGGCCGTCGTACGCTCGGCCGACCCGCACCCGCGCCTGTCCGAACTGGCCAGGGCCACCAGCCTCTCCCGCCCCACCGTGGAGGCCATCGCCGAGGAACTCGCCGACCGCGGGCTGATCGAGGTGGCGTCCGCGCCGTCCGCCCGGGGGCAGCGCTCACCCGGCCGACCCGCCCGCCGTTTCCGCTTCCGGCCGCACGCCGGCTTCGTCGTCGGCGTCGACGTCCGCCCCCGCTCCGTCACCGCCTGCCTGGCCGACCTCGACGGCGAACCGGTCGCCGTGCGGCGCCGCACGGTCCGCGCCGACCTCACCGGCCCGGCCCGGGCCCGGGCCGTCACCGCAACAGTCCAGGACGCCATGGCCCAGGCGGGGGCCGGCCCCGAGCGGGTCTGGGCGGCCACGGTCGGCACCCCTGGCCTCGTCGACCGGGCCAACGCGCGCGTCCGCCAGGCCGACAACCTGCGCTCCTGGGCCGACACCGACATCGCCGGCATCCTCCGCGACCTGCTGCACTGCCCGGTCGCCGTGGAGAACGACGCCAACCTCGCCGCGCTCGGCGAGCAGTGGCGGGGGGTCGGACGAGCTCCCGTCGCCGGTGAGGCGCCGGCGGAATCACCTGAACCGCCTGCGGCCGGCACGATGGTCGACGAGATGGTGTTCGTGCTGCTGGGTGAGCGCCTCGGCGCCGGTGTCATCACCGGCGGCCGGCTGCTGCGAGGGCATCACGGGGCGGCCGGCGAGATCGGCTTCATCCGCTTCCCGGGCCCGTCCGGTGCCGGCGGCTCCACCGTCCCGCACGGCTCGGGTGGCCCGCCGGACGCCCCCGGGCTCGAACCGCTTCCCGAGACCGTCGTCGTGGCCGCCGCGGCGGGGGAGCCGGACGCGGTCGCCGCCGTCGAGTCGTACGGCCGCCGGCTGGCCGAGGGCGTCGCCCCCGTGCTCCTTGCCCTCGACCCGGCCCTGGTGGTCATCGGCACCGGCCAGTTCCCGACCCCCGAGACCGCTCCTGCCGCCGACCTCCTGCTCGCCGCCGCCCGCCGGCACGCCCGGACCCTGCTGGTGGACCCACCGCACTGGCAACTGTCCTCCCTCGGTGACGACGGCGTCCTGACCGGCGCGGTCCGCTTCGCCCTCTCCTCCGTGGAGGTCGTCCTGCGCACCCGGCCGACGAGTCTGGTGGCGCGGACCCGGAACTGACGTGTCGGCCGGATATCCGGTCACCGCTCGGGTAGGACAGTGGTCCACCGGTCCGCTCCGAGGGGCCGGAGGGACGGAGGGTCGCGGCGTGCAGGGAGTCGTCCGCCTGGTGGTCGGCGGTGAGATCGTCGTGGCCAAGTACGGGGAGCTGATCGACGACGTACTGGAGGAACCGCTGTACTGCCCCCGGTGCGGTCGCACGACGGGGCTGACCTTGGTCGCGCGCGGGCGCGAGGCGTACCTGGAATGCGCCGAAGGCCACCGGTGGACCGACCCCGAGGTGGCCGCCTGCGGGGTGCGGCAGTTGCTGCACCTGGGGGAGCAGGGCGCGCAGGCCCAGTTCCCCGGCGCGACGGTCAGGGTCGACATGCTGCCGAGGATCACCGAGGACCGGACCCTCCACCCGCCTCCGCCCCATGCACCCGAGCGTCAACTGCGCTGGGAAGGCCTGGTGTTGACCACGACCGGCATCCCAGCCCTGACCGACTGCCTCCACTGGGCGCGCCGGTTGTGCGTCTGGGCGGTGCCCACCGACGGGGACGTCTACGAGTGGCTGTACCCGCCCGCCGGTGGCAACGCGCTCGACGCACACATGACCGTCGTCCTCGTGGCGCTGGCTCTCTATGCGGCCTGCGCCGAGGAGGAGTTGCCGCGCTGCGATCAGGTGTCGCTCGAGGGGGCGCTGGACCAGCTGCCGGGTGACGACCTGCGCCGGCTGCGTCCGACCGGTGTCGCGGGTCTGGGCGGCCGGCTTCGGGTGAGCGACGTCCACCGGCTGGCGACCGCCTCGCAGGAGACGTTCGAACGGTGGCGCCGTGCCGCCCACCGCGTGATCGAGGTGAACCAGGGTGACCAGCATGGCGTACAACTGGCGGACCGCAACAGGCAGTTGCTCACGCTGGCCGACGACCTCACCTGGTATGCGGGGCAACCCTGACGCTTGACCAGGGTGCCTCAGACGCCCCATTCTCCGGTCGCGCCCGCCGCGCGGAGTACTGGTGGTTCTCACTGCTGTACGTGATCGCCACCGGCGGGGTCGCCGGGACCAGCTTCGCGGTCAGGGCCCTGGGCATGATGGTGGACGGCCCCCGACTGCCGACCTGTGCGGCCCTTCGCCCCCGAGCTGCGGGCCCAGCTCGCCCGCGTCGAGCGCACCATCGCCATGGACGCATCCCCGGCGCGATGGCCGCCCTCGCTCGGCCCGCCGGGTCGTCCGCGGTGCTCTGATCGAGCACCCCGGGACGGCCGGAAGACCGCCTACCGCCATCCTCTGTCACGTCCCGGACAGGACGATTGATTCGTCATGCTCGCCAATCTCGACCACGTCCAGCTCGCCGCCCGGCCGCCGGCGAGGACACGCTGCGTGCCTTCCTTGTGGGCGCCCTCGGACCGACCGGGATTCCCAGGGCCTCGCTGCTGTCCGCCAGCGGAGGCTGCTGGTTCGCCACTCCGCCCGCCCCACCGACCTAGTGATGAAGATCATCCCACCGTGCGATCGCTCATGGGACCTCCCGAGGGCACGATGTGCGCTTCCGCCGGGGAGGCGAAATCCCTTTGCCGGCTTCCTGATGTGGCTCGAGACTGAGGGCATGCTCGGATTCGCCAGGACCGACAATGAAGCCCTCGTCTCTTGCCTGGGCAACCCGCAGCGCGCCGCCGCTGCCTACCACGAACTGCTGCGGCGCGGCGAGGCCGCGACAAGTGCCGTCCGCGCCGGCCTCCACCACGAAAACCCGGCAGTCCGCGAAGGCTGCTGCCGCCTCCTCGACCACCTGGTCGACACCGATTCCATGGACGAGCTCATCGCCATGGCCGACGACCCCGGCGCCAGGGTCAGGATCTCAGCCTGCCACGCCCTGGCCTGCGACCTGCTCCATGGGGAGCCCAGGACGTCGCGGTACACGGTGTCGTCGGCGGCAACAGCACAGCGTTCCGGCTGGCGCCCCACCCCGGGGTCAGCCCACGCCCGCCACACTCGCGAGTTCGGTCTCGACCCCCTCCGGCGAGAGGACGTGCTGGCAGACGAGGTGACTCGCGCCCATCGTGGCCGCCCGGTCGCCGGCGCGGGAGAGGACGATCCGGAGGTTGGTCGTCGCGAGCGGAGGGGAGCGGCGGTAGACCACCTCGCGCACCCCGGCCATGAGGTGCTCCCCGGCGGCCGCCATGGACCCGCCGATCACGATCATGCTCGGGTTGAGCAGGTTGACGCAGGTCGCCAGGACCTCGCCGATGTCGCGCCCGGCCTGGCGCAGTGCCTGGATCGCGGCGATGTTGCCGTGCGCCGCGAGCGCGACGACGTCGGCTCCGGTCACGGCCTGAAGCCCCTGCGCGGCGAGCGAGCGGGCGACGGCGTCTCCTGAGGCGATCGCCTCCAGGCACCCCGTGTTGCCGCAGCGGCACACGGTGTCCTCCCCGCGGGCGGCACGTACGTGCCCGAGGTCGCCCGCGGTGCCGTCGGACCCTCGCTGCAGCCGCCCGCTGCTGATCACTCCAGAGCCGATGCCGGTGGCGACCTTGACGAACAGGAGGTTGTCCACGTCGGGCCAGAAACCCGCTCGCTCTCCGAGGGCCATGATGTTGACGTCGTTGTCGACCAGCACCGGCGCGGGCAAGGAGCCCTGGACGAAGCCGACGACGTCGAACCCGTCCCAACCGGGCATGATGGGCGGCTTGATCGGACGTCCCGTCGCGTGCTGGACGGGGCCGGGCAGGCCGATGCCGACGCCGGCCAGGTTGTCCGGCCGGTGACTTTCGGCGAGCAGGCGCTTCCCGGAATCGACGACGTAGCCGAGCAAGGCCTCCGGTCCCGCCGCCACCGGCAGCTCCGCGCGCTCCTCCGCGAGCACCCCGCCGTTGAGGTCCGTGAGGGCTACACGCACATGACTCGCGCCGATGTCGGCCGCCAGCACCGTGCGGGCCTGGGGTTCGAACGCGAAGCGGGACGCGGGCCGGCCACCGCTCGACTGCGCGTCGCCGACGGGCACGACGAGTCCGGAACGCAGGAGCGTGTCGACCTTGCCGGCGACGGTCGAGCGCGCGAGCCCCGTGGCCATGGCGAGCTGCGCACGCGTCCAGGGCCGTCCGTCGCGCAGGAGTTGGAACAGGTCACCGGCGCGGAAGGCGCCGGTGGCAAGAGGCTGCTCACCTTGGGTGACCTGGACGGGTGAGCCATGGCTCTTACGTCGCTGTTCTGCCATGGGCGGAGTATCCCACAGCCCACTTTCGGTGACCAACGTCGTAGTTAGGGAAGATCCTCCGATACTTTCTATTGTTCTCCGTCAAAAGTCGCCGTAGGGTCCGGGTGCCCGCCCCCCTGTTCCGCTCACGATTCCGAGAGGACGTCGTCTGCATGAACTGCTCAGTCCAGCTCTACACCGTCCGGGACGCCCTGGAGAGCGACCTGCCCGGCACGATCCGGCGCCTGGCCGAGATCGGCTTCACCCAGGTGGAGCCCTACAACTTCGCCGCGCGGGCCGACGAACTGGCCGAGGCGCTCGCCGAGACCGGTCTCTCTGCGCCGACGGGCCACGCGCCGCTGCTCTCCGGTGACCAGGACGAGATCTTCGCCGCCGCCAGGCGCCTCGGCGTCGGCACGGTCTTCGACCCCTTCCTCCCGCCGGAGCACTGGCAGACCGCCGAGACGGTCCGCGCCAACGCGGCCCGCCTCAACGAGGCGGCCAAGAAGGGCGCCGAGCACGGCATCCGCGTCGGCTACCACAACCACTGGTGGGAACTGGAGACCAGCATCGAGGGCGTCTCGGCCCTGGAGTACTTCGCCGGACTGCTCGACCCCGAACTCGTCCTCGAGATCGACACCTACTGGGCCGCCGTCGGCGGGGCGGACCCGGTGGCGCTGCTGAAGCGCCTGGGCGACCGTGTCGTCGCCATCCACATCAAGGACGGCCCGGGAACCCAGGACATGAACGCCCAACTCCCGGCGGGCCAGGGGACAATGGACGTCTGGGGCATCATCGGCGCGGCGACCTCGCTCGAGGTCCCCGTCCTCGAGTTCGACGGCTACGCCCACGACATCTTCGACGGCGTGTCCGCATCGCTCCGCTACGTGCAGGCAGGCGCCCCGGCGGCCGGAGAGGCGGCGGCCCGATGAGCTGCGGACCGCTCGGAGTCGCCGTCATCGGCGCCGGCGTCATCAGCTCCACCTACCTGAAGCAACTCACCTCCTTCCCGGACCTCAAGGTCCACGTGGTCGCCGACATCGTGCCCGAGGCCGCCAGGGCCCAGGCCGAGAAGTTCGGCATCGCCCAGCACGGCACGCCCGACGTCGCGCTGCGGCACCCGGATGTGGACATCGTCGTCAACCTCACCATCCCGGCCGTGCACGTCGAGGTCGCCACCGCCGCGGTGCGCGCGGGCAAGCACGTCTGGAGTGAGAAGCCCTTCGCGCTCGACCGCGCGAGCGGCGAGGGCCTGCTGCGGGAGGCGAAGGAGGCGGGAGTGCGGCTCGGGTGCGCGCCGGACACCTTCCTGGGAGCCGGCCTGCAGTCGGCACGCCGGGTGATCGAACGCGGCGACATCGGCGTACCGCTCACCGCCCAGACGGTCTTCCAGACCCCGGGACCGGAGTCTTGGCACCCCAACCCCGCGTTCCTCTACCAGCGCGGCGCGGGCCCGCTCTTCGACCTGGGCCCCTACTACCTCACCGCGCTCATCCAGACGTTCGGCAGCGTGCGCCGGGTCGCCGCCCTGGGATCGAAGGCCCGGGCCACCCGCGTCATCGGGTCGGGCCCCAAGGCAGGCGAGACGTTCGACGTCGAGGTCCCCACCTACGTCAGCGCCCTGGTCCAGTTCGACGGCGGCGCGTCCGCGCACAGCCTCTTCAGCTTCGAGTCCCCCCACTCCCGCTCCGATTTCGTGGAGATCTCCGGAACCGAGGCGACGCTCCGGCTGCCGGATCCGAACTACTTCGACGGCGAGTTGCGGGTCTGCCGCACGGGGGAGGAGGAGTGGACCACTCTGCCGACCGCCGGCCCGGCCGACGGCCGCGGCATGGGCGTACTCGACATGGCACGGTCCCTCCGCGCCGGTCAGCCGCACCGTGCCACCGGCGAACTCGCCCACCACGTCGTGGACACCATGGTCTCGATAGCGGAGGCGATCGACGCGGGCACGTTCGTCGACGTCACCAGCTCGGCACCGGCCTCCGCGCCCCTGCCCGAGGACTGGGCGCCCACCGAGGCCACATTCGAAGGAGCTTCCGCGTGACAGTCGGAGAACAGGCCGGACCCCGGTCTCTCGGGGTCGCGGCGATCGGGTACGCCTTCATGGGCAAGGCCCACTCACAGGCCTGGCGGAACGTGGCCGCGTACTTCGACGTGCCCCCGGTCGAACAGCGGGTGCTCGTCGGCCGGGACGCCGATCAGGTCGCCCGGGCCGCGGCCCGGTTCGGGTGGGCGGAGGCGGCCACGGACTGGCGGGAGGTCATCGCGCGGGACGACGTGCAGATCGTGGACATCTGCGTACCCGGCTCGCTGCACGCGCAGATCGCGATCGCCGCCCTGGAGGCGGGCAAGCACGTCCTGGTCGAGAAGCCCCTCGCGAACTCGATCGAGGAGTCCGAGCTCATGGTCGCCGCCGCACAGGCCGCGCGGGCGCGCGGGGTGCAGTCGATGGTGGGCTTCAACTACCGGCGCGTCCCCGCCCTCGCGTACGCGCGCCGGCTCATCGCCGACGGGCGTCTCGGCACCGTCCGGCAGGTCAGGGCCGCATACCTGCAGGACTGGCTCGCGGACGACACCGCACCGATGACCTGGCGGCTGAGGAAGGAAACCGCCGGGTCAGGAGCCCTGGGCGACATCGCGAGCCACGCGATCGACCAGGTCCAGTACCTGCTCGGCGACACGGTCACCGAGGCCACCGGTCGTCTGCACACCTTCACTGTGCAGCGCCCCGGCCCCGACGGGCCCGAGGACGTCACGGTCGACGACGCGGCCTGGGCCACCCTGACCCTGGCCGGCGGCGCCCTGGCCTCCGTGGAGGCCTCCCGGGTGGCACTCGGCCGGAAGAACTCCCTCCGGATCGAGGTCTACGGCACCGACGGGGCGCTCGCGTTCGACCTGGAGCGCCTCAACGAACTCGAATTCCTCGACGGCAACGCTCCGGCCACCGAGCAGGGCTTCCGGCGGATCGTCGTGACCGAGCCCGATCACCCCTACGTGGATGCGTGGTGGCCACAAGGGCACATCATCGGCTGGGAACACACCTTCACCCACCAGATCCGGGATTTCCTCCTCGCCATTCGCGCCGGCATCTCCCCGAGCCCTTCCTTCGAGGAGGGACTGCGGGTCCAGCGTGTCCTGGCCGCGATCGAGGAGTCCGCCGCGACCAAACCCGTCCGGCTGTGAGCCGCAAGCCACTCAAGGAGAAGCCATGCCCCGCCCCTTCACCCTGTTCACCGGCCAGTGGGCCGACCTCAAGCTGGAGGAAGTAGCCCGCCACGCGTCCGAATGGGGCTACGACGGACTGGAGATCGCCGTCTCGGGAGAGCACCTGGACGCCTGGCGGTGGGACGACGAGGCCTACATCGCCGAGCGCCTCGGCATCCTCGAACGCCACGGACTCGAGGTGTGGGCCATCTCCAACCACCTCAAGGGCCAGGCCGTGTGCGACGACCCCATCGACTTCCGCCACCAGGCGATCGTCGGCTCCCGGGTCTGGGGCGACGGGGAACCCGAGGGCGTACGCCGACGCGCGGCGGAGGAGCTGAAGAACACCGCCCGCCTCGCCAAGGCCCTGGGCGTCAAGACCGTGGTCGGCTTCACGGGCTCCAGCATCTGGCAGTACGTGGCGATGTTCCCGCCGGTCCCCGCCCACGTCATCGACGCCGGGTACCAGGACTTCGCCGACCGCTGGAACCCGATCCTGGACGTGTTCGACGAGTGCGGGGTCCGGTTCGCCCACGAGGTGCACCCGTCCGAGATCGCCTACGACCACTGGTCCACGCAGCGTGCCCTGGAGGCCATCGGCCACCGCGAGGCGTTCGGCCTCAACTGGGACCCGTCCCACATGCTCTGGCAGGGCATCGACCCGGTCGGCTTCATCACGGACTTCGCCGACCGGATCTACCACGTCGACTGCAAGGACACTCGGATGCGGATGGGCAACGGCCGCGCCGGAATCCTCTCCTCGCACCTGCCCTGGGGCGACCCGCGCCGCGGGTGGGACTTCGTCTCCGCCGGCCGCGGTGACGTCCCCTGGGAGGACTCCTTCCGTGCCCTCACGGCCATCGGCTACGACGGCCCCATCTCCGTGGAGTGGGAGGACGCGGGAATGGACCGCCTCGCCGGAGCCCCGGAAGCACTCCAAACCCTGAAACGGTTCGACTTCGCCCCCAGCACCCAGTCCTTCGACGCCGCGTTCAGCCAGCATTCCTGATGCGGCGCCGCAGGCCCGGGCCGGCATCTGCGGCGACGGACGAGCACACCGCTGCCAGGGCTTCCGCAGCCGGGAGTACCCGATGCCTTTGCTGATCAACTCCCGCGCCCGGGCCTCGGAGCCGACATCGAATGGTGACCGTCACGCCACATCCGTCCTGGAACCGAACCCGCAAGGAAAGCCCGCTCCCATGAACCTGGTGGAATCCCTCCGACACCACCGCCTGCTCGCGATCGTCCGGGGCAAGGACCCCGCCGCCGCCCTGCGCACCGTGCGCACTCTCGTGGACGAGGGCATCGCCGCCGTCGAGATATCGCTGACCACCGCCGACGCCCTGGCCGTCCTCAAGCAGGCCCGCGCCGCACTCGGCCCCGACGCCCTCCTCGGCGCCGGCACCGTGCGCTCCGCGGCGGACGCGGCCCGAGCGCTCGACGCCGGGGCGTCCTACCTCGTCACCCCGGCACTGGTCGACGGGCTCGCGCCCTACGGCGTACCCGTCCTCATGGGCGCGCTGACCCCCAGCGAGATCGAAGCCGCCCTCGCACGCGGCGCCGACGCGGTCAAACTCTTCCCCGGCTCCCTCGGCGGCCCCGCCTATCTGAAGGCTCTGCGCGACCCCTTCCCTGAGGTGCCCTTCGTGCCCGTCGGGGGAGTGGACGCGACAGTCGCCCGCGACTACCTGGCCCGGGGCGCCCTCGCCGTCGGTGTCGGATCACCCCTCGTCGGCGACGCGGCCGACGGCGGCGACCTGGAGCAACTGCGCGTCCGGGCCGCCGAGTTCCGCAAGGTCGCCGCCGGAGACCTGCCATGAGCGCGCATCTCGAGCAGCCGCCCGAGGTGGTCACCTTCGGTGAGACGATGGCGGCCCTGCGGGCACATGGCGTCCTGCGGATGGGCGGCAGCCTCGACCTGTCCGTGGCGGGGGCCGAGTCCAACGTCGCCATCGGCCTCGCCCGGCTCGGGCACCGGGTGCGCTGGGCCGGCCGGGTCGGCGCGGACGAACTCGGCGCCCTGGTCCTGCGCACCCTGCGCGCCGAGGGCGTCGACATCGGTCACGCGAGAACCGACGACGCCGGCCGGCCCACCGGACTGCTGCTGACCGAGCCACGCCTGGGCACACTCACCCGGGTCAGCTACTACCGCACCGACTCGGCCGGATCGGCGCTCACGCCGGCCGACGTGCTGCCGGCGCTGGCTCCGGAAACCCGCGTCCTGCACATCACCGGCATCACGCCGGCCCTCGGCCCGTCGGCCGCCGAGACCGTCCTGGCCGCCGCCAGGACCGCCCACGACGCAGGCACGACCGTATGCCTCGACGTCAACCACCGCTCCAGGCTGTGGAGCGCCGACAGCGCCCGTACCGCCCTGCGGCCGCTGCTCGCCCACACCGACCTGCTCATAGCCTCCGAGGACGAGGTGCCGCTCGTGCTGCAACAGCCCGGGGCAGCCGAACCGGAGGCGGTCAAGCACCTGTTGGACACGGGCATCCGAGAAGTGATCATCAAACGCGGTGGGCGTGGCGCGACCGTCTTCACCGCCGACGGAGCGGCCCACCGCCCGGCACGCCAGGTCGACGCGGTCGACCTGGTCGGCGCGGGCGACGCCTTCGTGGCCGGGTACCTGTCAGGACTCCTCGATGGTGTGGACGTCCCGGCCCGTCTGCACCGCGCCGTCACCACCGCGGCCTTCGCGGTCGCCACCCGGGGCGACTGGGAAGGGCTCCCCACGCGCGACGAACTGGACCTGCTCGACGAACCCGACGGCACGACCGTCCGCTGACCTCCGGACGTGTGAATCGCCGCTGGCACCATCCTCCGCTGCCGTATCGATCCCGTCTCGGGCGACCTGTTCGGCGGCCGGAGATCTTCGTAGGCCCCGGCGGCGCGCAGGCAGCCCCGACGGCATGACCGTCGACAGGGGCTTGCTGAGGCGGCGGGCTCAAGCGGCCGGCGCGGCCGAGGACCACACGCCGAACCACTGCTCGGCGCCGTATCCCTCGAACCGTTCCAGCTCGGTGAACCCCAGCTTGGCAGCGAGGCGCATCGAGCGGGCGTTGGCGGTCTGGGTGTAGAGCACCACCGGCTCACCCGGCAGCGCCTGGGCGAACCAGTCGAGCGCCGCTCGGCACGCCTCGGTGGCGTACCCGCGTCCCCACGCCTCCGGCAGGAACAGATAGCCGAGCGCGGTACCCGCGGCCTCGCGGCGGTGGGCACCCGGAGGTGAGGGGTCGTGCGGGTCGAGCTGGACCGTGCCGATCGCCGCTCCGTCGAGTTCGACCACGAAGAACCCGGGGCGCCGCCCCGGCACCTCGGGCACCGTGCGTTCGAGCTCGGCACGCGGTCGTGGGCCACCGAGGTAGGTGCCCACCTCGGGCGAGGCGTTGAGCTCGATGGCCGTCGCACGGTCCCGGGCCTCCGACTCACGCAGGACGAGCCGCTCGGTCTTGATCGGCGCAGGCGGCCAGGCGAGGGGTCTGGGGTCGGTCATGCCGGCCAACCTTGCCAGCAGCTCCGACGGCGATCAAGGCGCGCGAGCCGATCAGGCCAGGACGGGCCCTACGATGACCCGATGCGCCCATCCGCCGCGGAGCCCTACTGGAACACCAACGTCGCCCGGTATCCGGGCATCCTCCGGTCGGTTCCAGAGGGTTGCGGCGCCGCACTGGACGTCGGCTGCGGCGACGGGCTGCTGGCACGGAAGCTGGCCGGGCGGGCGAAACACGTCACCGGGATCGACAAGTCGTCTGAAATGATCGCCTGCGCACGCGAGTCCGCTGTCGGCACCACGCAACTCACCTTCATCGAGGGTGATTTCCTCACGGCGGAACTTCCCGAAACGGAGTACGACTTCGTCTGCTCGGTGACCACGATCCACCACATGGACTTCGAGGCCGCCCTCGTCCGCATGCGTGAGCTGCTGCGGCCCGGCGGCACGCTGGTGGTCGTCGGTCTGGCCCGCGAGGCGAGCGTCACCGAGTGGGCGGCGCTGATCGCGGCCGCCCCCGTCGTGAGGATCACCAAGGTGCTGCGTCGCGCACGCGGCCCGAAGGGCATGCCGGTCGCCGCCCCGCAGATGAGCTACGGGGAGGTGCGCGCCACCGCCCGGCGGCTGCTGCCGGGCGTGCGCTACCGCAGGCACGTGCTGCGCCGGTACTCGCTGACCTGGCAGAAGCCCGCCCACTGAGAGCCACACGCCCTGGTCAGGGCCTCCCGGCGGGATGAGCACCCCATTGGTCGGGGCCGCCGCCCCGCCATTCGACCAGCGGGGACTGCTGTACCCAGACCTCGTCCACGTCGTCCAGGCCCGCGAGGCGCAGGAACTCGACGATGTCCAGCACGGCGTACGCCAGCCCCACGAACCGGTCCGCCAACCGGACGCGCCGACCGCCGTCCGCAGCCGGCGGATAGATCACGATGGGCTGTGCGCTGGTCATGGCACCAGCGTGCGGCCCGGACCGAGGGTGCGCACGCTGGGGAGAAGCGACGCTCGCACAGAGCGTCATCGCCGGGGCGGTGTCAAACTTTCGCACCTTCCGTGGCCACGACTGTCACCGCTTCGGCGGTGCGCTCCATGCACACCAGTTGATCACGCTCGTCCCACGACTCGGTGACGGTGAAGCCGAGCCGCTCGTACAGGGCGATGGCGCCGGCCCGCCACCGCCATACCGACAGCCGTACCGTGCTGACGCCACCCTCCGCGGCATGCGCGAGTGCGGCGCCGACCAGGCCGGAGGCGATACCCCGACCCCGGAATGCCGGGTCCGTCCAGAGCCGCTTGATCTCGCACCGCCCGCCGACAGGAGCGGTCACCACCAGACAGCCGACGACGGTGTCCCCGATCGACGCCACCAGCACCGCATCGTCGGCGAACGCGGCACGCGGGTCCAGCACCTCTGCCCGGTAGCGGTCCGGCAACCCGTTCGCATCCGCGACGGCCTCGCCCTTCTCGGTCTGCGTCTGCAGATGGTAGGCCGCCAGCAGTGCGGCCGGCCCACCCTGATCACCAGACCCCTGCCCCGGCCAGCGGACGATGGCGACGTCATGTGGATCAGTCATTCCGGCAGCATCACATGCCCTGGACGTACTGCGCAGGGTTGCGGGCCGGAAAGGCATCGACCGGCAGGGGTGTCTCTCGGAAGACTGCCTGTGAGCGTTCGCGCTCTCGCGGACACTGGGGGCATGGGATTCGCCGTCTTCATGACCTTGCCCGGGCTGGTCATCGTCCTGACCGTACTGGCCTTCGTCGACCAGCTGCTGCTGCGCGCAGGGCGGGCCGGGCTCCTGCCTTGGCGGAACAGCGTCAGGCAGGGACAGATATCCGCAACCGGTTTCGAGCAGCTCCACGCGAGCTTCTCGCCGGGCAAGCAGAGCGAGCTCAAGGAGCGCCAGTCAGCGCTCATCCTGCGGGACGACGAGGAGGACGGAGCACCGCCGAACCGGACCATGGTGGATCTGGACGGCGGAACAGCGGTCGTGCGCATGCCTCCGACGAGTCGGTAAAGAAACGACGACCGACCGAAAGGTCAGCATCGTGGTCCCGGTCTACAACGCGGGCCGGTACATCGACATGTGCGCGCCGTCGCTTTCGCGCCAGACGCTGGGTGAGGACGCGTACGACGCGCAGCGGCTGAACGCGTCGGCGAGCAAGCACGCTCACGTGCGCTGCCACTCGCAACGGTTCGACATCGTCCTGGGAAAGGTCCTCGGCACCCGGCCTCCTGCAGGACCACCTGCTGCGCCGCTCCTACCGTGTCGAACTCCTGAGGCCGGTGGGCGAACCCCGCGTCCTCAAGCGCAGCGGCAAGAACCTCAGACGCCGCTTCGACGTCGTACGCCGCATGGCCCTGGAGGCCTACCCGCCATGTGTCCGCGACGGCCTCCGGGCGCTGACCAGGCTCCGGGCGCACCTGCTGGAGGAAGGCCACCTGGACTCCCTCGTGGAGCTCGCCCGCCGCACCCAGGGCATCAGGCCCGAGGTGTCCGTCGAGGACATCCGCTGGCGCGACGGCAAGCTCCACCTCACCACAGTGATCGGCATGCGGCGCGCCGACGGCGGGCCCCTGACCCCGGTGGAGCGCTACGGTCGTATGCTCCTCGACCCCGACCTGCTGGCCGGCATCGAGGACGCCGAGGGCTGGGAGGCACCGCATCCGCTCGGCCACGCCCACGGGGAACTCGTCGTCCATGACCTGTGGTGGTACCCGGACGCCGACCTGACCCCGCGCACACAACCGCTCGGCGGCGGCCGCCACCGTGTCGTGCTCACCGGCGAAAAGGCGGGGTGGGACGCCGGCCCGGACCGAGGCGAACCCGAGGCCTGGGCCGGCCCCGGGCGTCG
Source organism: Streptomyces sp. NPDC101152 (assembly GCF_044768275.1). Classification (NCBI taxonomy): domain Bacteria; kingdom Bacillati; phylum Actinomycetota; class Actinomycetes; order Kitasatosporales; family Streptomycetaceae; genus Streptomyces; species Streptomyces sp. NPDC101152. The sequence goes on along the minus strand of NZ_JBIWPO010000034.1, from coordinate 37,882 downwards.
CGTCGTCGCGCGTAACGCGCGCCCTGCGGCCCACACTGAGGAGCAAGGCTGGCGCGCAGGGCAGACCCGTGGAGCGGCGGCTGAGGAGGGTAGGGCACACGGGGCTCGGACCTGTCCCCACGAAAAAACGCGTGGCGGGCCACGGCCCGCGCTGCTACTTTCGCTGAGGCCGTGCGAGAGAACGAGGAGGTGGTACCCGTGAACACAGTATCGACATGGGTGCTCCCCTCCGGGGTCACGGTCGGGCGATAGGTCGTCCGGGAGCGCCGTTCAGAGCGCTCCCGAAAGGCATGACCATGCACTTCACCTCCGAACGACGCCTCGATGACGGCGTCCTCGAACGCGAACTCACCCTGAGTGGGATTCCCGGCATTCTCTGGACGCCCGCATCCGCGTCCGCGTCGGCGCCGGTTCCGCTGATCCTGCTCGGCCTGCAGCCACTCGGACTGCGCAGGATGTACCCCCGGCTGGTGGCCCGGGCCCGGCGTGCGACGGCGGACGGCTTCGCCGCGGCCACCATCGAGCTCCCCGGCAGCGGTGACCGGCCCCGTTGGGACGTCCTCGAGCGGGCACGCGCCGACCTGCGCCGGGCTCTGGACGCCGGCGAGCCGGTCAGTGACGAGATCATCGAAGCCCTCACCCTCCCGCTCGTCGACAAGGCGGTGCCGGAAGCGCAGGGCGCTCTCGACGCCCTCCTGTCGCTGCCCGAGATCGGCGGCCCGGTCGGATACTCCGGGGGAGTGATCTCCATCGGCGTCCGGCTGGCAGTGGTCGAGCCGCGTATCGTGGCCGCCGGTCTGTTCGCCGGGAGTTTCGTGCCGCGCGCCATCTTCGAGGATGCCCGGCAGGTCACCATCCCGCTGCACGTCCTGCTGCAGTGGGACGACGAACGCAACGACCGGCAGTCGGCCTTGGACCTGTTCGACGCCTTCGGCTCCAAGGAGAAGACGCTGCAGGCCAACATGGGCGGGCACACCGGTGTCCCGCAGTTCGCGGGGGAGGACGCGGCCGCGTTCTTCACCCGGCACCTGAGCCGCCCGCGGTCCCCCCTCGATGACGGCGCCCGGCTCCCGGGCGGGGACAGCTGACGCCTGGAGCGAAGTAAGCAGGAGGGGGCAGGCCGACGTCGGCCTGCCCCCTCCTGTCATGAGTCAGCGGCGGTCCCGGCGGTGAGGGAGGTGGCGACGAGGACTGCGGGGACCTTGCTCCGCGTCCGGCAGGCGGCGCCGGAGCCCGCCGCGTCCGACGAGTGCGCCGCAGTCAGCGGGAGAAGTCACCTCCTGACCCCGGCTGCTCCTGCAGGGAAGAGCTGCCCAGGCGCAAGAGGACCGCGGTGTTGACGCGGGGCAGGGACACGGTGAGGGTTCCGTCGGACGCGTCCCAGGTCGCCGTGGCGCCCGCGTCGGTCGGGTACAGCACCTCGGGGCGCACGTGGCTGCCGCGCAGGTGGGGAACGGGGACACGGCAGCTGTCGGTGTGCTGCGTGGACACCTCCGGGGAAACGGTGCTCCGTTCGTTCCCGCTCAGTTCGCGTCGCCAGATCGCGAGGTACGTCGCGGACTCTCCACGCAGTCCGTGGGCGAGCCAGTCGTCCTCCCACCCGGGAAGCCCGAGCGGCCAGAAGGGACGGGCACCGCCGATCTCCGGACGGATGTGCTTGTACAGATCGATGCCCGAGCGCACGAGGGCGAGCTGTTCCTCGTCCATGCGGTCCAGGAACCCGGAGAGGTGGACGCGGCCCAGCAGGGCCGTGGTCATCGTGAAGGCGATCTTGTCGAGGTCGAAGTGCGGTTGGGGGTAGGCCCACACGGCGGCCTGTTCGGGGGTGAGCGCGGTCGCGGCGGCGGCGGCGATGGGCGGGTAGCGCAACGGGTCCTGCTGGTCGCTGGTGGACTGCAGCTGGGTCACGGCCAGTTGGGCGTAGTCCATCCGCAGGCCGCCCGAACCGCAGTTCTCCAGGACGAGGCGGGGATGCCGGTCGAAGAGGGAGGCGAGCCAGTCGAGATGGGCCCGGTGGTGTCCGAGCAGGCCGGCGCCCGCGGTCTCGGAGCCGTTCTCGGTGCCGGGGCCGGGATTGATGTTGTAGTCGAGCTTGAGGTAGCCCACGCCCCATTCGCCCACGATGCGGTCGACGACCTGGTCGAGGTGGCCGCGGGCGGCCGGGTGGCGCAGGTCGAGGTGGTGGCGGCCGTGCTCGGTCACCCGGACGCCGTTGCGGCGGAAGAACGCCTCGTCGGGCAGGGTCCGGGCCAACGGGCTGCGTACGCCGACCACTTCGGGCTCCAGCCACACGCCGGGTGTCATGCCGCGCTGCCTGATGGCGTCGAGGACCTCGTGGATGCCGCCGGGGAAGCGCCGCCCGGCGGGTTCCCAGGCGCCCACCGCGTCCCACCAGCCCTGGGCGTCGTCGTCGTACCAGCCGGCGTCGATGACGAAGACCTCGGCACCGGCGGCGCCGGCCGCCTCGATGAGGGGCAGGAGCTTGTCGGTGGTGGGGTCGCCCATGAGGGTGTTCATGTAGTCGTTGTAGATCACGGGGAGTGCCGTGTGGTCCGGGTGGGGGCGGCGGATGTGGCGGCGGTAGGCGGTCAGTTCGCCGAACGCCGCGTCCAGGCCGCCGCTTCGGGCGCGGGCCAGGACGGCGGGCACGGTCGTGAACTCCGCTCCGGGGGCCAGCGTCTGCCGCCACTGGTGGTGTGCGTCGTCCGGTCCGAACAGGGCGAGGTAGGCGGCGCCCTCGCGTTCCCCGGTCTCGTAGCGCCAGCCGGCGCTTGACTCGATCTGCCACAGCCAGGTGCCGCCGGCGCCGTCGGTGAGGGCGGCGAGGGGAAGGTGCCGGCCGGTCGACCAGGTGCCCTGCGAGGAGCGTTCGAAGCAGCCGCGGCCCTCGTGGCCGTGGGCGGTCCTGCTCAGCGGGACGACCTGGTCCCGGAAGCGGGCTTGGCGCCAGCGGCATTCGGCGAGCCAGTCGTTGTCCGCCCAGTGCAGGGTCAGGCCGTCGAGGCCTTTCGCCTCGTCGGTGATGCCGCCGAGCGTGAGGGTGGAGACGCCTTCCAGGTGCAGGGGATGAGCGCCCTCGTTGACCAGACGGACCTGCGAGCGCAGGAATCCGGCGCCGGGGACGGTGCTGAGGGTGACGTCGGCCGCGAGGCCGGTGTCCGGGTCGGTCAGGCGGATCGTGGTGCGCCGCCACTTTCCGTCTTCGGCCGTCTCGTGGCCGCGCAGGACGAGGCGGCTGCCGACGGTCGTGTCGATGAAGCGTTCTCCCGACCAGGTCCGTCCGTGGCCGGTGAGGATGACTTCGACGAGGGGGACGAGGCAGACCCACGGGCGGCCGCCGTCGGTGAGTCGGACCGACCCCGAAGGGTCCACCACGGCGCGCAGCCCGAGGGCTTCATCGCTCCACAGCAAGGACTCCTGGGCGATCTCGGCAGCTGTCAACGCGTTTTCCCTTCTGGGACTTGTTGCTTGTTTCCATGGTCCGACACGGGCCGCCTTTCTCAGCGGGCCGACGCAGGTGGCCTGTGGTTTCCGGGGGTTGGGCGGGTCGCCGGGGCAGGCGCCGCGTCTGCGGCGGACGGGTAACGCCGTGGTGGCAGCCTCTTGACGGCCGTGTTGTGACCGCTCACAATCCTCGCATGGTTGTGACCGGTCACACAAGCTCCGGCGGCCCCGCCGATCCGCGGGGGAGCCAGCACAAGCCCGCCAGCATTCGTGATGTCGCCCAGGCGGCCGGCGTCTCCTACCAGACCGTTTCGAGGGTCATCAACGACCACCCGAACGTGAGGGAGGAGACCCGCCGCCGGGTCGAGGAGGCCATCGAGTCCCTCGGCTTTAGGCGCAACGCCACCGCGTTCGCGCTGGCCAGCGGCGTCACGAAAACGGTCACGGTCCTGACGTCCAACACCGTCCTCTACGGTTACGCAGCCACCCTGCAGGGCCTGGAGGAGGCCGCCCGCGCCGCGGGCTACTCGGTCGGCGTCCGGGTCCTGACGCCGGAGGACGACCTGGACCGTACGATCGCCGGCGCGGCCGCGGCCGGCGGCGGGCTCGTGGTGATCGGATTCGATCGGCTCGGCGCGGCGGCCCTGGACCGGGTTCCCTCCCACGTGCCCTGCGCGGCGGCGGTCGAGGCCCCGCCACCCGGCCGTACCCCTTCGCGTCCGGCGGTCTGGGTCGACGACCGCACGGCGGCCCGCGCCGCCACCGAGTACCTGCTCGACCTCGGCCACCCCACGGTCCACTACGTGGCGATCCCCACCTCCACGGGCTCCCGGCGATCGGCGGCACCCCGTGCCGAAGGCTGGCGCCAGGCCCTGGTCGCCGCGGGTGTCACCCCGCCGTCCCCCACCGGCAAGGGCTGGGACGCCCAGGCCGGTTACGACGCCGGCCGCAGGCTCGCCCGCGATCCGGGCGTCACCGCGATCCTGTGCGGCAACGACGACCTGGCGCTGGGTGTCCTGCGCGCCCTGCACCACGCCGGCCGGTCCGTGCCGGGGGACGTCAGCGTCATCGGCTTCGACGACGCCCCCCACTCGCAGTTCATCACGCCCGCCCTCACCACCGTCCGCCTGGACTTCCAGGGTCTGGGCCGGTCCGCCTTCGGACTCCTGCGCGGCCAGCTGGAGTCCGACTACCAGCCGCCCGAGCCGACCCTCGACGGCCCCGAACTCGTCCGCCGCGAAAGCGCCGGGAGCCGCGACGCATGACCCGGGCAGGTCTGCCCCGCCCCCGCTTCGCCTCCGCCCTCACCGCACCGCTCCGCCCACCCTCGTGTGCCGAAGGAAGACCCATGAGAAGAGCCGTCTCCTCCCTCGCCGTCGTAGCGTGCCCCCGGACTGGCCGCCGCCTGCAGTGACTCCACCGCGGGCAGCAGCGGCGCCGCCCCGACCGGATCGGTCGACGCCACGGCGAGCCTGAAGGGCGTCCACCTGACCATGTGGGTGGCGCAGAACAGCGTCACCGAGCCCAGGCAGTCCAGCCAGACCGCCACCCCGGCCACCCAGAACCTCACGGTCGACGGCGGACCCGCGAGGACCATCACCTACCCGACGACCCTGAACTGGACGTACCGCTCCACGGTGCGCACCGCGGTGTCGCTGACGGCCGGCACGCACACCCTGACGCTGGCCAAGGGCGCCACCGGCGAGGTCACCCTCGACAAGTCGACCTCACCGCGTCCCCCGGCCAGGACCCCGTCCACCCGCGACCTACGCCGACATCACCGGATCCCCGTCGTACGACTACTCCGCCTCCGGCATCAGCGGCGCCGGCGCCCCGGTGCTCGGTTCCGGTGACAAGGCCGCCCTCGACGTCTACGCCTCGGCCGACGGCTACTACACCGTGCACGCGGACTACGCCGCCACGGGCGCCGGCACCCTCACCCTGGACGGCGCCACCGCGTCCACCCTCGCCCGCACCGGGGGCAGGGTCACCGACCGGCCCCAGGAGCTGTACCTGTCGGCCGGCAACAACCGCATCACTGTGACCGGCCCGGGCCGCGGCCGTCTCACCCTGCTCGACCCGCGCGGTCGACACCACGGGTGTAGCCGCCTACGAGGCCGAGAGCGCGAGCCGCGCCGGGACCGCCGCCCTGTCCGCCAACTCCTGGGCCTCCGGCGGCAACCACGTCGGCTATGTGGGCAACGGCCCCGGCAACACGCTCACCTTCCAGGTGAACGCGGCCTCGGCCGGCCGCTACGTGATGAACGTCCGCTACGCCAACAACCAGGTCTCCGGATCCGGCAACTACAACACCAACGTCGTCTCCAGAGCGGCCGACATCACCGTCAACGGCACCGCCACGACGGTCATGTTCCGCAACACCTACAGCTGGTCGAACTGGTGGGACCTCCCGGTTCCCGTCACCCTCAAGGCCGGCACCAACACCATCACCTTCGGCAACCCGTCCGGATACGCCCCCGACCTCGACCGCATCACGCTCGCACCGCTCAGCAGGTGACCGCATGCCCGGCACGGGGACTCATGGGCACCCGCGCCGGGCGACGTCGCCCCGCGCCGGCGGACGGGTGCGGGGCGGCGGTGGGTCTGGCCTCCTAACGGCAGCGATACTGGTAGTTCGCGGGCACCTCGTAGGTCATGTCGTAGCAGATGACACCGGTCAGGGAGTTCCCGCTGACCGTGGACGAGTAGTTGTTGGTCGCCCAGTGGGAGGGAGAGCCTCCGCAGCCCACGTGGATGTAGTACGTGCCCCCGTTGTTCAACGAGTAGTGCCAGGAGACGGATGAGGCGCTGCCGCTGGCCGCGCTCAGGATCGCCCACCCCGAGCTGCTGCTGTTCGCGGCCACCCACACCCCTTCCACGGCATTGCCGGACACGCATGACAGGGAGCCGCTGACGGTGGTGGAGGCGGACGCGGCGGTTGCGGTGGTCATGGCTCCGGTGACCAGCGCGGCTCCCGCCGCCGCCAGTGCCAGGGCCCGCTTCCGGCGGTTGTTCGGATGGGGCGTCATCATGCTCCCTGGGTAGCGTGGGGCCCGGTGCTCGACCGGGCGGCGGGGCCCGTTCGGCCTGCCCGCCGCGTTCTGTTGTAGCCGCGCGAGGCGGCCTGCTGACGGTCCTGTGCGGTTGGCTTCCCCGCATGCAAAGGGCGTTCCCTTCGGGGGACTCTGGCTGTAATGGTGCTGTCGGCACCGCTGGGCCGGGCGCAAGCTGGTCCCGACTGGACGGCACGCCCGACGCCGGCCGGAACGGGGGGTCAGTTGGTTAAGGACGCCAAGCGGCCGGCCGGTGGTCTTTCACCGCGCGGAAGGGACAACACCGGATCTGTCTCGGTTCCGAGTGGGTATCCGCGCGGGAGCAGCAGTTGGCTCGTACGTGCAGGATGGTTGCTGCGGGTCAACCGTCTGGCTCACCCCGACCCCGAGTTGCGCTCCGTCACCGGCTTCGCCCGGGCGTTCGGCCACCCGACGGGGACAGCCCGGCTGAGCCCGAGTACCGTCTCCCGCTGGGAGAACGGTCTGGTGCCCCTCAGCCACTCCACAGTTCGCCGATACGAGGTCCTGCTGGGGGTGGCCCCGTACCTGCTGATCGCCACCATCGACACCTTGGCCCGGTACCAGACCGGCGGGAGCGCTCCCGGTGGCGTGCTGGACCTCCGGCGGCGGAACTGGACGGGTTGCGACGATCTGGGCCGGTTGGACGCGTTGCTCGACCAGGTTCTCGACGACGGCGACATCAGTGGTCCGGAGTGGGACGAACTCACCACTCGCCTGGTGTCGGGCCCCCGACTTGTCGCGCCACGCCGCGTCCGTGAGGCGGTCGCGCACAGGCTGGTGGAGGAGTCGACCATCTCCGACGGCCTTTCCTGGATGCTGAGGTTCGAATCGCTCAACCGTCTGCTGGCGCATGCCGACTGGGCCGCGGAGGCGGTGGCCGCCTGTGCGAACGTCGCCGCGGACCGCAACCACGCCGCCATCTTGGAGGCCGTCAGCTACCTCGACGGCAGCACGCATCCGGACGCCGCCCGGCACCTGCTGCGTCATCTCACGCGCCCCACCAGCGACGAGACGTTCGAAGGTGCACTCTTCGCCAGTGTGCGCAAGGTGCGGCACCGGCATCTGAACCAGGACCAACTGATCTCCGTGGCCGATGTGGTGGCGGACCTGCTGACCGGAGGCGGCGTCGCGGCACGCAACTCCGTCCTGGCCGCTGCCATCCTGCCCACGCTGCCATGGGCGCCCGCGCACCGAGCGCGGCTGGTGAGGGCGGCCGCGGACCATCCGGCCACTCGTGACGTGGTTCTCCACGGGCGCCTGGCGGCTCCCGATGCCGCGCGCACCGTGGTCGCCCGCGTCCTGAGTCGGCTTTCCGGCCGTCACCACGGTCTCGGGACGCACGACATCCTGAGGGAGTTGGTCGACGAGGTGCTGCACCACCCGGTGTTCGATGTGCGGCTGTACACCGGCATGCTGCTCCGGGCCAGCCCGTACCGAGCCCCCCTGGCCGCGTCCCTGGCGGCCGAGTTTCGGGTCCCCGCCACGCTGGCGTTCGTCCCGCGTGCCGTACCCCTGCTCAACGCGCTGCGGGTCCTGGGCGGTCCGCCGGAACGCGGTGTGGTCGCGGCGATCACCCTCGCCGACGGCCTGCCCGCCGAGGTGGTCGAGGCGGCGCTGCACGCGATGGGGCACATCGGTGGTTCCAGCCCCGACCGGTACTGGCACGACGTGCTGCGGCGTCACGGCGAGCGCCGTTCGCCCCGCACGGCGCTACCGTTCGCCGCTGCCGGGGGAGACACCCGTCTCAAGCACCTGGTCTACGCGATGTCCATGGCGGGCGGTCAGGACGCCTCCGCCCGTGCCTGCGCCGATCCGCGGCTGCCGGCCCAGGCACACGCCCTGTCCGCCTGGTGGAGGCAGGTCCCGTCGCACGTCCGCAGGAGTGTCCTGAGCTGAACCGAACCGCTGCCGGCGCCGGGCTCCCTCAGGCTCCTTGTCGGCCCGCCTCCGTGTCGGTGTCGGCCCGTTGGGGCGTGGCCTGGGCGCATTCGGTGAGTGGCGCGAGGCGTTCCGCGGCCGTGTCGAGGAGTTCCAGGTCGGCCTTGGTGTGGGCGATGGCCGCGTCGATCAGGAGGGTGACGAGGGGGTCGTCCGCCCGGGTGCGCCGCAGCCGGGTCAGGCCGGCGAGTTCGGTGACGTAGGTCTGCCGTTGCGTGGCGACGAGCGTGTCGAGGGCCGCGGGACCGAGGGAGGAGGCGCCGAACAGTTTGAGGAACAGTTCGTCGCGGAAGCCGCCGGTGCGCACCCAGGCGCTGGTCGCCCAGTCGCGCAACTCGTCGTGTCCGGCGGGCGTGAGCGTGTAGCGAGTCTTGTCGGGGCGGTCCGCCTGGCTCACGTGGGACCGGATGACGTAGCCGTCCCGGACCAGTCGGTCCAGGATCTGGTACAGGTGCCCGATGTTCAGTCCGCCCCACTGCGGGCCCATGGCCTTCTCGAACCGGCCCTTGAGCTCATAGCCGTGGTCCGGGCCGTCGGCCAGCAGCGCGAGCACCGCGTGGTGAAGCGGCATGAGCCCTCCTGCAACGCCATTTACATGCCTGGTGGATTGTGACAATGTACCGCTGCATTGTGGCAATGCAGGAGAGGTGGCAGCACGGTGGATGTCAGGTTACGAGGCGTGACGCGCCGGTACGCGGAGCTGGTCGCGCTGGATGCCGTCGACCTGCGCATCGAGTCGGGAGCGGCCGTCGCGCTGACCGGACCCTCGGGTTCGGGGAAGTCCACGGTGCTGCATCTGCTCGGCGGGATGGACCGGCCCACTGAGGGAACGGTCGACGTCGACGGCGAGGAGTTGACGGCACGACGGTTGGACGCGCACCGCCGCAGTGTCGGCTTCGTCTTCCAGCGCTTCCATCTGCTGCCGGCGCTGACCGTGCTGGACAACGTCCTCGCCCCGGTGCTGCCGCGCCGGGTGGACTTCGACCGGCAGGAGCGCGCGACGGAACTGCTGGAGGCCGTGGGGCTGGCGGAGCGGGCGAACGCGCTGCCGTCCGAGCTGTCGGGCGGCCAGCAGCAACGGGTCGCGATAGCGAGGGCGTTGATCAACCGGCCCGGGCTGCTGCTGGCCGACGAGCCGACCGGCAACCTGGACAGCACGACCGGGCGGGAGATCGTCGAGCTGCTGCTCTCGCTGCGCGAGCGGTACGGCACCACCATGCTGGTCGCCACGCACGACGTCGAGGTGGCCGCGAACTGCGACCGGATCGTACGGCTGCTCGACGGCCGGATCGTGGCCGACGACCAGGTCACACCGGACGGCGACGTCCTCGGCCGGCTCGGAGGCCTGCGGCCGTGATCGGCATGATCCTCTCCCAGCTGCGTCGTCGGCGCGGGCGGGCCCTGTCCCTGGCCCTGGGCATCCTCGTCGCGGCCACCGGCTTCACCCTGCTGACCTCCGCCGTCACCACCAGCCGCGCCCAGACCACCGGACTGGTCCGGCACAACGCCCGTTCCGCCTACGACATCCTGGTCCGCCCACCCGGCGCGCAGACCGCCCTCGAACGCCAACGGGGCCTGGTGCAGGCCAACTTCCTGTCCGGCGTGTTCGGGGGCATCACCCTCGACCAGTACCGGCGCATCGAAAAGCTGCCCGGACTGGACGTCGCCGCCCCCATCGCCAACATCGGCTACCTGATGGTGGACGGCAGTGTGCGCATCGACGTCTCACGCTTCCTCGACTCCAAGGCTCCCGCCCAGCTGCTGCGTCTGAGGCCGACCGTGAAGGCCGGCCTCGGCAGCTACCCGGCCGCCGACCAGTACGTCTACCTCACCCGCAACCCGATCGCGATCCGCGACGACCTCGTGGCCGACACCGGCCTCACCGGACTGGAACAGGAGACGGCGGCCGGCCGGACGTACTGGGTCTGCTGGTACTACAACAGCGACAAGTCCGACACGACGACGGGCACGGACGGCAACGCGCTGACGCCCCAGGCCGATCCCGACTACAACCCCGTACCGACCTCTCCCTTCGACAAGGACGCGCGGTCACGGATGACCTGCCGGTCGGGACAGGGCAAGGCCACGGCGGAGATCCCGGTCGCCTTCCCGGTGCTGCTGTCCGCCGTCGACCCGGCCGCCGAGGACCGGTTGGTGGGCATCAAGGACACGGTCACCTCCGGCCGGATGCTCACCTCCAAGGACCGCCCCGTGTGGGGCCCCGACCCCTTCGACCACGGCCCGGCGGCCGGCCGCCAGCACGACTACCAGGTGCCGGTCATGCTCAGCAGCCACGCCCTCACCTCCGCGACCCTGACGGCGAGCGTGCAGCGCCTCGACGCCGGCGACCCCACCAAGCTGCCCGGCAAACTGGGCAGCCCGGCCGCCCACCGGTTCGTCACCGCACTGCAGGGCAGGACCGTCGGGACCGTCGGCGCCGATCTCGACCAGGCCTTCCGCTCCGTCGATCGCGCGGTCAACTTCGACACCGGCGGCTACTGGACCGTCGGCCCGGTCACCTACACCACCTCCGCCGGCGGCCTGGTTGCGCGGACCAGGCCACAACAGTCCGCCGACGTCTGGAAGAACAACCTGGCGGGAACCTCGGCGCTGCTGTCCGACGTTCCCGAGGAGAACGCCGGCACGCAGTACCGCACGGTCGCCGACCACCCGTCCACGAACTGCCGGGGGCAGAAGACCTGCACCGCCACGGACAGCGGCCGCGCCCCGATCCCGGTCCTCCACCTGGTCGGACGCTACGACACCACCCGGCTGCACGGTTTCTCCGCGCTCTCCGACGTGCCGCTGGAGACCTACCGCTCCCCGCAGGTCACCGGCGCCGACGCGGCCACCCGATCCGCACTCGCCGGCGGGCCACTGCACCCCGACCGCAACCTCGGCGGCTACCTCAGCCCGCCGCCCACCCTGCTCACCACCCTCGACTCGATCGGCGCGTTCACCAAGAGCCGCCACACCCCCACAGCCCAGGAGAAGGCACCCGTCAGCGCCATCCGCATCCGGGTGGCCGGAGTGACCGGCGTCGACTCCGCGTCCCGGGCCCGGGTGAACGCCGTGGCCGCGCGCATCCACGACGCCTTCCCGAGTCTGCGCGTCGACGTCACCGTGGGCAGTTCCCCCGCACCGCAGACCGTGGCCCTCGCGTCCGGGCTGAACGTGCGGGAGAACTGGACGGCCAAGGGTGTGGCCCTGCACATCCTGCGGGCCGTGGACACCAAGAGCGCGGTGCTGTTCGTCCTCGTGCTGGTGGTCTGCGGGCTGTTCCTCACCCAGGCCGCGCTGGCCTCCGTACGGTCACGGCGCACCGAGATCGGCACCCTGCGCTGCACCGGGTGGAGCGCGGCGGAGATCCTGCGGCTGATCCTAGGCGAACTCGCCGTCGTCGGCCTCTGCGCCGGCGCGCTGGGGGCCGTACTCGCCTACGTCCTGGGCGCGTTGCTCGGCCTGTCCCACTCCTTGGCCAAGGCCGCGCTGGTGCTGCCGGTCGCCCTGCTCCTCGCCCTGGCGGCGGGCCTGGTTCCGGCCTGGCGGGCGACCCGGATCAGTCCCCTTGACGCCGTCACCGCCCCGGTGGCGGCGGCCCGCCGATCCGTGCCCGTGCGCTCCGTCGCGGGCCTTGCCCAACGCGACCTGCTGCGGGCACGCGGCCGTACCCTCCTCGGGGCGGCCGGCCTCGCCCTGGCGGTGGCCGCGTTCACCGTGCTGCTCTCGGTCACCTTCGCCTTCCGGGGCGAGGTCGCCGGCTCCCTGCTGGGTGACGCGGTGGTGGCCCGGGCCCGCACCGCCGACTACCTGAGCGTCGCCCTGACCCTGCTGCTCGGCGCGGCCGGCGCGGTGGACGTCCTGGTCATGTCCCAGCGAGAACGGGCGACCGACCTCGCGGTCCTGCGCGCCACCGGCTGGACGACACGCGAGCTGGCCCGGCTGACCCTCTACGAGGGCCTCGGCCTGGCCCTGCTCGGCAGCGTCACGGGCGCCGTCGCCGGCCTCTTCACCGTCCTCGCACTCGGCCAAGGAGTCCTGGCAGGACACCTGTTGTCGATGGCTGCGGCGGCGGTGACGGCGATCCTCGCCTCGACGTGCCTGGTCTGCGCGGCCCTGACGGTCCCGATCCGCACCCTCACCCGGATCGCACCACTGCACGTCCTGAGGGCGGAGTGACTATGCGAAGGCCGACATGGCTGTCAGGCGTCAACTGGGTCCTGCAGCTTCAGCCGCACCCAGCGTGGCCGTGTCCTCGGAGACGGTCAGGTCCTGGACGCCGATGACGGACAGCAGTTCCAACTGCTCGGCTCCGCGGCTTCCCGGCGGTGCGGTGAACCACAGCAGGCGTTGCCGGCCGTCCTCGCTGAACAGGTTGGAGCAGTCGAGTTCGATGACGCCGAGCGTGGGGTGGACGATCTTCTTGTGGTCCATGCGCCGCACCGCCACGTCGTGGGTGTCCCAGAGCGCCGCGAACTCCTCGCTACGACGGCGGAGCACCGCGACCATCTTCGTCACCTCCGCGTCCCGGCCACGGCGGGCGGCCGCCGCCCGGAGGTCGGCGACGAACACCCGGGAGTGGCGGGGATGATCGTCGGGAGGATAGATCGCCCGTGACTGCGGGTCGGTGAACCAGCGGTACACCAAGCTCGCCGACGGGCCGCGGTGGGCGGGGGAGTTGCCGAGCAGTGCGCGGGCCAGGTCGTTCTCCACCAGGGTTTCGTGCAGATCGGTGATGACGCGCGCCGGGGTGGTGGACAGCCGGTCCAACAGGCCGACCAGCGCGGGCTGTACGTGTGCCGACGGTCCCTGCGCCGACCGGGGGATCGGCCGGTCGGCCAGATGGAACAGGTGGTCCCGTTCGTCACCGTTCAGGCGCAGAGCCCGCGCGAGGGCGGCCAGGGTCTGGGCCGAGGGCTGCACTCCGTGCTTCCCGCTGCCACGTTCCAACTCCGTGTAGTAGTCGGCCGACAGCCCTGCCAGCTGGGCGACCTCCTCCCGGCGCAGCCCGGGGACACGCCGGCGCGGGCCGTGGGGGAGACCGACCTCGGCGGGTCGGATGCGGTCGCGGCGAGTCCTGAGGAAGGCGCCGAGTTCTGGAAGGTTCACCCCGTCATGGTCGCTGGTACGCCGGGCCGTAGCCAGGGGTTGCCATCCCCTGGGTCGACACGGGCCTGGTTACCGGCCGTCTACCGGAAGATCGTGGAGACGCGACAGGGCGAGGGACGGACCGCGGCCTGATCGCACCCCTTTCACAACACCGCTGAGAAGAGGAACGACCAGCCATGCCCTTCGCGAACTTCAAGGTCCCCGAGAAGACCCTCACCCCGAAGCAGAAGCAGGAGATCGTCACCCGCACCACCGAGCTGTACGTGGAGATATACGGCGAGCGGGCCCGCGCCAACACCATGGTCCTCGTCGAAGAGGTCGCCGACGGCGGCTGGGGCATCGGCGGAGACGTGCTGACCCTCGCCATGCTCGGTGCGGCCGCCGAGCCGGACGTCACCCCTACGGAAGGGTGAGTCTGGCGGCCACAGAGTCCAGGACCCATTCCAGGCCGGTCGCGAAGGAGGTCTCGGCGTCCACGTCGGTGCCGTCGTACACCGCCTTGGCCAGCGCCGGGAAGCGGCCCGTGGCGAGCATCCTGGTGACGTGCGGGCCGGAGGCGCGCTGCCAGTCGCGCTCGGACAGGCCCGTGGCGCGCTCGGCCCGCAGGTTCGCGATCTCGCGCCTGATCGCACCGGTGAAGTAGGAGCTGACGGTCTCCACGGCACGCAGGACGGTGTCGATGTCGGCGAGGCTGTCGAGGGCGGACAGCGTGGCCTCGGTCACCGCGAGGCCGTTCGGGCCCAGGGCCGGGCGGCCGCCGAGCAGGTCGGCCAGCCATTCGTGACGCAGGGCGGCCTGTCTGGTGCGGTGGGCGAGGGTGTGCAGCGCCTCCCGCCAGTCACCGGGCCGCTCCTCGGGCAGGATCTCGGCCTGGACCTCGTCCACCATGAGGTCGAACAGCTCTTCCTTGGTGGCGATGTATCCGTACAGCCGCATCGGGCCGGCGTTCAGCCGGGCGGCGACCTTGCGCAGGGACACCGCCTCCAGCCCGCCCTCGTCGGCCAGTGCGATGGCGGCGGCGACGATCCGCTCCCGGTCGAGCGGCACGGGGCGAGTCGGCGGCTCGGGCCGGTCCCACACAGTCATGGGTCAACTGTACTGTTGCGATACATCGTCTTGAATCAATACAGTGTATCGACATGAGACATCGCATCGCAGTGGTCGGGAGCGGTCCCGGCGGCCTTGCCTTCGCCCGCGTCATGCACCGCCATGACCACCCCGTCACCATCCTCGAACGCGATCCCGCCCCCGACGCCCGTCCCCCGGGCGGCATGCTGGACCTGCACCAGGGGCTGGGCCAGCTGGCGCTGGAAAAGGCCGGGCTGCTGGGAGAGTTCGAGGCGCTGTCCCGCCCGGAGGCGCAGGCCATGCGGATCCTGGACCCGGACGGGACGGTCCTGCGGGACTGGCGGCCCCGCCCGCAGGACCGCGCCAACCCCGAGATCGACCGCGGGCAACTCCGCGACCTGCTGCTCGGTCCGCTCGGGGTCCGGTGGGGACGTGACGTGACGCGGGTGGTGCCGGGCGCCCGGGACGGCGTACTCGTCCATTTCGCCGACGGACGACAGGAGACGTACGACCTCGTCGTCGGCGCGGACGGCGCCTGGTCCCGGACCCGCCCTGCGGTCTCGCCCGTGACGCCGCACTACACCGGCGTCACCACGGTCGAGACCTCCCT
This sequence comes from Streptomyces sp. NPDC101152, assembly GCF_044768275.1. Taxonomy (NCBI): domain Bacteria; kingdom Bacillati; phylum Actinomycetota; class Actinomycetes; order Kitasatosporales; family Streptomycetaceae; genus Streptomyces; species Streptomyces sp. NPDC101152. The sequence goes on along the minus strand of NZ_JBIWPO010000034.1, from coordinate 22,639 downwards.
GGACGACGTCGACACCCGCCACCCGCACCTCGCCCGGTTGGTGGGCGACGGCTCCATGGCTGTGTACGGCGCGCACCGCAAGCTCGTCGCCCAACGCAACAGCGGCGGTCACGTCAAGGTGTACGCCCAGTTCCGCGCTCCACTCGACTGGCACACCAACCTCGACCCGGCCGACGCCGAGGCCGTGCGATCGAGCCTGCTCGATCTGTACGACGGCTGGGCGGATCCCGTGCTCGACCTCGTCCGCCAGGGCACCACGTTCGTCCACCGCCCCCTGCACGTCCTGCCCGTGTCCCACACCTGGACCCACGTCGCCGGGGTGACACTCCTGGGCGACGCCGCCCACCTGATGCCCCCCTTGGGGGCGGGCGCCAACCTCGCGATGCTGGACGGCGCCGAACTCGCCGAGGCCATCGCCGCCGCCCCAGGAGACCTTGACGGTGCCATTCGCGCCTTCGAGGAACAGATGTGGGCACGGGCGGGCAAGTGGGCGAAGATCACGACGGCCGGCCTGGAACGCCTCATGAGCCCGGACCCCGCCGAAGCCATCGCCCTCTTCGACGAAGTCCAGCCGTCCTGACGGCCCACGTCAGGTGAGGCGCCGCGAGGGCCGTCGCCGCATCCCGCGGCGGCCCGCCGGGTGGGCGCAGCTCCCGCGAAAACCTCTCGACCGGGGAAGGCCGTTCCCCGGATGATGTGCACATGACTCCTGCCGAATCAGCAGCGAGCCGCCTGCAGGACCAAGCAGCCTTGTGGAGCATGCGGGAGATCCCTGCCCACGACGTCGTCAGGGCCGCCTGCGACGCGCTCGTCGCCGGACTCGACAGCCCCGCCCTGCGCATCCTCGCCGCCTGCACCCGCGCGGAGGCCGACTACGACCTCCCCGACCTCCTCCCGCCGGCGCTGGACGAACTGGGTCTGACCTCGTACCCCATGGACAGCGTCGCCGGACAGGAAGCCGCCGCACGCGCACTCGCCCGCCGCATGCTGGCCGGCGAGCTGACGCCCCGCGAGCTGGCCTCCCGGGTGCACCAGCGCTTCGGGCACACCCTGCCCTCGGTCGAACGACTCGCCCAACTGGACGACGAGTACGACTACATCGAACCCGACGACCCCGTACGGGCCACATTCGACGCCCAAGTCAGTGCCGAAGCCCGACGGCTCACCACCGCTCCGGGATGAGGACGGCTTCGGCGACGGAGATCGTCGGCCGCTGACGCAGTACCCTGACCTCCCGGACAGACTGGGTCCCGGGGCCTGGCTGACGGGGGGAACGTGGAGCTCATCGGTCGGGACGACCAGCTGGCTCTCCTGCGCCGGCTGCTGGCCGAGCCGCGCAGCGAGGCGGGCGCGGTGCTGGTTCGCGGGGCGCCCGGCATCGGGAAGACGGCATTGCTCGCGGAGACCGCCGCGCTCGCCGAGGGGCTCGGCTACCGGGTCCTGCGCACCAGCGGTGTCGAGGCCGAGAGTGACATCCCCTATGCCGGACTGCAGCTCGTCCTGCGCCCCTTGGCCGCGGGAGCCGCTGATCTCGCAGTACCACACCGGGAGGCCCTGGACACCGCGCTCGGGCATGCGGGGGCCGGTGTCCCGGACGTCTTCCTGGTGGGACTGGCGGTGCTCAACCTCCTCGCGGACGCGGCGGCGGTCACGCCGGTGCTGGTCCTGGTGGACGACGTCCAGTGGCTCGACGACGCCACCGCGAGTGTCCTGGCCTTCGTGGCGCGCAGGGTCGCCACGGAGCCGGTTGTCGTGGTGGGAGCCGCGCGCGAGGGTTACCGGTCACGTCTGAACTCCGACGAACTCACCTCCGTGTCCCTGGGCCCGCTCACCGACGGCCAGGCCACGGAACTCCTCGCCGACCGCGCCCCGGAACTGCGGCCGACCGCGCATCGCCGGCTGTTGGCCGAGGCCGCCGGGAACCCTCTGGCCCTGACCGAGCTCTCCCGCACCCTCGGCGCGTCCGCCGATCCGTACATGTCCCAACTCCCCCTGACCGAGCGGCTGGAGCGGGCCTTCACGGACCGTCTGGAGACCCTGCCCGAGATCACCCGCAGTCTGCTGCGGATCGCGGCGCTGAACGACAGCTCGTCGCTCCCCGAGATCTACCGGGCGACCCGGCGGCTCACCGGCGAGACGGTGGGCACGGCGGAGCTCGACCCGGCGGTGCGGGCCCGGCTCGTCCACGTCGTCGGGACCGAGCTGCGGTTCGGGCACCCGCTGATGCGTTCCGCGATCCACCAGACCATGCCCAGCGGTGTCCGTCATGCCGCGCACGCAGCGCTCGTCGCCGTGCTCGGCGAGGATTCCGACCGGCAGCTGCGTCACCGGGCCGCTGCCGCCGACGACCCGGACGAGGCGGTCGCGGCCGCCCTGGAGGACGCCGCCCTTCGGGCCGCGCGCCGTGGTGGCATCGCAGCGGCCGTCGTGGCTCTCGAGCAGGCCGCCGCGCTCAGCGAGGACACCGACCGCCGGGCGGAACGCCTGCTGCGCGCCGCCGACTTCGCCGTCGAGCTCGGCCGCCCCGAGACCGTGACCCGGCTGCTGGACCAGGCGCTCACCGGGCCGCTGTCGCGGCGGCAGCACGCGACGGTCGTCTGGCTGCGCGGCAGTTTCGACGAGGGACTGCACGGCCATGCGTCCGGTGCCGACTCGCTGACCGCCCTCGCCGAGGAGATGGCCCCACTGGACCGTGCGCTGGCACTGCGGATCCTGTGGAGCGCCGCGCAGTTGTGCTTCTGGTCCGACCCGGGCCCGGAGGGCCGCCGCACGGTCCTGCGGGCGGTGGAGCGGATGGAGCTCGACGAACTCGATCCGTGGCGCCTGGCCATCTGCGCCTACGCCGCACCGGTCGACCGCGGCGACTTCGTCCTGGACCGGGCCCGGCACGTCGCCCTGCCGGAGGGCGACGACGGCCGCGCCTACCGCATGCTCAGCACCGCCGCGCTCCTCGTCGGCGCCTTCGACCTGGCGCGAGCGTTCTCGGCGGCCGGAAGTGCGCCGCTGCGTGCCCAGGGACGCCTGGGGCTGCTGGCCCGGACGGTCGGCGCCGACGCGTGGAGCGCGCTCGTGGTCGGCGACCTCGGGGCGGCGATCGCCGCGACCGAGGAGTCACGGAGGCTGGCGCGCGAAACCAGCCAGACGATGATGTACGCGCTGATGACCGCCACCGCGGCCAAGCTGGCCGCGCTGCGCGGTGAGGCGGATGCCGCCCTGCAACTGGCCGAGGAGGCGGAGGAGATCGGGCTGCCGGCCGGGGCACGTCCGGTGCTGGCCACCGCGTCGATGGCACGCGGGCTGGCCGCGTCGGGCGCGGGGCGGTTCGAGGAGGCCTTCGGCCACTTCCGCCGGCTGCACGATCCCGCCGATCCCGCGTTTCAGGTCGCCCTGCGGCTGACGACCGTGGGTGACCTCGTCGACGCGGCGACGCACTGCGGGCGGCTGGACGCCGTCCTGCCGGTCGTGACGGAGCTGGAGGAGGTCGCCACGGTGACCTCCGCGCCGGTGCTGCACGCCGAACTGCGACTGGTGCGGGCCCTGCTGGCGGGCGACGAGGACGCCGACCCGCTGTTCACGGGCGCGTTGAACGCCGACCTCAGCGCCTGGCCACTGATCAGGGCCCGTACCCACCTGGCCTACGGCGAATGGCTCCGGCGTCGGCGCCGCAGCGTCGAGTCCCGCGACCACCTGCGTGCCGCCCGCGACATGTTCGACGCGCTCGGCGCCATCCCCTGGGGCGAGCGGGCCCGCCGGGAACTGCGCGCCGCCGGCGAGACCAGCCGCCGCCGCACCCCGGACGCCCGGGACCAGCTCACCGCCCACGAGCTGCAGATCGTCCAGCTCGCCGCGGACGGACTGACCAACCGGGAGATAGGCCAGCGGCTGTACCTGTCGCACCGGACCGTCAGCTCGCACCTCCACCGGATCTTTCCCAAACTGGGCGTGGTCTCGCGCGCCGAGCTGCGGACGGTGGTCAGCGCACTGCGCTGACCACCGTCACATGACGCTCGCTTCCGCCCGCGCGCCGCTCCTAGCGTTCCCCGGGTCAGGACAACGCCCGAGGGGGGAGCGGACTCATGGTGGGGAACGGCGTCCAGCACACACCCGAGCCGCCGATGGTCGGCCGTCAGGCCGAACGCGAAGCCATCGGACGACTGCTCGAGACGGTGCGCGACGGCCTGAGCGCCGTCCTGGTCCTGACCGGCGAACCCGGCATCGGCAAGACCCGACTGCTGGAGTACGCCGCAGACCGCGCCACGGAACTGCAGGTGGTCCGCCTGACCGCTGTCGAGCCCGAGACCGGTCTCGGCTTCGGCGCGCTGCACCGACTGCTGCGGCCGTTCCTGCGACTGACCGGCCGGCTGTCCGGGCCGCAGCGGGCCGCGCTGGACGCGGCCCTCGGCCTGGTCTCGGGGCCACCCGCGGACCGCTATCTGGTCGGCCTGGCGACGCTGACCCTGCTGTCCGAGGCCGCCGCCGACCAGCCACTGCTGTTCCTGCTGGACGATGCCCAGTGGCTGGACCGGGAGTCCGCCGAGGCGCTCGCGTTCACCGCCCGACGGCTGCATGCCGATTCCCTGGGCCTGATCATCGCCGTCCGCGACGGGCCCGGGGACACCGGCCCGTTCGACGCACTGGACGTGCACGCGGTGACCGGTCTGCCCGAGCCGGAGGCCAAGGTCCTGCTCGCCTTCGGTACCCGGCGGGTGGACACGGCGGTGGCCGACCGTATCGTCGCCGGCACCGGAGGCAACCCGCTCGCGCTGCTGGAGCTGGCCGACGCCCTGACCGCTGAACAACTGTCCGGAATAGCGCCGTTGCCCGACCCCCTGCCCGTCAACCGGCTGCTCGAAGAACACTTCCACCTCCTGGTCGAAGCCGTGCCGCCCGAGACCGGAACCCTGTTGCTGCTGCTCGCGGCGGCTCCCTCGGACGACACACGGATGATGTGGCGGGCCGCCGGGCGCCTTGGGCTGTCGGCCCGCGCCGCCCAGCCGGCGGTGGCCGCCAAGATCCTCGGCCCAGACACCCCCATCGCCTTCCGCCACCCCCTGATCCGCTCGACGGTCTACGCCGGAGCCGAACCCGGCGCACTGCGCCGGGCGCACGCCGCACTGGCCGCCGCCTGCGACCCCGTACGCGACGCCGACCGCCGTGCCTGGCACCGGGCCGAGGCCGCCGACGGGGTGGACGACGGCGTCGCCGACGACCTCGAAACCGCCTCGGAGCGAGCACGCTCACGCGGCGGCTACTCCCAGCAGGCCCTGTTCCTCTCGCGCGCCGCCGACTTCACCACCGCCCCCGACAAGCGGGCCGAGCGGCTGCTCGACGCGGCGCAGGCCCATCTGATGTCCGGTGACGCGCAGGCCGCACGGACGGCGCTGGACCTCGCCTGTTCCGGCGTCCGAGGTCAGGTGATGCGCACACGCGAGCTGCGGATGCGGGCCACCGCGCAGATGTTCCAGATCGCCGTCGCCGACGTCCCCGCGATGCTGATGGGCGCCGCGGCCGGACTCGGCTCCCAAGATGCGCTGCTGACCTGGGAGCTGCTCTGCGAGGCACTGCACGCGGCGCTGGTCGCCCATGACCGTACGCGGGGCACGTCGCTCACCGAGGTCGCGGCGGCGGCCGTCGCCGCACGGCACGCCCCGCACCCCGCCGGGCGCGGTCGCGACCTGCTGATGGAGGGGCTGGCCCGGCGCGTGGCCGAGGGCTACGAGTACGGCGCGCCCGTGCTGCGTGGCGCACTGGACGGGTTGCGGGCCGGCGAGGGGATCGGCGACGTGGGCAGCCCGTTCGCGGTGGTGTTGTCCATGGCCTGCGACGACCTGTGGGACGCCCAGGCCGGGCGGGACCTCGCTGCGCGGCTGGCGGGGGCGGACCGCGACAGCGGCGCGCTGTACGCGTTGGGCATGACGCTGCTCGTCGAGGCGCGCTACGCGTTGGTGGACGGGCGGTTCAAGGAGGCGGAGGTCCGCTACGCCGAGTTCGACGACATCGCCGCCGACACCGGTTTCCCCGGCGGCGGAGACATCAACCGGGTCCAGCTGTTCGCCCTGACCGGCCGGGAGGCCGAACTGCGGGCGGCGGTGCGGCGGACTGCGGAGATCAGGAGCATCGGCCACGGCCTGCTCCACCTGCTGGCACAGCACGCGCTGACCCTGTTCGAACTGGGGCAGGGCCGCTACCGGCAGGCACTGAAGCACGCACTGAAGGTGTTCCAGGAGGACCCCCCGGCCTGCGGCAACCTCGTGCTGCCGCTGCTCGTCGAGGCGGCTGTGCGCACCGGCGACCGAGCCCGCGCGGGCGGGGCCCTGGCCCGGCTCGAAGAACGCGCCCCGCTCGCCGGTACGCCGTGGGCGCTGGGCGCCCTCGCCCTCGGCCGGGCGTTGACCGCCGAGGGCGACGATGCCGAGAAGTTCTACCAGGAGTCGGTCGACCTGCTCGCACAGGGGCCGCTGGCTCTGGAACAGGCCCGGTCCCGGCTGCTGTTCGGTGAGTGGCTCCGCCGCCGTAAACGGCGCTCCGACGCCCGCAGGCAGCTGCGCGCCGCGTACGAGAGCTTCGACGCCTTCGGCGCCCTGTCGTACGCCGAGCGGGCCCGCGTCGAGCTGCTGGCCACCGGCGAGACGGCCCGCAGGCGGACGGAGGAGACCAGGTTCGATCTCACCCCGCGGGAGAGGCAGGTGGCCTCCATGGCGGCCTGCGGCCTGACCAACGCGGAGATCGCGACGAGGCTGTTCGTCACGGCCTCGACCGTCGAGTTCCACCTCAGCAAGGTGTTCCGCAAGCTCGGCATCACCTCCCGCAAGGAGATCCCCCGCGTGATCGGCGAACCGGACCCGGCGGCCGAGGCCTGACCCTACTTGGCCAGGAAGGCCAGCAGCGCGGCGTTGACCTCCTCGGCGTGCGTCCACAGCAGGCCGTGCGGGGCGCCCTCGATCTCGACGTATTCGGCCGAGGGCAGCAGCGCGCGGAAGGGCCGCCCGGTGGCGTCGATCGGCAGGATCCGGTCGGCCGTGCCGTGCAGGATGAGCGCCGGCACGTCGATCTTGGCGACGTCGGCGCGGAAGTCGCTGATCCAGGTGGGCACACAGGCCACCGACGCGTACGCCGACGCGCCCGCCGCCACGGTCCAGGAGGCCCGCACGGCCTCCTCGCTGATCCGGCCGCCCAGCGTCTCGTCGAGGTTGTAGAACGCCTCGTAGAAGCTGGTGAAGTAGGCGTAGCGGTCCTTCGTCACCGCCTGCAGGATGCCGTCGAAGACGGACTGGTCGACCCCGTCGGGGTTGTCGTCGGTCTTGAGCAGGAAGGGTTCCAGTGAGGCCAGGAAGGCGGCCTTGGCGACGCGCTCGGAGCCGTACGTCCCCAGGTAACGGCCCACTTCCCCCGTGCCCATGGAGAACCCGACGAGTACCGCGTCGGTGAGGTCGAGCTCGGTCAGCAGTGTGTCGAGATCGGCTGCGAAGGTGTCGTAGTCGTAGCCCGTGGTCGGCTGCGAGGACCGGCCGAAACCGCGCCGGTCGTAGGTGATCACCCGGTGGCCCGCCGCGAGCAGGGCCGGGAGTTGCCTCTCCCAGGAGTGGCCGTCCAGGGGGTAGCCGTGGATCAGCACGACGGGCTGCCCGCTCCCGTGGTCCTCGTAGTACAGCTCGACGTCGGTGGAGTTCTCCTGGCCGACGGTGATGTACGCCATGTCGGTTCCCTTCGCTTGCTCGTGGTTGCTGCGGATCGGCGGGGGGCGAGGTGGCGACTCGCTCTGATTCACAGGGACGGCGGCGGGCCGGTGACGCGCAGGTGGAAGGCTTCTGCGGAGGCCACGACCGCCGCCAGGTCGAACTCCGGCGGCAGGTCCCCGGCCTCGGCCACGGGCGTGCCGTTGGCCCTGAAGTACTCCTCGATGCAGGCAGGCGTGAACAGCACGGCGATCCGCGCCCCCTGGGGCGAGCGCACCAGATAGCTGTGCGGAACCCCGCGCGGCCCGTACGCCACCTGTCCGGGCACCAGGTCGTGGCGCCGGTCGCCGACGAAGAACGTCACCTCTCCGTCGAGGACGAACCAGACCTCCTCCTCGTCCTCGTGGACGTGGTGCGGGGGTGCGTGGCCGGCCGGGTCGGCGAACTCCATCAGGCTGAGGCGGTGGTCGGTCGCGGCGCCGGGCACCAGGATGCGCGCCTGGCCGCCGAGGAACCAGAAGGGTTCACGCTCGGCCGTCGGGTCGAAGGTGGGGAAGAACCGGGTCATGTGCGCTCCTGACGTCATCGGTGGGTGCCCAGGAAATGCAGCAGCAGGTCGGTCGTCTCCTTCGGGCGCTCCTCGTAGATCCAGTGGCCGGAGTCGGGGACGACGGCCGGGGTGACGTGGGTCGCGTAGTGGCGCACCTGCCGCCCGACCGACGAGCCGAGGCTGCCGGAGGCGCCGATCGCGAGCACCGGCATGGTGAGGGGCTTCTTCCGGAACCGCGCGTTGTCGACGATGTCCTGCGGGAAGGTCCTGAACCACGCGAAGCTCGCTTCCAGGCGCGCGGGCTCACGCAGGTAGGAGGCGAAGACCCGCAGTTCGTCCGGGGTCAGGGCGTCCTTGCGGAGGGCGATGCCCCGCATGAAGCCCGACGTCCAGGTCAGTTCGCGGCCCCGGATCAGGCTCTCGGGGAGGCCGGTCCGCAAGGAGAAGAAGCCGAAGTGCCAGGCCCCGGGGCCCTGGGCCGTCAGCGCCGGGTGCTCGTAGATGCCCGGGTCCGGGATCGGGGCCTCGCTCAGTACGAGTTTCCTGACGCTGTGCGGGTACTGCGCGGCGTAGGCGTAGGCGACCATCGTGCCGATGTCGTGGCCGACGACGTTCACGCCGTGGTCCTTGCCGAGCGACACGAGGAGTGCGTGCAACCGCCGGGCCATGGTCTTCTTGTCGTAGCCGGACGCCGGGGCGTCGCTGTGGCCCGCGCCGGGCAGATCCGGTGCGACGACGGTGTAGTGCTCGGCGAGCGCGGGCATGACGTCGTGCCACTCGTACCAGGTCTGGGGGTAGCCGTGGATCAGGACCAAGGTGGGGCCGTGGCCGCCGATCACGTAGTTGACGCCGAGGCCGGCGACTTCGGTCTTGTGTTCGCTGAAGCCGGTGGGCATCCGCTCAGTCGCTGACGGTGCCGGCGTGCCGGAGGCCGTGGCCGTGAGAGTGGTCGAGCCGAGGCCGACGGCCAGGGCGAATACCGCGGCCACCAGCGGGCGGGACCTGGGCAGGCGTGATCTCACTGATCTCTCCAAGCGGTGCGAGGGGAAGCGAGGCGCGACGGGTACGGTGCCGGACGTGCGGGGCGGCCGGTCAGAGGGAGTCGGTGAGGCCGCCGTCGATGACGAAGTCGGCGCCGGTGATGTTCGCCGCCCGGGGGCCGGCGAGGTAGAGCACGAGGTCGGCAACTTCGGAGGGCCGGGTGAAGCGGCCGGTCGCCGACTGGCCCGCCGCCGCGTGGGCCACCTCCTGGGGGTCGACGCCCTGGGACTGGCCGACCGTGGCGGCGACGCCGTCAGCACCCTGCCACAGAGCCGTCTCCACCGGGCCGGGACCGATGGTGTTCACCCGCACGCCGTGCGGCGCCACCTCCTTGGACAGGGCCTTGCAGAAGTTGGTCAGCGCTGCCTTCGCCGCGCCGTAGTCGATGACCAGCGGGTCCGGCAGCCGGGCGTTGACGGAGGAGACGGTGACGACCCGTCCCGCGCCGGTGGCGAGCAGATGCGGCAGGGCGGCCCGGGTGGCACGGACGGCGGCCAGGAAGTTCACCGTGAACGTCCAGTCCCAGTCCGCGTCCGTCACGCCCAGGAAGCCGTCCACCCGCGGCCGGACCGCGCCGACGTTGTTCACCAGGACGTCGACACCGCCGTGCACCGCGACGGCCTCGGCGACGAGCGCGGCAGGACCGTCGGGCGTGGCGAGGTCGACTTCCACGACGGTGAGCTCGCCACCCTGCTTCACCAGTGCGTCCAGGGCCTCACCGCGCGTCCTCGTTCCGGCGACCACACGGGAGCCGGCCGCCAGGAAGGCCTCGACGACGGCCAGTCCGATACCCCGCCCGGCGCCGGTGACCACGACGGTCCGTCCGGCAAGACCCGCATCCGCACCGGAGCCTGCGGCGGCGGGAGACACCGGAGAACTCACCGCCCGGCCTCCAGTCCCTGCTGCCGCAGCCACGTGAGAACGGTGTCCGCGACCTCCTTCCAGCCGCCGTCGATCGTCAGGGAGTGCCCCCGGTCGGGGAAGTTGATGATGTCGGTGACGGCCTCGGAGTGCCGGTACTGCTTGAGGGTGGCCCGGGTCACGACCTCGGGCACGGTGTGGTCCTTGCCGCCGGAGATGAGCAGCAGCGGACCTCGTCCGCTGTTCTTCGTGTCGACCTTCGCCGGCGAGTGGGGGTTGAAGTTGGCGGAGGCGGCCTCGTACAGCGGCTTGCCCGGCGCGGGGATCGTCCAGCGCTCGTACAGCGCGGCGGACTCGTCCTCCGCGATGGCGTTGCCGAAGGCGAACCGGAACTGCTCCGCGCTCAGGGAGACGGAACGGCGCTTGTTGGCCGGGTTCCTGAAGACCGGGAACGTCGCCTTCAGAGCCGACAGCGGCAGGGGCAGCACGCCCTTGATCTGCGCGGCGTCGATCGCGACCGCCGCGGCGGCGCGGTCCTGGCTGAGCAGTTTCTGCGCGATCATCCCGCCGAAGGAGTGACCGACCAGGATCGGCCGGGCGGGCAGCGCCGCGATCAGGGCCGCGTAGTGCTCGACGACGTCGTCGATGCCGTAGCCGGCGACGCTCTCGGGGTTCTGGCGCGCCTCCTCGACGGTGTCGGGGTCGCCGGGCCAGCCGGGCGCGGAGGGGTCGTAGCCCGCGTCGCGGAACAGATCGATCCAGGGTTGCCAGGAGGTGCTGTGCAGCCAGAGTCCGTGGACGAAGACCACGGGAAGCGAGACGGTCATGGCTGGGCCCTTCTGTGTGGGTGTCCTGACCCGGCAGGAACCCACGAAACCGCAAACCCTGGTGCCTTCGCACCGGGGTGGCACCCCAGTGGTTCAGAGGTGGAAGGTCGGAGATCCAGTAGACGCCGCCGTTGACGACCGTCTTCACCACCCGGATGTCGCCGCGCCCCTCCGCGGGGGCCCCGGTGCGTGACTCACAGGGCGCGATCGGAGACGGTGAGCAGGTAGGTGCCGTAGAAGAGGGACACGCAGGCCAGGGCGGTGAACAGGACGACGATGGTGCGGAGCCGGCTGCGGGCCAGATGCAGGGCGAGCGGGATCAGCAGCGGGAAGGCCGGCAGCAGGAACCGGGGCTTGCTGGTGAAGAAGTGGGTGCCGCCGACGGCCATCACGATGAGGACCGCGCAGTACGCGAGCAGGGGCAGGGACATTCCGTTCAGGACGCAGAAGACGAAGAGCAGCAGGAAGCCCAGGACGATCGCCGCGGTCACGTACATGACCAGGGTGTCGTGCCCGACGACCAGGTGCTTGAGCGTGTGGGCGGTGAAGCGGCCGAAGTCGAACCGGGAGCCCCACATGCTTTGTACGTGGAAGTAGCCGAGGGGGTTGTGGGTTTTGAGCCCCACATACCCGATGTAGCCCAGCCACCCGAGCGGAGCGACTGCGGCGGCCGTCCAGGCGCGCGGAGCGGTGGGCAGGCCGGTGCGGCGCAGCTGCCACAGGTGGGCGACGGCGCCGACGGCGACGGCGGCCGCCACGGCGAGGCCGTTGGGACGGCACAGCCCGGCCAGCACCGCCAGTGTCGCCGCGGTCAGCCACCGGCGGGTCAGCACCGCGTACAGCGACCAGGCGGCGAAGGCGGTCATCAGGGGTTCGGTGTAGGCCATCGTCAGGATGATCGCGTGCGGCAGCAGCGCCCACAGCGCCACGAGGATGATCCCGACGCGTCGTCCGTGCAGCCGCTCCCCGACGGCGTAGACGCCCCAGGCGGCCACCAGGGCGGCGGTCCATGCGATGAGCAGCGCCACATTGACCGGGCCGATCGGCAGCACGGTGTTGACCGCGTGGATCAGGCCCGGGAAGAGAGGGAAGAAGGCGAGGTCGCTGAAGACGCTGTGGCTCCACGAGGGGTGGACGATCAGGCCGTAGCCGTACTGCGAGATGTGCCAGTACCAGTGACCGTCCCATTCCAGCCCGAGTACGGTCCGTGGGTGCTTGCCGAGATGCACCGACCACAAGGTCGCCATGATGACCCCGGTCAGCCGCACGGCCGTGAACAGCGCCAGGGCCGGCAGCGCCTTCTGCAGCGCGCTGCGCCATCGCCGCTGCTGTGGCGGTGGGTCGAGTCTCATCACGAACCGTTGTTTGAGCGTGCTGCTCGCCTGCATGGGGCTGTCGCCCATGGTGACCTCCTTCTCTGCCCTGCAGGAGGGAGCGGCCGGAGGCCTGGTTCCATGTATGAGAAATCTCTTACTTCAGAGGAATCTACGACATTCCTCGCCAATGCTATATCAGCGGCGCGCCGTCCTGCGGGTTCCGGGCGGTCCGGCACCCGGGATGCGGAGCGGTGAGGCGCGCGTGAGGCTGGTGCCATGTCGGAGCGCCGTGCCAATGTCGAACCGCCGTCCGGGACGCGGGGGCGCAGCCGGGGCGGCGCCGTCAACGATGTGGAAGCCGTCCTCGACGAACTGTACGCCACACCACCGTCCGACTTCGTCGCCCGACGGGAGACGCTCGCCGCCGCCGCGAGAACGGCCGGCCGGGCGGACGACGCCCGCCGGATCCATGCCGCGCGCCGCCCCACCCTCGCCGCCTGGGCGGCGAACCTCCTGCTGCGCTCCCAGCCGGAGGAGAGCCGGCACTTCCTGGAACTGGGGGAGTCACTGCGCGAGGCCTACCGCACCCTGGACGCCGACGGACTCAAAGATCTCTCCGCGCAGCGCCGTCGTGTCGTGTCCGCCCTGTCCCGGCAGACCGCTCAGCTCGCCCTCGAGGCCGGGCACCGGCTCTCGGAGCCGGTTCAGCGGGACCTCGAGGCGACCCTGCGCGCGGTGCTCGCCGATCCGGACGCAGCCGAGCAGTGGGCGGGAGGCCGCCTGATCAACGCGCTCACCCCGCCATCGGGCTTCCGCCCCGGCACCGTACCGTCGGCCGCGAAGCCGGCCACCCGGGGTCGCCCGGCTCCTGCGCAGCGGGCGCGGGCCGAGGAGGACGAACTCGCCGAGCGGCGGCGGGCCCGCCAAGAGCGACTGGCCCGGGCGCAGGAAGAGGCCGAGGCGGCCGAACAGCGGCTGCGCGAAGAACGCGCCCGGCAGACGGACGCCGAAGCGGAGCTGCAGCGGGCGCGCGAGGGCACCGAGGAGGCCCGCCGACGGATGTCCGCCGCGGAGGAACAGTTGCGGCAGGCCCGCCAGGAGTACCGGCAATCCGAGACCGACCGGCAGGAAGCCGAGAAGCACAGCCGGTCCGCAGCCGACGCTCTCGCCCACGCCGAGCGGGACGCACGCGAGAGGGCACAGCACCTGCGACGCGTGAGCGCGGACTCGACATAGGCGGCACCAAAAGGGTGCCGCCCATGGAGCTGGGCTACTCCTCGTCGGAGGTGGCCACGGGGCGCGTGCGGCCGGGTTCGGGCATCTCCCCCTCCTGCGCGCGGATGTGCAGGACGTCGCCGATGAACAGGTCGTACACCAGGACCCCGACCACTCCACCGATGAGCGGTCCGACGATGGGGATCCACCAGTAGTCTCTGAAGGCCCCGGCCAAGCTGCCTGGCATCGCCAGGTCCTTCCAGCCCGCGGCCCAGGTGAACAGGCGCGGACCGAAGTCGCGGGCCGGGTTGATGGCGTATCCGGCGTTCGCCCCGAAGGACATGCCGATGGCCGCGACGGCGAAACCGACCAGAAGGGGACCGAGGTTCGCCTGCACCGCCGTGTTGCGCAGGTCGATGAGCGCGACGACCAGCATGACCAGGAATGCCGTACCGACGATCTGGTCGACCAGGGGTCCCCAGATGCCGCCATGGAAGTACGGTGCGGGGAACGTGCCGAAGATCGAGAAGGACGCGAGCGTGTGCCCGTTGGTCTTCGGCCCCTTCATCGCGCTGTCGAAGGTGTTGATCGCGGCGTGGTACACCCAGTAGACCAGCGCGGCCCCGGTGAACGCCCCGACCAGCTGCGACGCCCAGTACGGCAGGACCTTGGGCCAGGGAAACTTACGGCGCACCGCGAACGCGAGGGTCACCGCCGGGTTGATGTGCGCACCGCTGACCCCGCCGGCCACGTACACACCGAAGACCACCGCCATCGCCCAGCCCCAGGTGATCAGCAGCCAGTCCCCGGCACTGAGGAAGAACGTCGTCGGCCCTGAGGTGCGACCCGAGCCGGGCAGCGCCGCGACCGTCATCGCGACCACCCCGCAACCGAACGAGATGAGTACGAACGTCCCGAGGAACTCGGACAGGCACTCACCCCACAACCCGCCGCGGCGCCTCAACCGGGACGGCTTCAGCAAGGGCGCGATCTCTACTGCCATGTGATCCTCCCAAACTGGCCGGTGGACGGCCTGAGGAGGGGAATGTGCGGATGAAGTTGTCTTTGCTGTTCCCCACTAAGGGGAAGCAAATATTGTGCCATGTCATCGTATATCCGTAATGATCGGCCCGCACGCCTGCCGGTCTCGGGATGATCGTTCACGGAGGCCGGCCGGATTCCGAAACGACGGTCAGCAGCCGAGGTCGCGGGGGAGAATGACGGTCATGACGTACGAGGGTTCTTCCATCGATCCGGCCAGGCCGAGCATCGCGCGTGTCTACGACTACCTGCTGGGCGGCAAGGACAACTACGCCGTGGACCGCGAGATCGGTGATGTGTTCAAGCGGGACCTGCCCGGTTCGGTGGCGATCGCTTTCGCCAACCGGGCGGCCTTGACCCGGGCGGTGGCGGAGATCGTGAAGACCACCGGGATCCGGCAGTTCATCGACCTGGGCAGCGGTCTGCCGACCGCTGACAATGTTCATCAGGTGGCGCAGCGGCACGCACCGGAGTCCCGGGTCGTGTATGTCGACATCGACCCTCAGGTACTGGTCCATGGTCGTGCACTGCTGGAGAAGGACGAGCGGACCCGGGTCGTGGCGGTCGATGTGCGCAAGCCGGAAGCGATTCGCACCCACCCCGACACCCTGGACATCATCGACTTCACCAGCCCCGTCGCTGTCATGTTCAGTGCCATCCTGCACCACGTCAACGATGACGAGGATCCCGCCGGTCTCGTCCGGTACTGGCGTGAACAGGTGCCCTCGGGAAGCTACTTCTTCCTCAGCCACTTCCGTTCCGGCCACAACGCGGAGACGGTCGAGGCGGAGAAGGTACTTCAGCAGACCTTCGGCCGCGGCCGGTGGCGCACCGACGAGGAGATCGCCTCACTGCTGGAGGGCCTGGAAATCCTCGAACCGGGGATCCTTCCCGCGCCGCTGTGGCGCCCGCAGGAGACCGACAGCCGCTGGGGCGGTGTCGGACAGCGGGAACTCACGGTCTGGGAGCACCTCATCGTCGCCGGACTGGCCCGGAAACCTTAGCCATACCCGTCGCACCCTCCCCGGCGACGACTCCCCCTGACCGCCCCGCCGTACGCAGCTCCTGGGGCCCCGGCCATCACGTTGGGGCCACCAGCAGCATCACCACCGACCGGGTGTGGGTCAGGCCGACTGCTCTGCCTGTGGCTCGTCCTGTGGGGCGGACTGGGCGGCGTCGGGAGTGGTGTAGTAGACGGACCGCCCTTGCCGGGTGCGCTGCGCCTGGTTCTTGGCCACCAGCCCTTCGAGAGTCGTGCGCACGACGGTGGTCTTGATGGTGCGCTCGGGGTGCTGTTGTTCCAGCGAGGCGGTGATCTCGGCAGCCGAGCGCGGTTCGCTCTGGCCCCCCAGTTGCTCGCGCACGAGGTCGACGAGTTTGGGCGCTGCCGACGAGGTGACCGGTGCCGTGGCGGCGGCCTTCTTGCCGGTGCGCTTCCTTGCCGTGGCAGGCTTCTTGACCGTGGCGGGCTTCTTGGCCGCGCGCGATGCACCCGTTGCCTTCTTGCGCGCGGCGGGAACCGAGGCAGTGGGCGTCGCGGTGACGGCTTCCGGCGCGGGCTGGGCCGGCGCCGCGGGGACACCGAGGGCCTGCTGGATGTTCACCAGAACGGTGTGGTCCTGCTGGAGGGCGGCCAACTGGGCCTGCAGGGCTTCGATCTCGCCGTGGAGGCGTTGTTGCTCCTTGAGGTTGCGTTCGAGGTCGCCGGCCACCTGTGTGCTGTACTGCGAGGTCAACTCGGTGGAGGTGACGGTGGTTTCGGACATGGTGCGCACATCCTTCGCTGAGTGGCCACGGCCGGTGGATTGCGGGCTGTGGCGTATGCGGAACGTCATGCGTGTGCTGTTCAGCCTGGTGTCATGCAGGCGGTGACGATTGCTGCAGCACAGCTGTGTCGTAGTGATAGTACGGAAGACTGTGTCATGTGCTTCACCGCATGTGTCAACTTGGCCCGGCCCTAAAGGACCCCGGCTTGGAGGTAGTGCCCAGCTGGCTGCTGGGTTGACTCCTCCGTCCAGCCACCCCTATCGGGTGGCAGGGGCGCGTGACTCACGCCCCGCGTTCCACACGCTCTCGCCACGGGTGGCGATGTTGTGGGAAGCGTTCCGGTCCGCGTGGGCAACGACCCCGCACCCCCGGCAGATGAAAAGTCCCTGGTCGACACGGTTGCGTTTGTCGAC
This sequence comes from Streptomyces sp. NPDC101152, assembly GCF_044768275.1. Classification (NCBI taxonomy): domain Bacteria; kingdom Bacillati; phylum Actinomycetota; class Actinomycetes; order Kitasatosporales; family Streptomycetaceae; genus Streptomyces; species Streptomyces sp. NPDC101152. The sequence continues at coordinate 5,932 of NZ_JBIWPO010000034.1, read as the reverse complement.
GTGGCCGCACTGGGCGCATGCCTGGGACGTGTACCGGGGGTCGACGAAGACCAGGGGCACGCCGGCCCGCTTGGCCTTATAGACGATGAAGTCTGCGAGCTGGGCGAAGGCCCAGGCATGGAGTGCGACCCGTTGGGGCTTGCGGAGCCGTACCCGGTTGCGGATGCCCTTGAGTTCTTCCAGGGACAGGCCGCGTCCGGTGCGTTCAGCCTCGGTCACGATCGTCTTGGAGATGATGTGGTTGGTGTTCTTGACGTGCCGTGCCTCGCGGCGGGAGCGTTCCTTGAGCCGGCGCTTGGCGCTCTTGGTGTGCTTCTTCTGGAGCTTGGCCCGCAGGGCACGCTGCCGCTTGCGATAGCGGTTCAGGGCGCGTCCGGCGGCCTGGTAGCCGGTGGATGTGGTGGCGATGTTGACGATGCCGAGGTCGACGCCGATGAAGCCGTCCGGCTCGTAGGGCTCGGCCTCGGGAACCTCGCACGTGGCCATCAGGTAGAAGACGCCGTCACGCTCGATCAGGTCGCACTCGCCCTTGCGGTAGGCCTGGAGCACCTTCAGCGCGTCCGCCGAGCACATGAACCGCACGCCCTTCAACCGGCCTTCGATGGTCCAGATCGACACCGTCCGCAGGTCGTACTGCCAGCTCAAACACCGGTCGTCATACGGCTGCGCGGCCTCGGGCCGGAACATGATCGGCTTCGACTCCGCCTTGCGGCGGCGCTTCGGCTGCGGCGTGCCGAGATTCCCGGCCCGGACGTTCGCCCTCAAGGTGGTGTAGGCATCGCTCACCTTCTTGATGGTGTGTTGGGCGGCCTGCGCCCCCAGCCCACGGGCTTTGAGTTCGGCGTAGGTGTGCTTGCGTAGCTCGTACTCACGCGGCACCCCGTGAGCGAACGCCACTTCGGAGACCCAGCACGCCAGATCGTTGACCGTGCGCAGGGTCGCGGACAGCGCGGCGGCCTGCTCAGGCTCCGGCATCAGCTTCACCTGCGTCACGATCTTCACGACGATCATCGTAATACGGTTGATCCATGTCACATACTGGGCGCCAAACCCCAACGTTCGCAGGGGCCGTACGGTCGTCCACACCTTCCACGCTCACTTGGTCTTCACACCGAAGTGCCGGCGCGGACCGTTCACCGACGAGATCCTTACGCGCCGCGAAGAGATAACGTGGGCCGTGTGCGCCGACTTCGAAACCGAGCTGGTGGAGTTCAACGGCGAGCGTGATCACGTCCATCTGCTCGTGCACTACCCGCCCAAGGTCGCCATCTCGCGGTTGGTCGGCTCCCTCAAGGGGGTGTCCTCCCGCAGACTCCGCCAGGAGTTCCCCGGCCACATTCCGCAAGTACCTGTGGGGGACCACTTCTGGTCCCCGTCCGACTTCGCCGCATCCTGCGGCGGCGCACCGCTAGGGATCATCAAGAAGTGCATCGAGAACCAGAAGCGACCCGGTTGAGGGCAACAGCGCAGACCCGTGCACCGATGCGGGGCACTCCTGTCTTGAGAAGCGCTTCCTCTCGGGCGTGAACGCCCGGGGTTCCGCGCTAGATCATGCTGAAATACTGCAGTGACAACGCCTCGAGCTATAAGTTGTTTCGATGACCGATTCCCCGCCGCCCGGCGGCGCGGTCCTCGACGGGGACGAGTTGGATGCTCGGTGGGCGGACGCCTGGCGGCCGGAACAGGTCGATGAGCGGCTGCGCGGGGTCTGCGTGCCCTGGTGTGTCGCGGCAGGGTGGACGCTGGACCTGTTCCGCGGACGGCAGTCCCGGCCCCATGGCGACCTGGAGATCGCCGTGCCTGCAGCGGGCTTCCCGGAGGTTCGGGAGCGATTCCCCGAGTTCGTCTTCGACGCGGTGGGTTCGGGACGTGTCTGGGCAAGCGCGGGAGCTGAGGCGCTCGCGGCCACGCACCAGACCTGGCTGCGTGATCCGGCGACAGGCCAGTTCCTCTTCGACGTCTTCCGCGAGCCGCACGAAGGCGGGATGTGGATCTGCCGGCGGGACGACAGCCTGCGGCTGCCGTACCACGCGATCATCGAACGGAACACGGACGGCATCCCCTATCTGGTGCCGGAACTCGTGCTGCTGTTCAAAGCGAAGGATCCGCGAGTCAAGGACCACGCCGACTTCGACGGCGTGCTGCCGCTGCTGAGTCAGGTGCGGCGAGACGTTCTCGGCCGATGGCTGACGCGTGTGCATCCCGGACACCCCTGGCTGGCGAGACTGGCGCGCCAGTGACGTGGGACGTCATGAGGTCCCGAGCGCGGCACGAGTCAGCCCCGGCTCAAGGTGTCTCGTGACGATCAGGTGTCACAGAGTTCTGACCGGCCCGGCCCGGTCCGGGGTGGCGTCGTCGCCTGGTCAGCGAGCGGTGTTCTCGGCGACCGGCTTCTCCTCGGCTGCTGGGCGTTGCGCTGTGGCGGCGGATCGCAGCAGGGTGGCGGCGAGGAGGAGAGCTACGGCGACGAGGCCCGAGCCGATGCGGAAGGCAAGCTGGTAACCACCCGTGAGTGCCGAGGCGGTGCTTGCACCGTCGGCCAGGAGGGCATCCGTATGCGAGGTGGCGAGCGTGCTGAGGACCGCGAGGCCGAAGGCGCTGCCGATCTGCTGCATGGTGTTGAACATGCCGGAGGCGATCCCCGAGTCCTGGGGCGTGGCCGCTGACATCGCGAGCGTGGCGAGCGAGGGCATCGCGAGGCCAAAGCCGATGCCCAGCGGCAGCAGTGCGGGCAGGACGTCCACGACATGGCTCCCGCCCGCCGGTACGCGGCCGAGCGCGGCGAGACCTGCCGTAATGAGCGAGGCTCGGCCGACGGTGCATGCAGTGGACCGTCCAGCCGGCCCGCCCGCCTGTTGACATCCACACGAGTGACGCCAACTGCCCCCGGTCCACGGCTAGTCTGAGTCCAGGGGGGCGGCGGGGGCGGTGGGGATGGCCTGGGAGATGCGTCGATGGGGCCTGGTGACGGCGAGAGCGCTGCTCGCCGCCGCGGTCGTGGCGGCGCCGGTGGCCGCTCACGTGGAGTGGGTCCGGACGGCTGTGAGGGTGTACGACCGGGCAGCCGCGGCGGCGGGTGACCACGGCGGGCACGACGACAAAGGGACCGGGAAGACCGAGGCCGCGGCCGAGAGACGCTACCGGGCGGAGAACCATCCGCTCCGGACCGGGTCGACCCGGTTGAGCATCGCCCCGGGAACCGGTTCGGACGCGGGGATGTGGGTCGCCGCGGTCAAGTACGTGGCCAGACTCCGCCAGGACGACCCCATGGTCCGCGACCTCAGGACCGGCGACCAGGACCTGAGTTCGTGGCTGCCGTTCACGATGGGGCTGGGCGAGCGAACCTCCGACTGTTCGTACAGCCAGTTCGATCCTTATGTAGGGGACGACGGCATCTCGCAGAGCTCGTCCGACGCGCCCGTGTATGCCACGGCAATCAGCGCTCAAAGCTGGAAGGGCGATGCCTACGACTGCATCAACGGGAACACCGAGATCACCCTTCAGGTCGCGAACGGCCGACTGGGTGCGCGCGGCATGTACGACCGGTGGACCCTGACGATCGACACCCCCGATCGCACCATCAAGAGCCTCAGGGGCGCCACCACGCTCCGTCAGAGCACCCACAGCGCGGAACTGCTGCTACCGGCCCGCGCCGCCCGGATCACCGTGGAACTGGACGCCAGTGACTATCCGGGGACCCGCGAGCCGAGCGGAGTGGCGTTCGTCGCCCGTGCGCTCCAGCAGCAGCCGAACCCGGGATGGGAGGCATCCTGGCTGGTCCTCGCCGTGACCGTGGTGACCAGGTACTGGGTCGTGCCCTTCGTGCGGGACTGGGCACCACGGACCACCCGGCACCGCTGGACAGCGTCGGCCGTCGCGGGCAGCGCCCTGACATGTGCCTTGCTGCTTTACTCCCTTGCCGGGCCCCGCCCCTGGCCGTGGCCATGGTCCTGGCTCGACTACCCCGGCAGCGGGGCGGTGCTGATGGTCTGGTGGTGGGTCGTCCTGCCCTTCCTGGTCGCGGCCTTCGTGCTGCGGCTGATCACAGGCCGCCCTCCTGGGCCGCGCCGACTACTGCCTCTGGCGGTCCCGAGCCTCCTCCTGCTGGCACCCATGTCGGTGCTCGCCCTGACGGGCCGGACAGCTGCCCCCTTCCTCGTGCTCGCTTGCGCAGCGGGCGTCACCGCAGCCGTGGCATGGGCCCTCGGCGGGGGCCTGTGCGGGCGCACCGGGAAACGCTGGGCCGCCACCGCCGCAACGGGCAGCTGGCTGACCGCCCTTGCCGCCGGTCCGGGGATCGGCCTGTCCAACACCTATGACTACCTGCCCTTCGGCTCATGGCTGAGGGCGGACACCATCGGCTTTGCGGCCGTAGGCTGGGGCTGGGTCGGCGTGGTGTGGATCCTGCTGGTCTTCTTCGACCATCGCAGGTGGATCGCCTGGGTTTCCAGCATCGCCCTGCTGGGCGGTGCGGTGTGGACGGGCATCGTCAACAACATGGGTTTCACCTGGGACAGGGACGCCGGCGTATGGCGGGTGATCGGGCCCGACGACTTCAACGCGGCGAGTTGGCCCCTCGGCTTGGTGGAAGTGGGGATGCTCTGGGCTGCTCTGAGGTATCTGCGTGGCTATGACGCCGAACCCGGAGAGGGTGGCTGGCCCCGGCACACCCGTACGGCCATGCTCGCCCTGGGCCTCACCGCAGCGGGATCCGGCCTCGTGATGTACGGGTTCATCGAGTTCTACGGGGACACGCGCAGCGCTTATTACACCGCCCTCGTGATCGCCGCCGTCGGCTTCTCGTGGCTGCTCCCGGCGTCCGCGGAGGCGCGAGCCGCTCGCCTGCACAACACTCTTCCACGCGTGCACAACCGACTGGTGCATGCGCTGTTGAAGGATCAGGCCCTGGCCGCGGGCCGTCGTGAGTTCCTCACCCAGTCGCGGGTCGGCCTGGCCGCCGGTGAGCTGACCCCACGCGAATGGAACCGGCGCTGGAACAGCCTGAACGCGCTCGGACCCAGAGGTACCGCACCTCAGCGTTCGGTCGCCCTCCGGACTGTGGCCCTCGGTACTTCGGGCGGCCGAAGCGGACTGCGCAATGGCGTCGCGGGAGCGGCGGCGCTGACTCTGCTCACGCTCCCGTGGCTGGCGTACACGCTGCCACCACTGCTGGGCCGGGCCCACGACATACAGGACATCGCGGCATGGGCGTACTGTCTGCGCTGGCCCCTTTACGGCTTCGTCTATGGCTACGCCTACGCGTGGCTCCGGGGCGCCGGCCCCATCGGGAAGGCACTGTGTCTGCTGGCCGTGGTCCTCCCGGTCGAACTGGCCCAGCTCCTGCACCAGGGCATGACGCCCGGCCGTTTCGCCGTCTCCCTGCTGATTACCACCGGCAACGGCCTGGCCGTCCTCCTGGTCCTCGGGCTGTACTGGGAAGCTCGTCTGGTACGCGCCGCCGGCCTGCGGTGGGGCCAGATCCGCAACTTCCGCTCGCTGTCGGCGGTGGCTGTCCCCGTGACGACCGTGCTGGTGGCGGTGGCCACCACACTGGCCACGACGATGGTGGGCGCGTGGGTCACCCCCGGCACCGGCCCGGCCCCGGACAGACCGTCCGTCGGAGCTTCGCAGACACCGGGGCCGTGAGCAGCTGCGCTGATCATCGCCTCGACCCCTGGGTGAACCGTCCCGTGCACCGGCATGAACCCCGGTGTGACTGCGCTCAGTTGCCTGTTACCGAACGCGGACAGACCGGCGTGAACGACGCCTGCCTCGGCGTCATCTCATGGGGTGTAGCGAAACAGCCGATGCGGCCGGCCGCTCTGCGGAGCAGAGGGGTGCCGCGTTCTGACAGACCATGGGGGAGCTTTCATCATGACCACACACCGTGTCCGCCGCACCGCCCGTTCCGCCGCGCTGGCCGCCGCCACTG
>NZ_JBIWPO010000033.1:0-92787 GCF_044768275.1 Streptomyces sp. NPDC101152 | reverse complement strand
GCACCCCCTGCCCGGCCGAACGCAAGCATCATACGAAGCCTGCCCGACCCCAACTCCACCAACCAGAAAGACACTTAGTCGCGACAGTCTACTAGGGACAACGGACTCGCCCCAACCACCCACTCGATCCAAGAGATCAGAGGTGACGGCGGGTCGCGGCCAGGACCGTGGCCGCCGCGCCGGTGCCCAGGACCGCGCCGGCGATGACGTCGCCCGGGTAGTGCACTCCGGTGTGGATGCGTGAGTAGCCGACGGCGCAGGCCAGAAGCCACAGGGGCACGGTGGCGGCCGGGAGCGCGGGGCCCACGGCGGCGGCGAAGGCGACGGCGGAGGCGGTGTGGCCGGACGGGAAGGAGGCGGACGCCGGCATGGGGACGTGCCGGCCCGGGAACGGCGAGTCCTCGGCGCGGTGCGGGCGGGGCCGGCGTACCAGGCGCTTGCCGAGCAGGTTGGCCGTGGTGGAGGCGACGCCGATCGCCGCGACGCCGATCAGCGCGGCGCGCCGGGGCCGGCCGGGACGGGCCGCCATGGCAGCGGCGACGGCGAAAGACAGCTTGGAATGGTCGGCGGCCGCGGACAGCCGGCGCAGCGCGGAATCCAGCGTGGGTGTGCTGGTGACGGTCACTGCCTCGTAGAGCGCCTGGTCGAGGGCGGCGAGATCACGCAACAGGCCTCGCGGTACTCGATGTCCCCGCGGGGTTCGGTCAGCCATCGCTGTGCTCCTGGTTCTTCGCTCGTGGGTCGGGGGCGCGGTCGAACGCGAGGCGTACGACACGCCGCCAGTCGACGGACGGGGCGACGTACGGGGCGCCGGGCCGGTCTCTCGGCACCCGTACCCGCAGTGCGCCGGGCCGTATCGTGCACACGACGGGTGTGCGCAGGGTGAGTGCCTCGCCGTCCACGGCCACCGGGATGACCTCCTCCGCGGCCTCGACGACCACCCGACGGGACGTCAACGACGTGATGGCGCTGGCCCGTTCGCCCAGCAGCGCCACTTCGGCGGCCTGTGCCGCGCCGTCCACCCGGACCGCGATCACCCCGAGCCGGCCCGTGTCGAGCCGTTCTCTGCGCCCTCCGGTCAGGGGGTCCGCGCGGGCGTAGGGGTTGTTGCTGACGAGCACCGCCTGGGGGGCCTCCAGTTGCTCCTCGTCGGCCCGGGCCGTCAGGGCGACGCCCGCGTCGCCGGTCAGCAGGTCCGGGAGCTGGTCGAGCGCGGTGGCCGCCTTGGCCTCGCGGTAGTCGGGGCTCTGCACGATGTGAGCGTACGTGCCGAAGGAAGCCGTGTTGACGAAGGGGCGGCCGGCCACGTCCCCCAGGTCGACCCGGAGTTCCACACCGTCGGTGAGGGCGTCCAGGCTCTTCGCCGGGTCGTCGCGGTCCAGGCCGAGATCCATGGCGAAGTGGTTGCGCGTGCCGGCGGTCACGACCATGAACGGCAGGCCGTGCTCGGCGGCCACGCCTGCCACCAGGGCCTGCGTGCCGTCGCCGCCTGCCACGCCGAGCAGGTCGGCGCCCTCGACCACGGCCTGCCGGGCCAGCGCCACCGGGTCCGGGTCGGCGTCGAGGTCGAGGAGGATGACCCGGGCGCCGAGCGCCTGGGCCCGCTCCACGAGGCCGAAGCGGCCGACCTTTCCGCCGCCCGAGCGCGGGTTCATGATCAGGACGGCTCTGCGGGGCGGGCGGACCGTGCGGGTGTGCATGCCGTGCGGCTTGCGCAGCCGGCGCAGCGCACCGCGCGCACAGGCGAGCGCGGCACTCCACGCCGCGAGCGCTCCCACGGCCACCACCCACAGGCCCGACACGGCGTACAGCACCAGGACGGCGACCGGTGCGGCGATCGCCAGCAGGGCGCCGAGGAAACGGGCGATGCCCCGGTGCGCCAGAGCCCACCACACTCCCCCGCCCGCCAGGGCGAGCCCGACGAGGCCGAGCAGCAGGATCAGCCACTGGCCGACACCGGCCACCACGGCGGCCACGGCGGCGGCGACACACAGCAGGGCGAGCCGGGCCAGCAATCTCGCCGATCCCGACTCGGCCTCACTTGTCGTCGAGTAAGCGTTCATGATGCGTCGAGCAGCCTCCAGGGTCCATGGTCCGGCGCTCCGGCGCTCCCGGTCCTGCCCCCTCCCCTCATGGTCGCTGCGGGCCGCGGGGGCCGCACCGCAGGAGCTGAACCGTCCGGACCGCACACGTCTACCCGGAGATGCCCGACTTCAAGTCCCGCGGTGCCTCGACGCTGTGCGTCTACCGCTCGGCGGCCGCCGCGTCCCGGGTCGGCTTGCCCAGGGCCCAGAACAGGACGCCGAGGAGGATGAAGGCGGCCAGCGGGACGGCCTCCGTGAGGAAGTACTTCACCCGCTCGCCGTGGGTCCAGCCGGTCGGGGCGTAGGCGGAGCCGAACCACTGGTCGCCGGCGCCCGGAGCGACCAGCTGGATCGTGGCGAAGAGGATCAGCGCGGTCAGGACGATGCTGATGGCCAGGGGGAAGGGCGCCTTGTAGGGGCGCTGGGCGTCGGGGGCCTTGCGGCGCAGGACCGGCAGGGCGGGGAAGATGCCGAGGTAGCTGACCAGGGTGGTGGACACGGCGAGGCCGAGGACGGCGCCGAAGAGCTTGGCGGCGCTGCCGTGGGTCAGTTCGTGGGCCAGCACCAGCACGAGGGTGGAGACCAGGCCGCTGAGGATGTTCACCCGCACCGGGGTGCCGAAGCGGCTGGAGATGACGCCGAGGAAGCGCGGGGCCGCGCCGTCGTAGCCGGAGACGGCCAGTGCCCGGTCGGAGCCCATCACCCAGGTGACACCGGAGGAGAGCACGGTGAGGATGAACATGATCGCGGCGAGGTCCCCGAGCGCGCTGCCCGCCCCGCTGAGGGTGGCGGTGCCGTCGGCGGCGACGTGGCCGCCGTAGACGGTGAAGACCTGGCGGATCGCGTCGATGAAGCCGCCCAGGCCGGTGATGGCCTTGACCGGCAGGACCAGCAGGATGCCGAAGATGGGCAGCGCGTACAGCAGGACGGAGAGGGCGGCGCTGCGGAAGATGGCGAAGGGGACGTCCTTCTGGGCGTCGGTCATCTCCTCGCCGGCGGTGTTGGGCAGCTCGAAGCCGACGTAGTTGAACATCAGGACGGGGACCAGGCCGACGAAGCCGGCGTAGGTCGGGGAGAAGTCGCCGGCGCCGAAACCGTGCAGACCGTGCTTGACGCCGTAGATCGCGACCGTGACGGTGAACAGGCCGAGGAGCAGGAAGCGGCTCCAGGCACCGATGGTCGGGATCCACTTGCCGATGTCGAAGGAGAGGATCGCGGCGAGGACGCCCACCCAGACGAAGATCAGGGTGAAGACGTAGAAGGCGACGGTGCCGAGGTCCTTCCCGTCGTTGAAGAAGGTCGTGTAGGCCGTGACGGCGGACACGGAGAGGGTGCCGCCGAGCCACACGGGGTTGGTTATCCAGTACAGGAAGTTGTTGACTGCACCGGCCAGGCGGCCGAAGGCGCGGCTGGTCCAGATGTAGGGGCCGCCCTCGTCGGGGAAGGCGGCGCCGAGTTCGGCCGTGAGCAGGGCGGACGGCACGAAGAAGACGGCGGCCAGCACGATCAGCCAGGTGAAGGCTTCCGCGCCTTTCGACGCCACCGTGCCGATCGTGTCGACGCCGACGATCGTGCACAGCAGGAAGAACAGGATGTCGAAGCGGCCGAAGTGCTTGCGCAGCTTCTGCCTTTCCGTCTGTGCCGCCGCCGGCGCGGCCGGCTCGGAGGTCATGGGGCCAGCAGTCACCGGAATCTCCTGTTTGTACTTGTGCCGACGGGCGAGATTTGGCCAATGATCTGGCGGCGCCGCACGGGCCACAAGCTTTCATGGAGAAGACTTGACCATCGCTTCTCCAGGTGGATGCACGGGTAACAGGTGTGAAACGCGGGCGCCACACCCGCGGGCCCGTCAGCCCTGGCCGGCGCGCAGGTGGCTGTGCGAGGCCTCGGGCCGACAGGGGCGGCGGTCCTGGCGGCGGTGGTGGCCCCAGTCGTGGACGGCGAGGGCCAGGCCGCCCAGGACGGGCAGGACACCGAGGCCCACAGCGGTGGCGACGGCTGTCCGGAAGTCGTGGTGGGTGGCGCCCAGGACCAGGTAGAAGAGGCCGGGCAGGGCCGCGGTGCCGACGGCGCCGCCCAGGCGCTGGCCGGTCTGCAGGGCGCCGCCGGCCGCCCCGGCCATCCGGACGGGTACGTCCCGCAGGGTCATGGTGACGTTGGGTGAGATGACGCAGCCGCTGCCCACACCGCCGAGGAGGAGCACGGGAAGGGTCAGCCAGGGGACGGCACCGGCCGGTGCCAGGCGCAGGACCAGGGCGGTGCCGCCCAGGCCGACAGTGACGCCGACGAGGCCGCACACGGTCAGCAGCCTGCCCAGTCGGTCCACCAGCCGGCCCGCGATCGCGGCGGCGAGGGCGGAGCCGAGGGCGAAGGGTGTCACGGCGAGTCCCGAGCGCAGGGGCGAGTAGCCGAGGCCGTTCTGGAAGAAGAGGGCGAAGACCAGCCAGACGCCGCTGAAGCCGACGAAGTACAGGGTGGCGATGGCGGCGCCGATGGCGTAGCCGCGGACGGTGGTGACCAGGCGGGGGTCCAGCAGCGGCTGACCCTGACGGGACGCGACGCGCCGTTCCCAGCGCGTGAAGGTCACCAGGAGGGCGGCGCCGACCAGGAAGAGCCACCACAGCTGTCGTACGCCGCCCGACTCCGCCAGCACCAGGGGGAGCATGAGGGCGAGGACGCCGGTTCCCAGGAGGGCGACTCCGCCGAGGTCGAGTCGTTCCCGGCGGCCGAGAACGGTGGTGGGGAGCAGGCGGATGCCCAGCAGCAGGGCGATCAGGCCGACGGGCACGTTGACGTAGAAGATCCAGCGCCAGCCCTGCGGGCCGTCGGCCAGGGTCAGGATGAGGCCGCCCACGACGGGGCCCACAGCGCTCGAGATGCCGACGGTGGCTCCGAACAGGCCGAAGGCGCGCCCGCGGTCCGCCCCCCGGAACATCTGCTGGATGAAGGCTGAGTTCTGCGGGGCGAGGCAGCCCGCGGCGACGCCCTGGGCGAGGCGGGCCGCGACAAGGAGGGCGATCGTCGGGGCCGCTCCGGCGGCCGCGCTGCACACGACGAAGGCCGTGAGGGCCAGCAGGTAGATCCGGCGCCTGCCGATGGCGTCGCCGACGCGGCCGGCGGTGACCAGGACCAGGGCGAAGGCGAGCGCGTAGCCGGACACCACCCACTGGATGGCGGGGGCCGTCGCGTGCAGGTCCCGCTGCATGGAGGGGAGCGCCACGGCGACGATCGTCACGTCGAGCAGGCTCATGAACCCGGCGACCAGGGTCACCCACAGCGCCTTCCAGCGTAGCGGGTCGGTTCCGTCGTTCGCCTGCGTCGGCACTGGTCCTCCTTCGCGAGCCGGTCGGGTACGGCGGGGTCCTCGCGTCCGGCGCCGGGTACCCAGGCCGGGGCGCCCGTCCCCTGCCGGAGCAGGAAGGGAGGGTGCCGGGATCACTCGAGGTGGGCGTCGACGTCGCCGTTGACGGTGGTCAGCGTCATCGCGCGGCCGTGCCGGGCGTCGTGCGTGGGGACGGCCACCGTGGGACGGCCGTCGTCGGTGGTGGCCGTCACCGTGTAGGCGGGGGCGTCGTGCGGGATGGTGACGTCGACCGAGCCGTTGGTGGTCGTGGCGGTGACGCCCGAGGGCGCGGTCGCGCAGGTGAGGATCACGTCGCCGTTGGTGGTGGCCGCATGCAGCCGGCCGACGTCGAGGGCCGTCGCACGGACCGAGCCGTTGCGGGTGGCCAGCCGCAGCGCGGCGGTCGCGGCTCCGGAACGGGTCACCGTGACGTCACCGTTCACGGTGGTCAGGTCGAGTGCACCGGTGAGCCCCGCCGCGTCGATGCCGGCGTTGCGCGCGCTGACCGTGACGCTCACGCCGCCCGGTACGCGCACGTACGGCATGCGGGGGCACTGCGCCCGGTGCCGGGCGCAGGAGAGGTCGAGTGTCCAGGTGTGGTCGTGGTGGGACCAGACGGCGTCCGTGTGTCCGTCCACGGTGACCCGGTGACCGCCGATCGGCCGCAACCGCACGCCGTTGTCGGTGGTGACGACGAGCTGGTCCCCAGACGGCACCGGCGCCGAAATGGCCGCGAGGGCCGCCTCGTTCCGTCCTGGTCCAACTCGCCCACGCGGCAGGCGCGAAGGTGATCGGCACGGCCTCCGCCCGACACCACGACGTACTACGGGAGCTGGGCGTCATCCCGGTCGACTACCGCGCCGACGACGTGCCCGCCCAGGTCCGGGAGCTGGCGCCCGGTGGCGTGGACGCCGTCTTCGACCACCTCGGCGGCCGAAGCGTCACCGACTCCTGGCACCTGCTCGCCCCCGGCGGAACCCTCGTCTCCTACGGCACCGCGTCCACCCGTGACGACACCGGCTCCAAGCAGTGGCCCGTGCTGAAGATCCTCGGCCGCGTCTGGCTGTGGAACACCCTGCCCAACCGGCGCCGTGCCAACAACATCTGGGCCGGCCGGGCCCTGAGTACAGACCGCTTCCGTGCCCGGCTGCGGGCCGACCTCACCGAGGTCTTCGCCGCCGTTCGCCGTGGCGACGTCACCGCCCGCATTGCCGCAACCCTGCCACTCACCCAGGCCGCCGAGGCACTGCGCCTGGCCGAATCCGGCACCGTCACCGGCAAGATCGTGCTCACCCCCTGACGCACCCGCCGGAACCGCGAGACCGGTCCGGCCCACCCGCCAAACCCTGCCCCGAGACGGTCCACGACCGCCGAGCCGTCGATGCGCCGCTTCGGGGCGCTGGCCACTCCACCATCGAAAGGACCACCACCATGAAGCTCCGCTCGCCCCGCGCCCTCGCCGTACTGATCGGCACCGCGGCCGTCGGGGCCGCGCTCGGCACCACTGCCTCCGCCACGCAGCCCGCGGACCAGCGCCTGCCGCACGTCGTCACCGCATGGGCCCGCTCCTGGAACGGCACCGACCCTCAGGAACTCGGCAACCTCTTCACCGCCAACGCCACCTACACCGACCAGGGCCTCGGCGTCACCTTCACCGGCCGCCAGCAGATCTCCGACTGGAAGGCGCGCACCGACAGCCTCATCGACAACGTCCACGTCACCATGTACGCCGCCCACCGCGGCGGCAACCACATCACCATCGAAGCCGTGTACGCCGGCCACATCAAGGGCGCACCCAAGCCCTTCGCCGTGCCGATGGCTACCCTCCTCAACCTGAATAGCCGCCAGATCACCTCCGACCAGGACTACTACGCCATCAACCGCGTCCTCGCCCAGTCCGGACTGCCCGCCGACTGGACCCCGCCCACCCCGTGACCACCCAGCGTCCTGCAGTCAAGCCGCACAACCGCGCCGATCCCACGCGGTTCGTGATCCCGCGAATGGGCTGGTCAGCGGCGACATGACCGGATAGACCAAAGCCCCGTTGGCGGCGAGCGACGTCTAAACGCCTTCGCCGACATAGTGTGCACGGCGGAAGCGGGCGTTACTCGGCAGGGGTGTCGGCTCCTTGGGTCTTCGGGGCGGCCAGGGCGCGGGAGGTCGTCCCGGCCGGGTTCGGCAGGGCCGCGGCCGGTGCTGCGGACGGCGGTGCACCCCCTGCCGGGGCGGCTGTGACGGGCGCCACGGGCGGCATGGCGGGGGCGGTGGGCCACACCACCCGGACGCCGTACTCCACCGCGATCCGGTGCAACCGGCGTCCCCCGTCCGTGAGCCGGCCCAGCACCCGCACCACGACGTACTCGCGCAGGGCCGGATCGAGATCGAACAGGAGCTGGGACAGCGCGAGGAACAGTGAGCCGTCCAGCGGTTCGCCGGGAACGCCGAGTTGGATGGTCAGCTGATCAGCCGTCACCGGCAGTGTGTCCGCCGGCCGTGACCGTCCCCTGGGCAGCAGGTGCAGACCCGCCCGGACCACGCTGACCTGCCAGCGCTCCGAGAGGTGGACGGCGCCCTGCCCGCCGTCCCCCGGCCCCGCAATGGGCGCTGTCCAGCGCAGCAGGCTCGGCGCGGCACCTGGTCCGCCATCGGCGGACGTGCTCGGGCGGCACACCACGGCCTCCACGAAGGGACGCCACGTCGGCGTGGCGTCTGGGCCGATGAGAACAGGCCGGGTGTCCGCGGACGATCCGGAGACCAGCGGCACCCCGGTCAGCAACTCCACTTCGCTGCCGAGGACGTCGGCGACGTCCTGCGCGGCCGACAGCAGGTCCTTGTGGTTGCCAGGGGCCAGGCGCACCTGGGAGCGGAACTCCCGTGGCAGGGCGGCGAGCAGGGCGCCGAGGTCGTCCGAGGGGACGTCAGGACCGTCCGTGGGACCGGGGACGCCGACCAGGACGACCGGGTGGACGGGGTCGGCGGGCACCGCGAAGCACACGTCTCCCGGTTGCGGCGGCCGGGCCCCGGGCGGGCGGACGAGCACACCGGCCGGTATCTGCTCGACCACGCATCCCGACGCGGTGCTGACGGGCAGCCGGCCGAGCGCGTCCTGCCAGGCGGGCGCCGGGTGCCGGGGCCCCAGCGGCCGCGGGTCGGTGCCGGGAGCGAACAACTGCCAGCCCTGCGGGGGCGTCGCAGCGTCCGGGGCGAACAGCGAACCACCCGGCACGATCAGCGCGGGGCCGACCGGGGCGACCACCTCCAAATCCCACCCATCGGCGATCCGCCGACCGAGCGCGGGCCGCGGCGTGGTCTTGCTGCCCGCACCCGGCAGCACCAGGCGGACCCTCGTGACGCCGTCCGCCCGGAGGATGTCCAACGTCTCGCCGAGACGCCCCCACAGCGCGGGCGACGCCTCAGCTTCCACACCGACCACCACGGTGGCGATCGGCAGGCCGGTGTCCGCAGCGGCCAGTGTCCGGGCGAGTTCAGCCACCTCTTCAGGTCCCGGCGAGGATGCCGGGGAGGTGCGGATCAGCAACAGCCCGTCGCGCTGGTCCACGACCACGGGCGTCTCGTCACCGCCGGCCGCGGCCGGCTCGTCGGCTGCGGCCTCCGTATCCCGCGCACGGCGGGAGAAGACCATGCCCCATCGCGTCATGCTCTGCCTTCCGGTGAGGGGGTCCGACGGCTCACCTGAAGCGGACCAGAATGCGCCCCTCGTTCGACGGGTCGACCTCGTATCGGACGTAGAGCTTCTTCAGCTGCGGCTGGCCGAGCATCGCCAGGACTCGGGCCCTGAGTTGTCCTCGGCCCTTTCCGGGGATGATCTCCACCAGGTCGGCCTTGGTCGCCGCCGCCTTGAAGATGATCTGGCGGACCGCCCGGTCGATGTCGCGTTCGTTCCTGAAGAGCGGATGCAGGTCCAGGGTGAGCGTCATCGGCTTTCACGGCTCCCGTCGGTACGTCCGGACCGGGGAGTCCGCAGCCGTCTCCGTCCCACCCCAGTCATGACTCGAAGCCTAGTCGACATGCGGCCCGCAGCGCCGCCGCCTTGTCCGGTCGGACAGTCGCAGCTGTACGGAAGGACGGAGAGCGACGGCAGTACCAACTTCCCGCGCCACCACGGCTGCGGTCACCCACGCGACCGGCGCGGCAGCGCAGCGAACGCAAGCCGGGACCCACGGGTCGCAGTGAGAACCACGCCGCGCGGCCTTTCAGCAGACAGCCGAGTTCCACGCACGGCTACCAACCTCTCCGCATCCAGGGGACAGCCCCGTTCAACCGCGAAACTCAGCCGCGCCGTTCAGCCACGCCGTGAACGCAACGCGCTCGCCGCGAGGATCTGCGCCACCGGAGCGGACGAGCTGAGAAACAGCACGTCGCACCCTTGCGGCAGCAGGTCAAGGAGTTCGGGCACCGGCATCACCCGGTGTGCGGGCAGCCGGTCCTCCTGCAACCCCGGTGCGGCGGAGAAGACCGGTACAACCGCCGTCCCGTCAGGCACCTCGGTCACCACCGGCCGCCCGTCGTCGCCGACGCACACGGCCACCTCGGCCTCCGCGACGGCCGCGACGATCGACTCCTCCGGGCCGTACCCGGTGGCGACCAGCTGAACGGCGCCGTCGGCGGGACTGATCGGGCGGGCCCACCCCAGCGCGTCGGGTAAGGGGCGGTACTCGCTGTTCTTCTCCCACTCGACTATCTCGCCGTGTTCGTCGCTGCGCCAACGGCCCAGCACGGCCCAGGACGGCGGTGCCTCGTCATCGGCACCACGCCAGTGCCTGTCGATGACGGACAGCCAGTGGTTCGGTGCCGATCTGGCCGCCGCGACGAAATCGTCCGGCGGTGTCCGACACCCCGGCTCGCCTCTCAGAGCCCCGGAGGGACCGCCTGTGCCGTCGGCGCTGTCAGGATCGGGTGCTGTGCTGTTCACGGGCTGACCTCGAGGTCCAGGTAGTCACCGGGCTTGCTGTGCGGCCGCCGATGGGTGTTGCGCCAGGCCTCTGGCGTCTGGGCGTCCGGTTCGGGAAGGGCGACGATGTCCAGCGGATCGGACGGGTCGTCGGCCGCCGGATCGAGGGATCCGCTGTAGCTCCAGCTTGGCCGGCCGGTGCGGTCCGAGTACGCCTGCGGCAGCCGCTGCCCCGGTGCCCCGAGACCGGACACCAGGAAGACGACCGGGATGCCCAGACGCAGCGTACGCAGCAACGGGCTGAGCTCCAGCAGCGCCAGGAACTCCCGGGCCCGCACGGGAACGGCACCCAGCCCGGGCAGGTGCAGCACCAGCCCGCCGGCCGGATCCGTGTCGGTCCACACGATGTGGTACTCCAAAGGCTTTCCCTCCGCTACCCAAGGCGCGACGACCGTCTGCACGTCACCGTCCGCCCCGATCACGCGGACGCGGCCCGCGTTCACTCCGCCCGGCGCGGGACTGCCGCTCCAGTTGACTCCCTGGGTGTCGCCGTCACGGCTGAGCAGGACCGGCGACGAGAACGCCCCGTGCCACGTGAGGTGGAAGGCGCCCAGTACGTCGCGGTCAGCGGTGTCCAGGCCTTCCGCGTCCGCTGCGGCGACCAGGACCGCCAGCGCCTGGCCCCTCGACCGGTCCCATCGGACGGTGTCGGGCAGGTGGAGCGCCGCCCGACCCAGCGACTCCAGCTCCGCGCGCGACATCCCGCCGAGCATCCGGGCCGCGATCCAGGAACGCCCTCGGCTCGTCCACCGGGTCGAACGGCACCCAATCGCCGTACGACAGCAGGGGGTCGGTGTCGATCAAGGCGGGGTAGTGCTCGTCCGTGTCCGGGTCCTTGACCAGACGGCCCTCACCGCTGGGGGCCCACACCCGCCGCCTCAGCCGGCTTGCCAGCGTGCGCAGCACATCGAGGTACTGAGCACCGGCGAACGGCACGGCCAGCACCACGGGTGTGTCCCGCGGCAGCCCGTCCAGTTCCGGCGCCAGCTTCTCGGCCAGCGCGGGGGCGTCCAGTTGGTCGCCGTCCAGCAGACGCACGCCGGAGTGGTCGCCCGGCGACCAGAGGAGGTACGCCGAATCACCCCACGGTGCGTTGTCCTCGCTGACCAGCGTCAACGGCCCGTCATAATACTGCTCGTACAGCCGCGCCCGCCCGGCCCGTACCACCCGCACCGCCTCGCGCGTCCAGTTGCGGCCACTCGCCGCCCCGGAAACGTCCACCATCACGGTGCGCGGTGACAGTAGCGGGTCCTCCCCCGAAGAGGACGAAGGCTCCGGCTGAGCCGACTGTGCGGTGTTCTGACGGACGGAGCGCCCAAGCTGCCGGTCATCCGGGTTCGGGCGTTTCAGCCCACCGCGGCCTGCGAACGTGTCCGCCTGCGACCCGGTTTCGGGCGTCGGCGCCTGCCGTGCCGTGGCTTCCGGTTCCGGCGCGGGTCGCTGGAGTCCTTCCTCGTGGCTGGCTGCGGCGCCGTCCTCGGTCGCCGTGTCGGCCTCGGCGTGCGCGGCGGAGTTGGAATCCGTCACCGAGGAGAACGAGCTCGTGTTGTCGGCCGGGGGTGTCGCCTCCGGGCGGTACTCGGGCCTGGCAAGTTCCTCCATCAGGTCGGCCAGCGAGGTCTGTGGTCCGAGCAGCCCGGTGCGGATGCGCTCACCGTCGCGGTAGGCGATCCAGCCGGTCTGCGGCGCGGTGGCGAAGCGGTCGGCGGCCTGCTTTAGTCTGCCGGTGACCGATGCGGCCGGTGCCGTGGTGCCGAGGGAGCCGATGACGTCGACGGTGTGCGGCGCGAGCCGGTTGCTGAGGTCGCGAGCCAGCGCGGCGCTGCGCTCGCCGTGGACGATGAGGCGGCGCAGGTGCTGGGCACCGTCGGCCGTTAGGCGGGCCGTGATCTCTTCCGCGAGTTCGGCGGTTGTGACCACCCGGCCGCGGATGGTGTACCGGCCGTCCTCTCCCGGGGCACCGAGCACAAGAGTGCGGGCATCCGCGAACTCGGGCAGGCGCTGGGCCGCGGCCAGCTCCGTGTTGTTGTCGGGCAGCGCGTCGCTGTTCGGCTCGTGGGCGTGCGGCGTGTTGTCGTGCAGCGTGGGGGTGACGATTGCGGCGCCGGGACCCATCGCCTGCGGCATCGTGTGAGCCGTGTCGGATTCTGGGAACAGTCCGGTCCCGGACTCGACCACGTGGTCGTCCCCCACCTCCAGCCCGGCGCCATTGCGGTACTGGGCGGCGGGGATGACGGCCTGCCGGGCCGGCACCGGACCGGACACAGGTGTCTGAGGGACAGGAACACGGCCCTCCGGGAGAGCCGAGACAAAGCCCGTCGGACTGCCGTCGGGCCGCTCATGTGTGTGGATCCGCGCCGGCTCACCATCCACCGCCGACGTGACCGACACCCCGGCCTCGGGCAGATGCACCCCTAATCCCGTCGCCTGACGGATCCGCTGCCCCACCGCCATCAGCGTCTCCCGATCAGCAGCCGGGGAACACGACGTCAGCACGATGTCCGTCGCGTCCGCCGGCACCTCGTTCGCAATCAGTGCCGACAACCCGTCCGGGTCGAGAACGACGGTCTTGTCATCCGCGGTCGCACCCCTGAACCGCCCACCGGGCTCGCCGTGCGACCCCCACACCACCACCCTCGCCTCACCCGCCACCGGCAACCGGCGCTGCGTACTCACCAGCCGGCCGTCGCCGTCACGCCACCACTGCGTGTACTCCCGCAGCCCCGCCGCATCCCGGTACGCGTCTCGGCGCAGGGCCGCATCCTCCCGGATGAACGACGTCAACCCGGAAAGCCGCCCACCGCGATCCCGGATCCTCTCCACCACCTGGGAGCCCAGCGACGGCGACGCCACGAGCTGGACGGCCTGAGGCCGCGCGGGCGCGGCGGGGGCGTTGTGTGGCGTCGCGGTGGTGATACGGCCCTCCCGCGCGACGGAGCCGGGATCAACGGCGTCCGAGGTGTCATGCATGGACGCGTCGGAACCGGACTCTTCGGCGTCCGACAGGTCACCCATCGGCACATCGGAGCCAGCCGCGCCAGGTGGTACGGGTACGGCGCCCGAAGCCGTCGCGTTCTGGGTCTGCGAAGCGCCCGGGGCGTTCCCCGGGGAGGAGGCCGGCACCGGGGGTGCGGGCACCGTGGTGCCCGGCCGGGGGCGGGCGGCCAGGTAGTCGCCGCCGCGCTGGTAGAGGGTCACCTGCGGCAGCGGGTCGCCCGTCGTCCCGGCGCGGGCGCCGGGGAAGAAGCGGTACGAGCCGTCCTCGGCTACGACAGTGAGGTCGACGCCGAGGCTCTGGGCGGTGATACCGGCGGCCAGGTCGGCCGTCGCCCTGTCCCAGCGACGGGCCTTGAGGAGGTTGCGCCGGACCAGACTCTCGCGCTGCGCGGGGGTGAGGCCGCCCCGGACGGAGTCGGGCAGCCGGCCCCCTGCCGCCGTGACGTCGGCGCGCAGCCCGTCGTTGTCGCGAAAACCGGCCCCGAGCCTGCTGTCCAGTTCCCAGGTGTGGAACACCGCCAGCGGGTCGAGCGCCGCGTCGGCGGGCAGCAGCGTGCTTTGGGAGACCAGGGCGGCCAGCCGGTCGGCGCCGGCCTGGCCGTGACCGCGGCCGCTGGCCATCTGGACGGCCGCGTAGAAGCCGTTGCCGGCGCTCTCGGCGGGGAGCAGGTCGTAGACGTGGCCCCGCCCGTCGGGGTCCGTCGCGGTGAGGGTGCGGTGGTCCGCGGCGGCGTCGAAGCGGCGCAGGACGGGGTTCGGGTCGGCGCCGACTCCCCACGGCGGCTCGCCGT
Organism: Streptomyces sp. NPDC101152; assembly: GCF_044768275.1. NCBI lineage: Bacteria > Bacillati > Actinomycetota > Actinomycetes > Kitasatosporales > Streptomycetaceae > Streptomyces > Streptomyces sp. NPDC101152. Next base: position 78,600 of record NZ_JBIWPO010000033.1, on the reverse strand, counting down.
ACGCCGGACTGGTCCCGGTGCCCGGCGTTCCGCTGCCACCTGCAGTTGCAGAACTACCGTTGTTCTCGGCCTCACGGTTCCCGGCCTCGCTTCCGGCCTCACTGTTCCCGGCCTCCCCCTCCATCGCGTCCTGCGCGTTCTTTGCCGGGGCGGGCGGCGGGGTGAAAACGACCTCGTCCGGCTCCGGAGTACCGACGAGCAGTCCGCGGCTCTCTTGGGACGCGTTGAGCTGGTGCCAGCGGGTGAGCCGGTCGGCGGCCTCCCGTACCCGGGCGTACTCGTCGGCCAGGGCCTCCGCCCTGGTCCGCAGGTCCCGCAGCTCGTCGTCCAGACCGTCAAGTTTGGTCCGGGCGGTGTCCCGGGCGGTCCGGGCGGCCGGCCGCGCGGCGGCCAGCGCGGCGGGCGCGGCACGCAGCTCCCCGGCCAGCCGGTCCTCGGCCGCCTGCCGTTCCTCCCGCTGAAGGTACGCCCAGCCCTCGTGGGCGGGTTCGGCGCTCGCCGCATCCTGGTCGAGACGGGTGAGGGCGGCGCGGGCGGCGATCACCCCGGGCAGGGTCTCCGGGTCGCCGGCGGTGAGCTGGGCCAGGGTGCGCTCGGCCGCGTCGAGATCGTCCTGCCGCCTGGTCTCGCCGTCGCGGCGCAGGTCCCAGTACTCCTTGTCGGCGGCCGTCCATTCCTTGTCAGCCTCGGTGACCGCGTCCCACGCCTTGGCCACCTTCGGCGGGAAGTTGACGTCGTTGATCAGCCCCAGATCGCGGGCCACGTCCTCGCGCACCCAGGCCAGGACCGTGGTCTTCGTCTCCATCGCCTGCGGACCGCGGCGGGTGTGGCCGAACGCGGCGCGGACCGCCCGGCCGGCGTGGCTGTCCTTGGCATGGTGGTGTACGTGGGCGACGCTCAGCCAGGTGGTGGGAACGGCGAACACGAACGAACGGGTCGTGCTCGGTTTGACGTTGACGGAGCTCAGCCGGTCGTCGGAGGCCATCAGGGCGTCGGAGTCGGTGGACGAGTCGCCGGGGGCTCCGGCGAACTGGTTGGCGCCGGTCTGCTGGGAGGACACGATGGGGCCGCCGCCAAGGGAGATCTCGGTCGCGGCGACGCGGGACGTAGACATGCCGCCACCCTGAAGCTCCCGTTTGGGTGCCTCGTGCTTCGTCCCGTCGGCGACGGTCAGCAGTTGGGCGCCGCCCAGGTCCGGCCGGGAGTACAGCCTGAGGTCGCCCTGGGCCCCACCCAGGAAGCCGGTCTCCGTCAGTCCGGGCACCGGGTAGCCGTCCGGTGTGAGCGTGTCGCCGTAGAACGCGGTGAGCGCGCTGTTGGTCGAGGCGTCCTCCAGATTCTGCGCGGGGCCCGTACCAGGGCGCGTCAGCGGGGTGTCCATGGCACGGGCGAGCAGGTTCTCGTCGAGAGTGCCTGTCTCCGGGACGGAGAAGGAGGCGTCGTACGCGGAGGCGAGCGCGAGGGTGTTGGCGGCGTGGAGGTTGCCCAGGCCGACGACCCAGCGGGGTTTGAAGCCGTTCTCGGGCAGGGCGAACGGCTTCACGGAGCCGTCGCGCGAATGCCGCACCTCATGCCAGCCCCCAGCCTCCAGGTTGGGGGGCACCGGGACCCCGCGGGGCTCACCGGGGGCGTCCAGCCGTGGCGGGGCCAGCGGGTCGTTCGGATCGTCCAGGCCCCCAACCGGGTCCGGGCGCATGAGGCTGAGCGGGAAGTGCTCGATCTGTTCGCCGACATCGCCTTCGGAGGTGATCCGCGTCAGGGGGTGACCCGTCATCCGCTGCCACTGCCTGACCGCCGACCGCTTCACGCGCCCTGACCGGTCACCCGGCCCGGGCGCCGAACCGTCGGTTTCCCGCTCGGGCCCGCCGACGATCTCCGCGGTCAGGCGGAGCCGGTAACGCGTCACGTACTCGCCGTGCGCCTGCGTGGTGGTGACGGTGGCGACCCGCACGCTGCTGTCCACGATGTTCTGCGCTGTCGTCTGCTGGGTCGATCCCACCTGCACGAACGTAGGGCCGGCCATCCGTACGGTGTCGAGGGTCTGGTTGGTGGTGTGCACGCCCTCGACGACGCTGACCCCCACGCTGGCACCCGAGGCCCGGCTGCGGCCGTCCTGCACCGTCTCGGTGGCCTGCCGGTGCTCCTCCATCTCGACGCTGTGCCAGAGGCCCTTGAACCCGGTGTTCGTGGACGGACCACCGGTGCGCGGCACCTTCACCGGGATCAGCTCCGCCCGCGCCCGCACCAGCCGGTTGCCGACCCACACCCCGGCGGTCCGCGATCCCCAGCGGCCCATCCTTCCCGGCACCGACGCACCGGCACCCACCATCTCCTTGCCCAGGGCCCGCAGGACCCGGCCGGCCACCAGTCGGTGCACGGTGTCCCGGTCGGTCTCGGACAGGCCCAGGGACCGCAGCTTGCGATCGAAGTCGGCCAGCACTCGGGCGGTGTTGAGCGAGTTGACCGGGAAGCTGCCGAACGGGTTGTCCACCAGCCAGGGCTGGGGTGACCACGACCGTCTGGTGTACATGGGCACATCGCCGAACCGATCGGTCAGCAGGCCCATCCGGTAGGCGTTCTTCTCCGGGAGGTGCCCGACCCAGCCGCCGTCGACCAGCACCCGTCGCCCCGCCGCCCCCGCCAGCCACCGGGGGATCCGCCGCCGCCCCGTCGCGCCGCGGCCGACGGCACTGGACGCCGCGGCGATCTCGTGGTCCACGCCACCGTGCACCAGGACCTGCCGGCCCGCGTCCTGGCGGTTGATCTCCGCGACCGCGACCCGGGCGACCGTGCTGATGCGCGAGCGGTCGAGCCGGTACGGGCTCGCGACCAGGCCGTAGTTGCCGGTAACGCCCGGCTGGGTCGGGTGGGAGTGCAGGTAGACCACTTGGCCGCCCACGAACACCGTGCTCGTCCGGGTGGTGCGCCCGACCGCCTGACCGGCACCGCCGAGCGTGGTCTGGGTTTCCACCGGCACCCCACCGGTGAGCGCGGTGAGCGTTCCCGGACGGATCCGGGTGCGGTGGGCCAGCGTCGTGGAGCGGTTGGTGTAGGGGCCCTTGGCCCACAGACCGGAGGCCCTCCAGCCCAACGGCGCCGACGTCTGGTCGAAGTTGGCGGTCAGATACTGGCTCTGGAAGGCCCGCAGCGCGGAGTCATGCACCGGCGCACCCCGCTGGGTGACGTGCCAGGACCCTCCGGACGCCTCGTCCAGCGCCTCCTCCGCGGCCCGCATGATTCCCGGGTGGGAGACGACCGCGAGGGTGACATGGGGGTGCTGGTCGAGTTCTGTCGGCCGGCGGCGCGCCGCCCGGTCGAACAGGGCCCGCGTGTGCAGCGCCAGATCCCGGGCGACCCGTGAGGTGGTACGCAGCACGACGCCGTGCAGGGGGTGAGCGGGGCCCCGGGTGGCGGTAGTGGGGGTGTGCTCGGTCGGGATGCTCACCAGCACCCGGCCCGCCAGGGCGTTGCCGCCCGGCGCCGCCCGGCCGGACGGGTCGGCGCCGATCAGGGGTGTCTCCTGCTCGACGAACACGAAACGCTGGAGACTGAGCGCGTTCAGGCTGAGGATGCCGCGCAGGAGCCCGCGCAGCCGCCAGTAGCCGCCGCGCCTGGCCGTCAGCGTGACGTCGTAGGCGTAGAGGTGGGAGCCCTTCGTGCCGATCGACAACGCGTCGAGGGTCGCCGCGGCGCCGTAGCCGCTCTCGGTCTCCTTGCGCCGCCCGTACCGGCCGCCCACCGAAACCGTGCCCGCCTTCCTGGGGCCGCCGATCTCGTTCGTCGCGCTGTCCCGCAGCGAGAACTGGACCTCCGAGCCGATGTCCGCACTGCGTGCTCCGCTCTGGGAGCCGCCGAGGTTCTCACTGCCGGGCGCGCTGAAGCGCAGCCGCTCGTCCTCCTGTGTGCCTTCGTAGCGTCGCCCGGTCAGCTCCGCGTCGATCCACAGGTAGCGGGTCGCGCGGCCGAAGCGGCCGGAGTCGACCAGTGGGATCCTCAGTCCCGTGGTCGCCATCACCTCCAGGTTCCCGGCCAGGTTGTGGTACGAGAGGGCGTTCAGCACCTCCAGGGTGTTGTTCACCACAGTCTGGAAGTGGTCGGCGTCGCGCCAGCGCGGGTTGTCCGGGTTGAGCTGGTCGAGGGGGGCCACCAGGCCCGCGTAGGCCTCCCCGGCGGCCTTGAGCACCTGCTCGGCGACATGCTCGTGGAAGGCGAGGTCCCGGCCGTCGATGGTCCTCGTGTGACTGCCGTCGCCGAAGGTGAACTCCTCGACCCGGCTCATGCCCAGGGTCGGCGGATGGTCCTCCGTCAGGTACGGCGGCGCCACCGGCTCGGGGTTCTGGCGCGCGGGCTGCTCGAGTCCGGCGATCCGCCGTGCCTCCGTGCGGGTGAGCCGCTCGACGCTCCACGTCTCGAACGTCTCCGTACGCGGTGGCGAACTCCACCTCTCCGGCGGGTTCTTGCGCACCTTGGCCGATCCCCGCAACCCGTCCGGGCCCGGATGCCGGTGGTCCGGCAGCGGCGCCTTCTCGTTGGGGGGTGCGGTGACGGTGACGGTCTTGCGGACCAGGTACATGCCGGTGGGGTCGCCCTTGGCCTGGGCGGCCGACTTGATGCCGCCGGTGCCACCGGTGGCGACGGAACGGCTGCGCGAGGACCCGTAGCGCACGTTCAGCAGTCCGAACAGCATCCGCAGGCTCAGCCTGCCGCCGCTCAGGCCGGTGAGCTGGACGGAGGGGCCGATCATGCCGCCGATGTCGCCGGCCCTCCCCTTGCCGACGACCCGCTCGTTGCGGACCGTGGACTGCATGATGTCTCGCAGTTCGGCCGCCGTCGTCGCGTCGACGAGGTGCGCCTCCGCGGACCGTACCCGCACCGAGAACACCCCGATCGGGTCACGTCCCGAGTTGTCGCGGAACAGCGGCGGCGTGGTGACCTGCCCGGCGTTCAGCACCCGGCTCATCCGGTGGAAGCCCTCGGTGGAGAAGAAGTCGCCCAGCTGGGTGCCGGCGATGCCGTCCAATTCGACGTCCGCCTGCTCGAGGGCCCAGTCCCTGATGTGCGCCACGGGGCCGTACCCCTCGGTGCTGACCATCCGGTAGTGGGACTGGGGGCCGAAGGTGATCTTCTTCGGGAAGTCCTGGCGGGCCGTTTCCGGCTGCGGCTTGGTGAGGCTTTCGGGCAGCCGTACGAACAGGCCGTGGCGCATGGCGAAACCGAAGGAGACCGGGTTCAGAAAGGTGTTCCCCTGGGGAATGGGCCGGCCGGCCTGGTCGACCGGGCGGCCCGCCCGGTCGGTGACCGCGAACTCGTACCAGACGTCGTCCAGATGGGCGTGCGAGCCGTCCGTGGTGCGGGTCTCGATCTGGCTCATCGTCTGGTTCTGCATCGGGTACTGGACCCGCTTGTTCCACGACATACGGCCCCAGACCCGGCCGAAGGGCTTCACCGGGCCCTTGCCCGGACCTAGCGGCACCGACGTCGCGAGCGCGCCGGAGGTGCTGTGCACACCGGTCCGCCCGTTGCTGATGGTGAACCGCTGCATCGTGTCGAGTTTCACCGGGTTCGCGTACCCGAACGCGAACCGCTCCCAGTGCCCGTAGGGCCGGGCGGTGACGTTCAGCACCCGCTGCTTGCCGTCGGTCGTGGTGTACGGGAACCGCTGCCCGTCCCCGAAGAAGCCCTGCGGTTCTTGCACGAGCCTGCGCCGCACCTCCGACAGCAGTTCGGGCTCCTGCGCACGGCCACGCCGCGGCCGGATACCGGGCGAGCGCCCGAGACGGGCCTCGAGTTCCGCCACCACCAGCTCGGTGCCGCGCAGGCCCCGGTCGCTCTGCCCGAACGAGTAGGAACGCCGCAGCACGCCGTCTGACAGGTTCCTGAGCAGGGAACCGATCCGGCCCATGTACACCGGCAGTCGCGCCCCGTCGGTGAACCACACCTCGCCGACGTACGCCGGCGCCGGTGGCATGTCCCGGTCGAGCCGGGCCGGCCGCCGTTTGTCGAGGTCCTGCCCGATCCACACGGGCCGGGGGGTGCTGAACGAGGCGGGGGCCGAGGGGTTCTCCGGGATCGGCTCCAGCGGGGCCCCGGCGCGGCGGGACGGCGGCGGTGCGGTCAGGCGCGCGGTGTTGGCGCCACGGCGCGAGGTGGTGCGCGCCTGCGCTCTGTTGGAGTGCTCCTGTCCCGAGTGGCCCGTGTGCACGGCGCCGGTGTGCGCCGTGCCGGCGGAACCGGCGACGGGACGCGCGGACGCGCTTTCCGGTTCCTCGTCGCCGGTGCTGTCCCCGTCGTCCGAGGTCGGCGCCGCGACGCGGGCGACCAGCCGCACCGCGTCACCGGGCCCCGTCCGCGGCATCTCGACCGCCTTCAGCATCTCGAACGGCCGTCCGCCACTGTCCGAGCCCGCCTCCTGCGGTTCGACGGACAGATCCACCGCCGCCGGGTACCTGAGATCATCCTCCCCGATGGCACCGGCCGATGAGTTCTCCACCGCCACCAGGACCCGGCGGGCCGGGTCCTGGACGTGACCCAGTTTGTCCAGCGCCGCCTGTGGGGTCGCCCGGAGCCACTGAGTCGGGTTGACGTTCAGTGACCGCAGGGCCGTCGACGTCCCCTCGGCCGGGGCCAGGAAGGCGAAGTACGCCGGCTTGCGCACGGGCGGCAGTGTCCTGCGGGCCTCGGCCGCCATCGCGAGGTGCAGCGGAATCTCGTCGTACAGACCGTCCGACAGGCGTTCGGCACGATCATGCAACCGCGCACGGATCCGGTCGAACCGGGAGTCTGCCGGGCTGACGTGCGCCGCGTCCCGGGTGAGATCGCGGAACCGCTGGTCCTGCCGCAGCAGCAAGGGGAAGCCCGCCGCGTCGCCTGCCCTTGCCCGGTCCATTGCCTGGTCCACCGCCTGGTGCAGAGCCGTCAGCAGCGCCTTCCGGCCGTCGGCCAGGAGCCGCGGATCGAGCAGCGGCTCGTCTGCTTCGCTGCCCAGCAGGAACAACGCGGTGGCATGCGCTGGATCGGCGGCGGTCTGCGCAGCGCCCGGCTGCTGGGAGGCAAGCCACTGCGTGCGGTGGGCGTACGCCTGGTGCTGCGGTAGGCGCAACTCCTCGGCCGTTCGCGCTGAGGAGGCCGGGTTGCGCGGCGCGAAACGGGCGTCGGCGAAGGTGTACAGGTGCACCGCGTCACCGGCGATGGCGCTGCTGAGTTCGGTGTCGTTGGTGAAGACCTTATCGGCACGCTGGAGGTCGGTGAGGATCTCGACCAAGGTGTGGGAGCCGTTGGTCAACGCCCAGCCGACCAGTGCCGCCACGAAGGCGTCACGGGTCTCGGCGGACAGGCGCAGCGACAGAAGGGCGTCGATCAGCGGCTTGAAACTCCTGAACCGTCCCTTGCTGAGAACGAAACCGCGCCGAGCGCTGAACTCTTCGTGCGCCGCGCTGTTCGCTGCGATCGTGATGGTGCTCTCACCGCGGCAACCGGCGACCGCTTTGTCAAACGCCGCCATGAGCTGATCCGACGTGAGCTCGGAGCGGTCAGGGTCGAGTGACACCTTGTACTCGCCGGGCAGGGCCTTCAGCGCCTGCCGCACGGCAGCCACCGACTCCGGTCCGCGCCCTATCGCCGCGCCGAAAACGTTCTCGTAGTTCTCGGCGATTGACTTCCACTGCGAGGTTCCGTACAGGCCGCGATACCACCCGGCCGGAACGACGTCGTGCGGATCGTCCGACAGACGGGCGGCGATCGGTTGCCCGTCCGCCCGGCGGAAGACCACCACTTCAGGCTCCGGTACCTGCGGCGTCGCCTTGACGGCGAACCGGACGGACGGGTCCGTGCCCCGCACTATCGTGGTGCTCAGTTCCGAGGTGGCGGCGATCGTTTCCCGTTCGGCGGGCTGGACGCCTGCCACGAACTTCGCCAGCTGGGCGGCGCCGGGACGCTCCCTGCCCGCGGAGCACGACCACACATACGCCGCGAGGTTCTTCGGCAGGCCCAGCCCGTCCATGTGCTGCTCGATGATCCGGCCGACCTCGGTGCCTCCGGCGCGCCGCAAGCCGTAAGGGGACGGCACCTTGAAGTAGTGCGGAGAACCGTGCGACGCCCAGAAGAAAGCACCCATACCGGCGGCCTGCGGCCGCGAGACGGTTTCCGGTATCAGCGACCACGCCTGCTCGCCTGTCTCGGGCGTCCGGCCCTTGGCAAGCGGGGAGAAGCCCGCACCCGACAACAGGTGCGGGTAGGTGCGCTTGCGGTGGTTCCAGTCCCGCGTGGTGAAGGCGGCCACGCCGAACCGGCGCTTGTCGAACGTGGTCATCCACCGCGTGATGATCTGCCGGTTCCAAGGCTCGGCCGGGATCGGCTGTGGCACCTCCACCACAGTGACGTGCGCGTAATCCAGACCCGTCGGCATGTCGCGGGTGAGCGTGTACTGCTTGAACCGGAACCTGACAGGCGCGGCGTACTGCGCCTCGCCCCGACGCGGCTCCCTGGCGAGCATGGCGGTCAGGCGCGACGACGACCGCAGGACCTCCACTATCACCGGGTGGCCCTGCTTGTGCCCCGCGGAGCGCGCCAACTCCTCAAGGGGCACCTCCCTGTTCGTCGGCGAGCGGAAGAACCGGTCCGCCTGGAACTCCCAGCCCTCCGTGGCGTAGTCGTGCTGCCCGTGCAGCGGACCGGGCCTCCACAACGGGAAGAACACCGAGCCGCCGTACTCGGGCAGCAGCCGCAGCCCCTCCACGGCCATCGCCGCATGCCGGGCCATGTCCTGCACCATCCCGTCATCGGCACTCCGCGCGGCCTCGGCGAACGCCGCCCGCACCCGCTGTCCCGAACGCTGCTCCGGCGGCTGGTCGGCCAGCCGGCTGATGCGCGGGTCCTCGAGAAGCACTGACGGCATGTCCGAACGCGGTGCGCCGCCGGCCAGCTTGTCACCGAACGAACGGATCATCTCCCGGAGCCGGTGCAGCGCCTGAGGTCCTCCGCGGATGATCTCCGGGGCGAAGAACGCGGCGTCCGGACCGCCGGCCAGGTGCAGCGCCACCACATGCCCGGGTTGGACAGGCGTCAGGGGAGCTGTGACGCGATGATGCCGCAGCCACCACCGGTATGCTTCCCGGCGCTGCCGCACGGCGTCCGCCTCGGCGGAGGTTGCCACGCCGGCCGCCATGCCGCCGACCAGGACGGTGATCATCTTGCTCGTCCCAGGCTCCCCGGTGACCTCCTGCGTCAGCAGGTCCGCCGTCTGCCGGTGGTACAGCGTTTCGTGCGGCAGCCGCTCCAGCGCCTCCCTCAGCTGGGGGTCTGCGGCGAACAACTTCGCCGGCACCCGGCCCTTGGGGTCGAGCATCGCGCTGGCCCAGCCGTACAGCCGCGCCCCGTTGATCTGCGTCGCGTCGGGCTCCGCCTCGTCCCGCACCGCCTGCTGCGTCATCGCCAGCAGCTGTGCCAGCGAGTGGCCGCCACGGGGCAGCAGCCAGCCCAGCACTGCGTCCCTGAAGAACAGCTCGTCGCCGTCGGGAACGTCCATGTGCCGGTAGACCCGCAACACCAACTCGGGCAGCGGCGCGGCGGCGATGCCGTTGTCCTGGGCATAGACGGGGGCGGCCTGCGCGAAGGCGTCCATCAGCTCCTCGAGAGGAGCGGGGTTCCGCGTGCTCAGCAGCCTGCGCATCTCCTCCTTCCGATGGGCGTTCGCCGGGTTCTCCGGCGCGAAGAACAGGCGGCGGTAATGGGTGGGGTGGGCCGCTTTCAGCAGCCCACTCAGGTGCCGTAGGCCCATCCGTGCGTGCTTGCCGACCTTGGGGTCCGAGGCGATGGCCGTGCCGAGTGCGACGTCGTAGTTCCACCTCGCGCTCTCGGCCTCCGGCCCGTCGTAGACGGGGAACTCCGGATCGCGTTCGTTCTGCTCGGCGGCTTCACCCGCGGCACCTCCGGTCTGTGGTTCGGCCAGTGCAGAACCCTCCGCCGTCCCGGCGTCGGCCGTGTCGACGTCGCCGTCCCGGCTCCGGGTCTCCTCCGCGGAGGCTTCACCGGAAGGCACCGCAGTCGATGCGACGTCCCGGCTCGATCCGGCCTGCTCCTCGGGCACCGGCGGGGAGTCGGCATGCGGCGCCTGCGATGTGCCGGCCACCGCAGCAGGCCGATGGGCGAGGTCGGCCGGGCTCTGGACGGCCGCGCTGCCGGGCAGCGGTGCGATATGGGCCTCCGCCGCGGTGGCGACCGCTCGCACCGCGTCCAGCGCCTCCCGCGGATCGGCCGACGGCAGTTCCTTCACCCGCAGCATCTCGTAGGAGGTGCCGTCGCTGTCCACGCGGACCTCATACGACAGGACGTCCAGGTCGGTCGGCGCGGCATACCGGATCTGAGGCACGCCGGGATCGTGCGCCACCGCGGTGAGGTCGCGGGCCGTGGACTTCTCCACCGCGACCAGGACGCGGGGGGCCTGGCCGGACAGCGACCCCAGCGCCGCGGCCGGATCCCGCTCGACGGGCTCGAACTGGCGCACGTTCAGCCTCTTCAGGCTCGCGGCGGCTCCCGCCGTCGGCGCCTCGAAGGCGAAGAACACCGTACGGTCGACCGGGGGCAGCTCCGCCAGTCCCTCCGCCGCGAGCCCCAGATTGATGGGGAGCTGGAAGCGCAGAACCTGCGCCAGCGAGGGGATCGCGCCCAGCATGTCCCGGTGCGCCGCGTCGAACGCGTCAGTACCTGGTCGGGCGGCGGCCATCCGGTCCGCGGGACGCTGCAGGACCGGATGTCGCAGCATCGGCGGCAGGTAGAGCCCGTGGCCGTGCCGCGCCCGGTCCACCGCGTCGTCGATCTCCTGGCGCACCAGCCGTTCCAGCTTCGCCGCGCCCTCGGTGAAGGAGAGTTCGTCGGCACCCGATTCCAGGAACGTGCGGTTGCCTTCGTGGCTGAGCAGGTACAGCGCGATGACGTGCGCGGGGTCGAGGCGGTCCAGCGATCCGCTGTTCCCGTCGCGGGCCGCGGCGTGCCGGTCCGCCCAGCTGTCCCCGCCCAGTTGCGACCCCTCACCCGCCGGGACCTGCGGCAGGTCCTCCGAGGCCGCCAGCAGCCGCACGGCCCGCATCAGCCCCTGCGGCACCTGGACACCGTCCGGGTTCTGGGCGAGCCACGACATGCCTTCGGTGTGCATCCGCCAGTGCGGCGGGCGCAGGCGGTCCGCGAGATCACCCGCGGGCAGCCCCTCGCGCGGCGCGAACATGGTGTCGGCCAGGCCGTACAGGTGCGGACCGTTGCCCGCCAGCGCCGCGGTGAGCGCCGCCTGGTTCCCGCTCGTCCTGGAGAGGTGCAGGTCGAGCAGGAGTGTCGTCAGGGGATGGCGCCTGGACAGGCCCCAGCCGAACACCGCCCGCACAAACGCGGGGAAGCGCTCAGCCGGCAGGCCCAGTTCCTGGTACATCCGGTACATCGCCCGCGTGCCGGGTGCCTGCGCGAGCGCGATGCCGCGCTCCCGCGCAAGCTGCTGCCGCAGCGAAGGGTCAACGATCATCGGGCGGGCGTCAGCCGGGAACATGTCGTCCGCGGCGGCACGGGCGATGTCGGTCAACTCGTCCAGGGACGCATCGGGCCTGTCGGGGTCGATCGCCACCTTGAACCGGCCCGAGTCCGCGATCGCCCTGACGACCTGCCGCATGACGGCCGTCGACTCCGGGTCCTCGGACAGCCGTTGACCCAGCGCGGCTTCGTAGATCGCCGCGTGCCTGAAGAACTCGTCGACTCCTGCGGGGTAGCGCGCCGCCTGGCCGGCGAAATACGGCTCGGCCGAGGGCGCCGGCGCGCCCGCGCCCGGCAGGGTACGCGGCTGGACCTTCACGAACTCCACGTCGGGGGCCGCGCCCCACCCCGGGTGGAGCAGCATGACGTCCTGGGCATTGAGGACGGTGCCGACAGTGGTGTTCCCCGCGAAGGAGTCGCGCTGCGGCGGATGCTCGTCGACTGCCTGCTGCGCCACCGACGGCAGGCCGGGGCGTCTGCTGCCCACCGAACACTGCCACTGCAGCCAGGGCGTGCCGTCAGCCACCCCCGCCTCGGCCAGCCGCCGGGCGAACTCGGCCCCGCTCTGCGTGCCGCTCAGGAGCTTGGGACCGAATCGCCCGATGGCGTAGACGGAGTCGGGCGAGCCGTGCGCGGCAGTGACGACAAAGCGCGGTTTGCCGGTCTGCGGTTCGATTCCGGACGGCAGTGGCCAGGGCCGCGGCGGGCCGTAGGTCCCCGTCCGCCAGTCCCGGACCTCATGGCGTGTCACATCCGGGAAGTGCACGTAGCCACGCCCGCGGTAGGACATGTCCCGAGCAGTGTGACTCGAATAGCCGAACCAAACGCCACCCTTCGTGTGCATGTCGCGCACCAGAACCTCGTTGTCCCAGGCGATCTTCGACGTCGGCCGCGGCACCTCGACGGCGAAGATGTGCTCATACCACAGGCCGCTCCTCCCGTCCCTGCCGTACGTGCGTCCCAAGGTCCGCAGTCCCATGGCGTGGGGAGACTGCACTGTGCGCTTCCGTGGCGTCAGCGAGAAGACCGACGTCTCACGGGACGACAGCGGCCGCACGACCTCGAGCACCACCCCGTGCCGGGTCCCCGGCTCGACCCCCTCGAGCCGCTCGTTCAGCTCCTTCAGCGCCGCGGCACGGTCGGTGGAACCGGCCTCGAACGCCTCCAGCGCAATCTCCTGGCCCGGGACCGCGTAGGGTTTCGCGCCTCCAAACAACGCCCCTGGCGCGGTCCGGACGTACAGCGCCGAGCGGCCGTCCGCAGACTTGGCAGGCAGTGTGTCCAGCGCCTCTTCGGCCATCGACGCATGGCCGCGCACGTCGGCCAGCAACCGCTCGTCGGCGAATTGGGCCACGAAGTCGTCAACCGCCGCTGCCACGTCGGCTGCCGGGGCGGACCGGCCGATCACGGCCCGGATACCGCGGTCGCGCAGCATCAGCAGCGGCCAGGTCGACCTGTCCTCGGGATCCGCTTCCCGGCCCGCCATACGGATGAGCTCCCGCAGCCGGTCCAGCGCCCGCGGCCCTTCCCTGCGCACTTCAGGATGAAAGAGCCGCGCGTCGGGACCGGACACCAGCGTCAGCGCCATGGAGTGCCCGTAGGAGAGCCCCCGCAGCGCCTCCAGGGCGCCCGGGTCTCGCAGCAGGTCGCGCAGCGCCTCCCGCCGATCCCACCACAGATCCGCCGCGGCATCGGTGGGTCCCGTGACCTCGCTCAGCCCTCGCCCGAGGACGAGGGCCGGATCGACCCAGGCGCCAAGTCCAGTGGCCTCCTCGTTCAGCAACCGCTCGGTGAACGCCTCGTACATCACCACATGCGGCGGCTGACGCAGCACATCCGGCACCGCGTTCCCGTCATGTGGTCGCCCGAGCGGATCGAGATCGCCGTGCATCCACCCGTGCACCCGGGACATGTCCGTCAGCCACGGGTCGGGCTCCACCTGCTGGTCCCACACCCCCGCCCGGTGCGAGACGTCCAGGAACCACTCCCACGGCAACGCGTCCGGCCGCGACAGGAACCATCCCGCCACCGCGTCACGGACCATGAACGCGTCACCGGCGTCCGGCCCGAGCTGCCGGTGGACGCGGAGCATCAACTCGATGTCCCGCGCCTGTTGAAGCTGATGAGGCGTCAGTTCACGTGATTCGTGGTAACCACGCTGCCGCATCTCGGCGTCCCACGCGGTGCTGCGCCATGGGATGCCGGCCCCCTGTGCCAGGCCCCTTTCCCGCGCGTACTGCGGCACGACCCGCTCAAGCGCGCCCATCACGTCCTTGAACGGCGGCGGGTTGGAGTAGTCCAGAAGGCGCCGGCGCTCGGCGTCCGCGTCGAAGCTTGCCAGCGACGGCCGGTTGTACAGCGCTTTCTGGAAAGCGTCCGTCATACCGCCGGGCGCGTTCATGGACTTCTCGACGATGCGGCTGAGCGCCTTCTGAGCGTGGTCGAGCACGAGCGGGTCGTCCGCCAGCATGCGGGCGGCCTCAAGCCCGTACGACTCCGAACGGCTCCGGTAGAACCGCTGAGTGAAGAAGCGCGGGAACCGCGGCGGGTGCACAGCGGGGAACGCCGTGGCGGACGATCCGGCGCCGGTTGCCGCGGTCTGCCAGGCCGTACCGGGCGCCGACGCGGCGGTCTGGACGCCAGCTGCTCCCGCCGGGGCCGTCGAGGGGCCGGCATCCGCTTGCGTGGCCGGCGCTTGCGTGGCCGGGGCTTGCGTGGCCGGGGCTTGCGTGGCCGAGGCCTGGGTGATCAGCACGTCACTGTGCGGCTCGTGGGCGCGCGGCGTGTCGTACTGCAGCGCAGCGGTGACAGGGCCAGAAGCGCTCCGCGACCGCGGGCCGCCGGAAGACTGCAGCACAGCGCCGTGCGGTTGACCAGCGACCGGGTCGCGGCTCGTGGGAACCTGTGACGGCAGAAGCGAATGCAGTTCGGCCATACTGCCCGCCCGGCCCAGCGCCGTGGCGCGGGCGAGCAGGGTCAGGAGGGCACGTACCTGCTCCTGCCCGACCGGGGCCGTCGGTCCGAGGCGCAGCGCCTGGCGGGCCAAGGCACGGAGAGCGGGCTGACTGCCGCCGGTCAGACGCGTGGCCGTCTCCACCGCGGTGAGCAGCGAGCGGTAGGCCGGACTGCTGGTGATGCGCGGGCCGAACAGGGACGTCACCGCGCCCGCCATGCGCGCCGCCGCCGCGGACTCGGCTCCCGGCACGGACAGCCTGCTCTGGTTGCGGGGGACCAGGGGCGGTCCGTGCAGCTGCAGCGCGGTCCCGACCGCGTCGGCGGCCGAGCTCAGGAGCGCCGGCAGTGCCTGCGCGAGCTCCGGCTCCGGTAGGCCGGTCGCCGCATGATGGCGCGTGATCAAGGAGCGCAGGTGAGCCCAGGTGAGCGGCTGCCCGTCACCGTTGCCCGACCGCCACCGCTCCAGCCCCCAGAAGCCCTGCAGCAGCGCCTCGAACCGCGCGGTGTCGTCCTTCCGGGGAGGCCCGTAGATCAGGCGGATGGCCCGCACCCAGCGCAGCACGTCCGCGGCGCGGCCCCGGTCGCCCGTCACCTGTTCCGCCAGTCGGCCGAGTTCTGCGGTCGACGGCTCCGGTTTGAACCCGGCCCACCAGTCGCCTTCGGCAAGTTGGAACCGCGCGTCGAGGCCGAGCTCCGGGTCGGAGGCGGCCAGCACGGGCTCCTCTCCGCTGCCGGTCGTCCACACCGGCCGGTTCCAGCTGTTGGACAGCAACTGGCCGGCGATCGGCTGGTCCAGAGGGTCGTGCGGCGGCTTGCCCGCCACATCGGCGCCCATGACGACGACCGAGGTGTCCCGGGGCAGTGCGGTCAGCACGGGGTCGGTGGCGAAGAGGAAGTCGACGAGCCGGGCGTAGTCGAAGGCCTTGCCGGTGTCGTCCCGCATGGTGAGTTCGGCGGTCCTGCCGTCACCGCGGACACTGACGATGTACGCCTCGCCGAACGGCAACGGCTGCGGGGCGCTCTCCGTCACCACTTCGGCGCTGCCGGGGTCGTCCGCTCGCGGCGCCCGTCGCACCTGGGTGAACGCCTTGGCCGAGGGCAGCAGGCTGTAGGTGTCCTCCCGGTCGTCCCAGGACGGGCGGGAGGACACGCCCACGATCTTCGCGTCCGGTCCCGGGTGTTGCGCTATGCGGAACTCGCCCAATTCTACTCGCTCGCCGTCCGCTGCCCTGATATGCGCGGTCCAGTGTTCTTGGGCGTAGGCACTCGGCGGATCCTGGGCGAGCAGGGTGAGGGCACCACGAGCCGCCTCGATGGCCGGCAGGGGCAGCTCGCGCTCGTCGCCGGGGAGGTCGGCGAGACGAGCGGATGCCTGGTTGACGAGTTCGCGCAGGCGCTCGTGTGTGGCGGGGTCCAGCGGCATTCCCACCGCGAACATCCCCACTGCGGCCGCGAGTTCGCTGCCCTCCTTGAAGCTGACCAACTGCCCGATGTGGGGCATCCCGTGCACCGCCATCGTCATGAACGGCGCGAGGCCCCGTACAGCCGGGTGGTTCAGGATGCGCGACATGGACTCACGCAGCACCTCCTCGGGGAGCGGAGCGAGGAAGGTCAGCGCTTTCTGGTAGGCACTTCGGCTCAGCTCCGTCCAGTGGGCGACGGTCTGCCGTATCTCCCAAGGGCTGAGGTAACGCTGACTGATCGCCCAGTACCGCAGCTCGGACAGCAGAAGCGGTACCTGGAGGAGGCCGCCGGCGGTGTCCAGTTCGAGGTGGTCCTCCATGCCGACGGTCTGCGACTGGCTGATGATCTTCCCCGTGGATGTGCGCCCGGTGAGCACGGCCGTCAGGTGCTCCACGGCGGAGGGAGCATCGCCGACTTCGACAGTGAGCATGCCGGGGTCGAGCGCCGGCGGTTTCTCGTTGAACTGCCTGCTGGTTTCCATGCTCTCCAGCAAGCGGGTGACGACGATCGCGCTGATCCGGTCGTGCTGCTCGTCGAGGAATCGCCGGGTGCGGGGCCGCAACGCCGGCAGGCTGCGGTCGGACGGGTGACGGGACGCCACCGGCAGCCAGTTCTTGATCATCGCTACGGGCAGCATCGCGGCGTTGGGCCTTGCCGCGACGTGGTTGAAGCCGTCCCAGATGTATCCCCAGACCTCGTCGACCTCCGGAATGGCGGCCAGGAACGGCAGGGAGTTCTGCGGCACGTGGGGCACGCCGAGGACGTCGCGCACGAACTCCGCAGCGATCGCCTGCCCGACTGCTTCGCTCTTGAGGTAAAGGTTCCCGACATGCGGAAGGGGAGTCATCCGCCCCGCGGCAGCGTTCAACCGCATTCTCAGTCCGAGGGCGGGGACGCCCGCAGTGGGCTGGGTGTACGCGCGGTGGTTGGGGCCCTCGACGCTCGGCAGGATGGTGGCCTTCTGCCCGAACTCGGTGAGCTGCCAGCCTTTCGGCAGGAGGTCGGCCAGCGACGCCTGGGCTCTGCGCTCCGAAGTGATGCCGAGCGCTGACCGGCCCTCTTCGAGGTGGGTCAGCACCTCCTCCGGCGACGGCCGTTCCTCCTCGGGGAGCACACCCATCGGGGCGAGGACGAACTCGGCGATGTAGTGGACCTCACCTTCCGGCTCCTCGCCGTTCGCTCCCAAGGCCTCCTCCCAGTTCCGATGGAGCGCGCCGGTGTCCGGGTGCCGCCAGAAGCGACGGCGGTCGGTGACGATGTCGACGCCGGTGCGCTTCGCCAGCGGCACCTTGTGAGGCAGTTCGGGTCCTGGGAGCGTTCCGGGCTCGAACTCGACCACGTGGCGATCCTCGACCTCCAGCCCGACGGCATTGCGGTACCAGGCGTCGGGGATGGCGGGCTGCCCGGCCGGTACGGGGTCGGACACGGGTGTCTGGGAGACGGGGGTACGGCCCTCGGGGAGGGCGGAGACGAAGCCCGTCGGGCTGCCGTCGGGCCGTTCGTGGGTGTGGATCCGGGCCGGTTCACCGTCCGTCGCCGGGGTGAGGGACACGTCGGCCTCGGGAAGGTGCACGCCCAGCCCCGTGGCCTGGCGGATCCGCTGCGCCACCGCCGTCAGCGTCTCCCGGTCGGCATCGGGGGAGCACGACGTCAGCAGGATGTCCGTCGCGTCCGCCGGCACCTCGGACGCGATCAGCGCCGACAACCCGTCCGGGCCGAGAACGACGGTCCCGTCATCCGCGGTCGTACCCCTGAACCGCCCACCGGGCTCGCCGTGGGACCCCCACACCACCACCTTCGCATCGGCCGCCACCGGCAGCCGGCGCTGCGTACTCACCAGCCGGCCGTCACCGTCGCGCCACCACTGCGTGTACTCCCGCAGCCCCGCGGCATCCCGGTACGCGTCCCGGCGCAGGGCCGCGTCCTCGCGGGTGAACGACGTCAGCCCGGAAAGCCGCCCCTCGCGATCCCGGATCTTCTCCACCACCACCTGGGAGCCCAGCGACGGCGACGCCTCGATGCCCCCGTTGCGGAACCGGGGATCGGGGTAGGCCGGTGCGGGGCCGGTTAGCGGTCCGACGGCGGACGGGTCGGCGGCCTGGGACCGCACGGGCGCGGCGAGGGCATTGAACGCCTGCTCCTCCGGGCCGGCCCCGGACGCGTCCGGGCCGGAGTCGATCTCCATGGGGTCCCCGGAGGAGGCCGGCTGCGACGACGTGTCCGACGACGCGCCCGAGTCGATCTCCATGGGATCCGCCCGCTGCCCGTATTCGGCCAGTATGGACTCATAGGGCTCACCGTTGGCGTCGTACATCACCCCGCGCGCGGTGATGTGCACATCGGTGCGCCAGGGGAACATCACCTGCCGCGCGCCCGGATCCTTCGCGCCGAACGACACGTCCCGGGCCGGCGAGCCCTCGATTCGCACCAGGACCCGGTGCTGCCCGGGCGCGGGATCAGGGAGGCCGCCGTACACGGCGTTCCTGTCCAGTCCACCCTGGTGGAACTGCGGGATCACCAACGCGTGCAGCGTGCCAGGCAGGTGGTCCCCGAGTTCCCCGGGAGCCAGGTAGCTGATGTACACCGGCGCCCCGACAGCCGGCCGCTCCGCCAGCGCCTCCGCCAGAATCCCCACGGTTTCGCCGAGAGTTTGGCGTACCCCCGCCGCGAAGGGCTGGACCATGCGCATCATCTCCGCCCCGATCTCCCCGTACCTCTCGTCGGCGAGATCGGTGCCCGCGGCCTCCGTGGCCAACTGGTGGAACCGCGGGTTCTGCGAAAGCAGGTGGGGAAATTCCCGCGAGCCGCTCCTCATGGCCTCGTCGATGGTCTCCCCGATCGCGTCGGCCACGGGGTCCCGGCCCGCTGTCGCTGCGCCGCTCTCCGCTTCGAGCTGCGCGCGCAGCAGCCGGTGGTCCGGATCGTGGGTCGCGACGTAGAGGGCGGTGAGATGCGCGGGCAGCAGGCCGTCCAGCGGCGAGCCGGAGTGGCGGGCGGACCAGTCACGCAAGGCCGCATGCCGGGCCGCCCAACTTCCCCCGCCCAGATACTCCTTGTCGCCGTCGGAGAGGTCGGGCAGGTGGCCGACGTTCTCCAGCTGCCGGACCGCCTCCCTGAGTCCCTCGGGCACTTCGACTCCGCCCGCCATCTGCGATGTCAGCCCGGGGAAGTACAGCTGGTGGTGCGGCGGCTGCCAGCTGACGTCATCGCCGGCGATCAGGCCCTCGATGTCGGAGTCGGCAAAGGGTGACAGCTCGGAGCGCACCCACGCGTACAGGTCCACCGCGTCGCCGAGCAGCGCGTCCTTGAGCCGGTCGACGTTGATTCCCTGGCCGTCCTTGGCCAAGGGGGCCTCGGTGTACTCGCCCAAGACCTCGGCGAGGGTATGGGTGCCCTGGGACAGCCGGTACGCGATGAGTGCCTTCAGGAACGGGCGATGCCCGCCGGAGAACTCGATGGCCTCGTAGGCGTCGAAGAACGGCTTCATGCTCCGGAAGGGGCCCGTGCGCAGCAGCAGGCCGCGCACCGTGCGCAGTTCGTCCCGGGTGGTGTGGTCACGGGCGAGAGTGAAAATCTGGTCTCCGTGGACTCGGCGGGCGGCCCTGCTGATCGCCTCCATCAGCTCCGAGACCGACGGAACGGTGCCGGGGATCTTCACCTGGTATTTTCCGGAGGCCGTCAACGCGTCGGCGAACCGCTTCGCGAAGTTCTCGGCATCCGTATCCTCGTCGAACGCCTCCCCGATGGCCTTCTCGTGCTCCCGCGCCACCTGTTCCCATTCCAGCGTCCCGTAGCGGCTGCGGTACCGGGTCCCCTGGCCGGCCAGCGGAAGGTGGGCGGCCTGTTCGTCGGGGCTGGTGCCGGGCCGGGGCTGGAAGACCAGCCATGCGGGCCGGGGCCCGCCTTCCTCTTTGGTGAGGTAGATCTCCGCCTGCGGATCCGGGTCGTTGACGGTGTGCGCGGCGTTGGTCACGGTCGATCCGACGGTTTCGATACCCCCGGAATGCTCGTCGACGACATCCTGGGCCACCGATGGCAGGCCGTCGGGGCCATATGCGCCGTAGCAGGTGAACACCAGCTGCCGTGTGCCAGGGCCGAGGCCGAGCCGCCGTACCAGCTCGGCGCTGCGGCGGCCGATCACCGTGCCGGTGACGCGTTTGTTGCCTTCGGGGGTTGTCACAGAGACGGTCCCGGCCAGGCCGTGCGAGGTCCAGATCGTGAATGCCGGCCGGTCACCGGGCTGCCGCAGACCGGTGGTCAGCGGCAGCGGGAGCGGCTTCCGCTGGCTGAAGTGCGGTGGTTCATAGAGGGTCCCAGGCCGCATGTGGAGCAGGCGGGGGTAGTCATCGGACCGGATGATCCAGTCGGGTCCGGTGAAACTGGCCTCCCCGAACAGGATCCCGCCGGGCGTCCTCACCTCCCGGGTGATGATCGGTTCCTGCCACCGCCGGGCGACGGGCAGCACGACCTCCTCGAGAGAGACGAGGGCGTACTCCAGGCCGGTTGCCAGGTCCCGCACGATATCGCGGTCCTTGACCTTGAACGTCGAGGCGCGAGGATAGACGACCTGGTCGTCGGGGAACCGGGCGATCGGCGCGTATGCATGGGCCTGACGCGGCTTTTCGACCTTGTAGACCACCAGATGGTCCGAGGTGTGCCGGGGCGCCTCCGCCAAGGCGTTCCTCAGGAGGGCGTCTCTGCTCGACTTCCCCGGGGAAAGCGGCGGCCGCCTGACCGTGCGCCCGTCGGCCGCGTACGCGTGCGGTCCCTGCACTGAGCCCATTTCCCACTCGTGCCACTGCACCGGGCCTTCGGCCTCCGGCATGACCGTTGCCGCCCTGGCGGCCATCTCCGCATGCTGGGCGAGCTCTCTCACCAGATCGTCGGTCGCCAGGGCGTCGGCCACCTCGTGCAGCCTCGCCGCCGACCGCTGCTCGGGGTGGTCGATCAGCTCTCGCACCGCCGGCTCCCGCAGCATCACCAGCGGCAGCTCCGCAGGATCCGCCCCCTGGTCCAGGCCCGTCAGCCGGGAAAGTACCTCCTTGCGGAGCCGGTCCCGCCCCGGTGCTCCTCCCGCGGTGATGCCACTGTCCATGAGCTTGGCGTCATCTCCGCCCAGCAGGAACAGCGCCACCAGGTGGGCGGTCCGGGTTGTCGGGTGGGCGCGGCGGTACCTGCGCATCCACCGCCGGAAGGCGTCCCGGCGCGGGAACCAGGCGTCGGCTCCCTGGCGGGTGACGGAACCGCCGACGACGCCGTCCTGCATCTCATTTCTGAGGTCTTCCAGGCTGGGGCCACCGGTGAGCTGTGCACCGACCAGGTGCCAGGCCCACTCGACGTATGCGACATGGTGCGGCAGTCTCGTGACAGCAGCCATGAGCACTGCGTCGCCGGCGAGCGGTCCCGTGTGGAGCTGCTGTGCAGGGTCGAAGAGGAAGGGCACGAGGCCGTACAGCTGGGATGCGTCGGCTTCTACGGAGGATGCTGTCCGCAGGTCCGGCTCCAGCAGCTGCGAGCCGTCCTTCTCCGCCACCCCGGCCCGCTGAGCCGCGCCGAGGAGCTCCGCCAGGGTGGGGGCGGGGTCCTGGGACAGCATCCAGCCCAGTACCGCGTTGCGGAAGGCAAGCGGGTTCCCCTCGGGTACGTTCAGGTCCTGGTAGACCCGCATCAGCAACTCGGCCTCGCGGATCCGCTCCGCCTTCTCGGCCGCGCGCTCGTCGACGAGCGGATGGCCCAGTGCGGTCAGCCTGGCGGCCAGGGCCCGGTCCGCCGGAGCCGGCGCGGGCAGTTGCCTGTTCCGCGCGTGGACCGCCGCTCCTCGTGCGAACGCTTCCATCACCGCACTCAGCGTCGGTGGACTCTGAGTGGACATCAGTTTCAGGTACTCCCAGTGGGCGCCGAAGGCCGTCAGCTGAACGGACGGGAAGAACAGGCGGTAGTCGGCGGGGACCATGACCAGGCGGGAACGAAGCGTTGCGAGAGCCTGCTGGGCGGCCACGCGCCACCTTCTGGACGCGGCCATCACACGGCCGATCCCATGCTCGAAGTCGAGTCCCGTCTTCAGCCACTTGGACCGGTTCCTGAAATACAGGTCGGGGAATCGCACCATGGGATCCGAAAGGTGAGGTGCCGACACCTGCGACGGTCCCGCCTGCTGGAGCGCCATGTGCCCTGGGGCCTGAAGGGCCGGGGCGGCAGGCGCGTTGGTGAGCCAGGGATCAGGTACGTCTCCGACCGGTTCGGGACCGGTGTCCCGGCGCCGGTCGGCAGGGGACTCCTGGGGCAGCACGTCCGGCATCCGTGACGTCACGCCGGAGGACAGCTGAGCGGGCGCCTGTGATGTGGTGGCGACCGCAGAGGACATCTGCGCAGGGTGCTCGTGGGCGGGACTCCGGGTGAGCGCGTTGCTTCCCGGCAGCGGTGCGACCTGGGTCTCCGCGGCTTCGGCGACGGACTTCACCGCCTCCAGCGCGCTCCGCCGGTCCACCGACGGCAGCTCCACGGCCCGCAGCAGCTCATAGGTGTTGCCCTCGCTGTCCGTGCGGGTCTCGCGCGATGTCACTGCCAGCTCGGTCGCGTCGGCGTACCGGACCTGACTCCGGCTGGGGTCGTGCGCGAGTGCCGTGACGTCACGGGCCGTGGAGCCGGCCACTTCGACGACGACCCGGAGAGCCGGGGGCTGAACCGTTCCCAGCTCCCTCAGTGCCTCCGCCTCGTCCAGCCTGACCTGCTGGAACTGTGAAACGTTCAGCCTTCCAAGGGCTGAGCCCGCCCCCTCGGCCGGCAACGTGAAGGCGAGATACACCGAGCGGTTGACCGGCGGCCGTTTCGCCAGTCCCTCCGCCGCCAGCCCCAGGTGGGCGGGAATCTGGTAACGCAGGAAGTGGGCCAGCAGAGGAACCTTGTCCAGCAACTTCTGGTGGGCGTCGTTGAACTCGTCGCTGTCCGGAGCGGAATGCACGATCCGTTCGATCTCGCTGTGCAGAGCCGGATGCCGCAGCAGCAGTGTCAGGGGCATACCCTGACCGTGCCGTGTCCCGTCCACCGCCCGGTCGATCTCCGCCCGCACCACCGGCGCGAGCATCGCAGTGCCCTGGGCGAACGGGAGCTGGTCGGCACCCGATTCCAGGAACATGCGGCTGTCGTCGTGGCTGAGCAGGTACAACGCGATGATGTGCGCGGGGTCGAGGCGGTCCAGCGATCCGTCGTTCCAGTCGCGGGCCGCGGCGTACCGGTTCGCCCAGCCGTCCGCGCCCAGCTGCGACCCCTCACCCACCGGGATCGGCGGCACGTCCTCGGATGCCGAGAGCATCCGCACGGCCCGCATCAGTCCCTGCGGCACCTGGACGCCGTCCGGGGCCGCCGCGAGGTAGGCCATGCCTTCGGTGTGCATCCGCCAGTGCGGCGGACGCAGGCGATCCGCGAGATCACCCGCTGGCAGCCCGTCACGCGGCGCGAACATCGTGTCGACCAGGCCGTACAGATGCGGACCGTTGCCGGCCAGCGCCGCGGTGAGCGCCGCCCGGTTCGCGCTCATCCCGGACCGCTGCAGATCGAACAACAGCAGGAAGAGGGGATGCCGCCTGGTCAGCCCCCAGCCGAACACCGCCCGCACGAACGCGGGGAAGCGCTCAGCAGGCAGGTCCAGATCCCGGTACAGCCAGTACAGCGGCAGCGTGCTCGGCATGTCGACCGCATGCAACTGGATTCCACGCTCCATGGCGAGTTGTGCCCGCGCCGCCGGGTCGATGCCCTTCGCGATTGCGGCACCCGGATAACTGGTGTGTGCGGCGGCGCGTGCGATGTCGGTCAACTCGTCCAGGGACACCCCGGGCCGGTGGGCGTCGACCGGCACCCCGTACCGGCCGGTGTCCGCGATCGCCTTCACGACCTCGCGCATGAGGCTGAGCGCGGCCTGATCCTGGGACAGCCGCTCGGCAAGCGCCGCATCGTAGATGTTCGTGGCGGCGAACCACTCGGGGCCACCCATCGGGTAGCGCGCTGCCTGACCGGCGAAGTACGACTCGGTCGAGGGCACCGGCGCGCCCGCACGGGGCTGGGTCCGCGGCTGGACCTTCACGAACTCAAGGCCGGGTGCCGCGCCCCAACCTGGCATGAGGAACACATGGTCCGAAGCAACGGGGTAGTTGGCGACGGTGGTGTTTCCCGCGAAGGAGGCGCGCTGCGGCGGATGCTCGTCGACCGCTTGCTGCGCCACCGACGGCAGGCCGGGGCGCCTGCTGCCAACCGAACACTGCCACTGCAGCAGGGGCGTGCCGTCGGCTACCCCCGCCTCGGCCAGCCGCCGGGCGAACTCTGCCCCGCTCTGCGTGCCGCTCAGGAGCTTGGGACCGAACCGCCCGAGGACGGCGACGGAGTGGGGCGAGCCGTGCGCGGCACTGATGACAAACCATGGTTTGCCGGTCTGCGGTTCGATTCCGGACGGCAGTGGCCAGGGCCGCGACGGGCCGACCGTCGTCCTCTTCTGGCTGTCCCAGAGCTTGTGGTGCGTCACTTCAGCGAAGCGCGAGAAGGGAGCCCCGCGGTCGAGCATGTCGCGAGCGGTGTAGCTCGAGTGGCCGAACAGCACCCCGTGAGGCGTGCGGATGTCCCGGACCAGGACCTCGTTGTCCCAGGCGATCTTGGACGTCGGCCGCGGCACCTCGGTGAGGAAGATGTGCTCGTACCACAGGCCGCTCCTCCCGTCCCTGCCGTAGGTGCGTCCCAGGGTCCGCAGTCTCGTCGTCTGGGGAGACTGCACCGTGCGCTTCCCCGGCGTCAGCGACCAGACCGACGTCTCACGGAACGACAGCGGCCGCAAGACTTCGAGCACTACCCCGTGCCGGGTCCCCGGTTGGCCCCGCCTGAGCTGCTCACTGAGGTCCTTCAGCGCTGCGGCACGGTCGGATGCCCCGGGGCGGAACGCGCTGAGCTGCATCTCCTTGCCGTCGCCCGGGTACATGCTCGTCCCTCCGAACAGCGGTCCCGGCGCAGTCCGGACGTACAGCGCCGAGCGGCCGTCCGCAGGCTTCGCCGGCAACGTGTCCAGCGCCTCTTCGGCCATCGACGCATGGCCGCGCACCTCGGCCAGCAACAGCTCGTCCGCGTTCTGCGCGAACGCGGCGACCGCCGCCCTCACCTCCGCTGCCGGGGCGGACCGGCCGATCACGGCCCGGACAGCGGGGTCGCGCAGCATCAGCAGCGGCCAGGTCGACCTGTCCTCAGGATCCGCTTCCGCGCCCGCCGTACGGATGAGCTCCCGCAGCCGCTCCAGCGCCCGCGGCCCTTCCCTGCGCACTCCAGGATCGAAGAGCCGCGCGTCGGGACCGGACACCAGCGTCAGCGCCATGGAGTGCCCGGGCGAGAGCTGTCGCAGTGCCTCCAGGGTGGCCGGGTTGCGCAGCAAGTCGCGCAGCGCCTCCCGGCGCTCCCGCCACAGACTCGCCGCCGGCTCGGTCAGCCCCACGACCTGGCTCAGACCGTGCCCCAGGACGACGCCGGGATCGAACCACCCTCCGGGCCCGGTGACCTCCGCGCTCAGCAGCGGCACAGTCTGCTCTGCGTACAGCAACACATGCGGTGGCTTCAGTGCGTCGCGCAGCGCCGGGTCGCCCGCCAGGCTGCCGTGCTGCAGCCGTCCCCGAGGATCGAGATCGCCGTGCATCCACCCGTGCACCCGGGACATGTCCGTCAGCCACGGGTCGGGCTCCACCTGCCTGTCCCACAACCCCACCCGGTGCGAGACGTCCAGGAACCACTCCCACGGCAACGCGTCCGGACGCGACAGGAACCATCCCGCCACCGCGTCCCGGAACATGAACGCGTCACCGGAGTCCCGCCCGAGATGCCGGTGGACGCGGAGCATCAACTCGATGTCCCATGCCTGCTGAAGCTGAGGAGGTGTCAGTTCACGTGATCCCCGGTAACCGCGTCTCCGCATCTCGCCGTCCCACGCGGCGCTGAGCGGCCGGATGCCGACTGTGGCGGGCACCTGTGCCGCCCACGCGAAGTGCGGTGCCACCCGGTGAAACGAGCTGATCAGTTCCTCGAACGGCGGCGGGTTGGCGGAATCGAGCAGGCGCATTTCTGCGGCGACGGCATCGAAACCGGTCAGTGAGGACCGGTTGTGCAGCAGTCGAAGGATGGTGGGCGTCAGTCCGCCGGGCACGCTCCGGAACTTCCGCACGACGTTCCTGAGCGCCATCTGAAGGTGCTCGCGGACCAGCGGATCTGCCGCCAGCGTCCGGGCCACCGCCTGCCCGTAGCGTGCCGAGCGTTCCAGGTAGGCCGTCCGCAGGGGCCCGGTGAAGAAGCCGGGGAACCGCGGCTCGTGCACGGCCGGGAAGGCACCCGGAGCCGCCCCGCCGACGGACGTCACGCTCTGCGGGGCTCCTGCGCCGCCCTGCTGCACGGTGCTCGGCGGCGGTGGCGGCGCGACCACAACCGGACTCTGGACCGGCACGGGCCCGGCGCTCGCCTGGGGGTGCAGCGTGTTCGTGTGGACAGCGGAAGGATGGACGACCTCGGCTTCCGTACGGCGGGAGCCGGCCGCGGGCATCGCGGTGGCCGGCGCCTGTTGTGCACTCGCGGCCGGGCCGTCGGAGTCGGCCCTGTAGTTCAGGTTGGGGACCCACTCGCGCAGCGCGTTCTCCCCTACGCCCGGGACGATCACCCAGGCACCCTTGATGAAGCGGGGTGCGACGCCGCCCGCGAAGAGAACCTCGTCCCGGCTGGTGTCCTGGTGCATGCCGCCAAGCGTCGCCGCGACGTCGATGCCGCCCGGCGCGTCGATCTCCCAGACATATCCCTTGCGTAGACGCCGGGCAGCCGCTGCCCTCAAAGCCGCCGCCCGCGAGCCGAAGGCGCTCACGAAGCCGAAACCGGCACGCCCTTCCTCCCCCGCCTGGGCGTAGGCGACGATGTCCAGGTTCTCACCATCGGGTAAAAGGCCGTCGGCGAGGACCTCTTCGGGGCGGCCGGCAGCCACCACGAAGAACCGTCGTCCCGGGGACAGAACCGGCGGCGGGACGATGGCAGCCGCCTCCGTGGGAACGACAGCGTTCGGCATCGGCCCCTGTGCAATCTCCGCGACACGAGTGGCGGAGGACCCGGCATCGTCACCCGCGGGCTTCGATGCGGCTGCCGAACGTGCGGTCGCCTCCTCCGGGTCCTCGTCGACCGACATGACGTCCTCGTCGTCGGGTATCGCCACGGCGGGCCGAGCGTCGGGGTCGAGCAGCGCAAGAACGGACTCGGCCTCCCGGACGATGGCGAGCACCCGCGGACGGTCCTGGTCGCTGAGGGCACCGGGGTTCGGCGGCTCCACCCGCGCGGCGTCCCCCACGTCCTGCACCAGTGTCCGCAGCCGCTCGTACAAGGCGCGTTCCACTGGCGTTCCCCGCACGACGAACTCGCCGAGCCTCTCCGCGATGGACTGCGCCTCGAAGGCGGTCAGCGGTGTCTGGACGCCGCCGGACATCGGCATGCGCTGCTTGCTCGCTCTATCCAGTAAGGGGGCGAAGGCACGTACCACGCGATGCTGTGTGATCCGCCGGACGACCTCTCGTAGCTGTTCGTCGGACAGCGGTTCCGGGAACTGCAGGGACCGTTCGTAGGCGGCTCGTGCCACGGCCGCCAGCTCCTCGGCGGCCTGCTGAATCTCCTCGTCGCTCATGAGCTGCCCGCTGAAGCCGAAGTGCCGAAGCTCCAGCAGTACCAGGCGCCTCGCCAGCTGCCCCTGGCCGTCGTCCAGCACCGGGTAGCCGAACATCTCCGTGGACAGGGCATGGATCATCTGCGCGACAGCCGCCTCAAGAGGTATCTGGCGCAACGGTGATGAGGGCGGGAGTTGCTGGACCGTGTTCCTGGCCTCGGCGTATATCGGGTGATCGGAGGGCGGCAACCCGCGCAGCACGAGGGACAGGTACTCGGCGTCGACGGGCGCGCCTTCCCTCCCCCCGTGCCGCCGGTAGAACGCGATCAGGTTCTTCAACATGGTGTCGAAGAGGGCCTGGACGGCGTCGCGTTTCCGGTCGAGGAACTCCAGCGTCCTCGGCCGCAGGTCCTCCCTGATCCCCGGATGGTCGACCAGGCCGGCGAACTGCGTCCTGGACGCCGATGCCAACATGTTCTTGAGCAGCGGCGGGTCCCGGAACGTCTCATTAACCGGGTACGTCTCCCTTACCGGTCGGGCACCGACATGGGTGAAGAAGAGCCAGCCGTATCCCCACACCTCGTCGATGTCCGGAATCATCGACAGGAACGGAATCTGGCTCCCGATCACTCTCTCGCCGGTGTAGTAGCGTACGAACAGTGCGGCGATCTGCTGTCCGAAGTCCCGTCCCAAGGTGACGAACGGACGGAGGGACCCCATGATGAGCCGCCGGAAAGCGACCTCCTGAACCATCCTGAGGCCGTCGTCCGGAGTGCCCAGCGTGGGCTGCACGTAGCTCGGGTAGTCCGCACCAGCGGCACTGGGCTGGACGGTGAACCAACGCCCCGGATCTTCGACCTTCCACCCTTTCAGGCGCCCCAGAAGCTCCTCCAGGGTTTTCGGGCTACCCGCCACATCGGTCTCGCGCAGCGCCCTGCGGCCCTCCGCAAGTGCCGCCAATCCGGCACCCAGGCTCTGACGCGGCTCACCCGGATGCAACGCCATGGGATCGACCACGAACTCCGCGATGGGAAAAGTCATCGTCTCAGGCACTGGCTGGCCCGGGCCCGCCGCCTCTCCGTACCCCGGATACCAAAGGCCGTCGCCACGCAGATGGAAGGCCGACGTGTCCAGGACCACCTTGATACCCGGCCCCTTGGCCAGGACCGTGCTTCTTGGGATGTCGGGCGCTCCGAACGCCGGCTCCAGAATGTGATGGTCCTCGACCTCCAGACCAATGGCGTTCTGGTACTCCTCGCCAGGAACAGCCCCGGCAGGCACCCACTCACCGGGCGGCAGTACCGCCGCCCCGGTCGCCGGCTCCGGAACCGGCAACGGCTGCTGCGGCCGGAGCTCCCGCCAGTCGGTAGGTCGCCCCTGGTCGTCGTCGAGCAGGATCAACTCCGCCGGACGGCCCTGCGCAGGCGGAAGCAGAGCAACCCGGCCACCCGGAACGAAAACACGCATCCCGGTCTCGTCCCTCACACCCTGCGCCTCGACCGGATCACAGGCGAGCAGCACCAGGATGTCGGTCCTGGGCAACTCCGCGAAACTCTTGCGCCGGTTCAGCATGCCACCGGTCGTCTTGCCGTCCACCCGACGGATCGCACCACCTGGCTCCGCCAGCCCGAACCCCCCGGCAACAGCATGCGAACCCCAAAAGTGCACCCTCGGCGCGGCAGCACCAACACCGAGAGGCGAGAGCCACGGCAACGGCAGCTGTCTACTGACCCGCTGCCCCGTCTCCGGATCGACAGCCAGCTGCGTGAACGTCGTCAGCTCACCCAGATACGGATAGGCCGCACCACGCACCGCCCACTCCGCCTCCGGGAAAGAAGCCCGAATCCACGCATCTCCAACACGGCTGGCGACCCGATGGACCAACGGATCAACAAGCGAGCCCTGGCCGTCCGCCGGGTCCTGCCGGTCCTGGTCGACCACGGCCTCCGGGGGCTGACGGACCGCAGGCGGGGGCGGCAGAGCGGCCGCGTCGGCCGACTGCGTGCTCGGTGACTCGGCGCCGCGAACCACCGCGACCAGGCGGAAGGGCCCCTGGTGACGGATCACCAGCGGCACGCCGCCGACATCGGTCACCTGGCGATGCCCGTCCCACTGGATCTCCGGCTGATGGATCCCGACCTGCAGCGGGACGTACCCCGGGGTGTCGCGGTTGCTTTCGTTGATCGCCTCGATGTGCGCCGCCAGCTCGTCCGACTGACTGCCACCCGGCTGCTCGTTGTCCGTCAGCACCCACGCCCTGCTGTGGGGCCCCATGACGTGCTCCAGGAGCTGCGCCAGACCGTTCGGCCCCTCACCCATCGCCCAGGGCCCCGGATGCGGAACCACCAGGTCGGTGTACGGCACATGCTGCCCGAACCTGGCAACCGAGCCCGAGATCAGCGACAGCTGCCCCGCGCTCTTGGCCGGTGCCATCCACCGGGGGAGCATCGGCAGCATCGCCGGGTCGTACGCACTGAGGTTGCGCCGCAGCCGCAGCGCGTTCGTCAGGAACTCGACGTCTTCATGCCCGGCACCCCCGTCCACCGCCGCGACGACCGTGTTACGCGTCTGCTCCAGCGCGTCGCGCAGACCGCTGAAGTCCTCCACCGAACGCAGTCGCTGCTGCTGACCCGGGTGCAACCCCTGATACCAGGACGAGGCCAGGATGTCCGGCCACTCCAGAACCCCGGTGGCTTCGCCTTGGTCGTCGTACTCGACCAGACTCGGCAGTTCCTCCCCGGCCTCCTCCGCAGACGGCGGCGCCACCACGGTCTGGCTCCCGGGACCTGCGTCCTGGCCCGCAACGTCCTGACCGGCAGCATGTTGCTCGACGACCGGAGGAACGGGCTCATGAGGCTGCGGACGGTAGGTGTTCTCCACGTCGTCCCAGAACGCCCGCTGGACCTCGTACATCTCGTTCTCAGCCGCGGTGCGCCGAACCGGATTGAACGTTTCCGGCTCCGCGTGGCGCGAGGGCGGGCCGTAGAGCTTGCGCAGCAGCGGCAGCAGCGGCTTCTCGTGCTTGACCACATACCGCCATCCGTTGTTGCGCGGCAGTTTGGTATACAAGTCCAGGCCGCCGTTCGCGCCGAGGTACGCCGTGCTGAGCTGCGCGAAGTACTCCAACGCGTTTTGGGAGGAGTAGTTGGTCGGGCCACCGGCCACCGCCCGCAGCGGCCCGTCCGGCCACTGCACCGGAGGGCGGCCCTTCTTCGGCGGGGCCAACTTGCTCCGGTAGACGCGGTCGATGAGCCGCTTCTGCTCCTCGGTGAGTCCATGCAGATGGATGGTGTGCGCGAACTCGTGGGGAGTCGTTCCGTATCCGTCCGCATAGAGGTGAGCGCCAGGAGCTTCTGAAGTCTCGCCCAGAAGGTTCTCCTCGGTGACCGCAGTCCATAGGCTGCCGGCTCCGCGGATCTCGTCCCACTTGCGAGCGTCCGTCTCGGAGACCTTCTGCCCCGACAGATGTTCGAACTTCTCCAGAGAGGTCAGCGGCTGGTTCCTGGGCACCACCACCACTCGCGTGCCGCCCCGGAGCAGCCTTGCCGCCACATCCGGATCACGCAGCATCCGCGCGATCGTCGTCTGCGCCTCGTTGCGAGCCGACACCGGCTGATCCACGTCGGCCGGGACCCGCACCATCAGATGTGCGGCCACCGAAGCGAACTCCAGAGCGGGAAGCTGGCGGCGCAGGGTCTCGACCACGTCCGGATCCGACGCGAGGTGCTCGCGATCGGCCTCCGGAAGCACCGCCAGTTCCCGGTGTCGCGCGTCGGCCGACAGCCCCAGCAGGTGCGCGGCAAGGCCGGCGGTGTTGCTCGCCGCTGCGCTCGTCGGTGGGTGTGCCGTCCCCTGCTGAACCGTTTCCTGCTGGTTGACCGCCGTGTCGTGCGAAAGCGGCGGCAGCGTCATGCCGACGGTGTCCGTCGGATCGGCCTGCAAGGCTGTGGACAACAGCTCCGTGTCACCACGGTGTGCCAGGACCCCGTCGCTTGGTTCCTGCGGAATGCTGGAGGACACCGGTTCGGTGGCCTCGTCGGCGCCGAAGACCACCAGATCATCGGTCTCGTCGCCGACGGAGAACACCGACTCAGCGGTCTCGCCGCCGGAGGTCCGTGCGGTGCCCGAGCGCTCCGCGCTCGCGACCGCGTGGTCCGCCCAGGAACCCGGCAGTGGCCGCGGTGCGAAGTGGTGCTGGTAACCGTCGACGAAGTCGGTGGCGAACTGGTCGCGGATCTCCTCCAGCGTGGCGCCGTCGACGCCCCGGTCGCGGCTGAGCGCTTCGAAGGACCTGTCCGCGCCCCTCAGCGCCTCCGCGACGCCGGATTCGAAGGTGAAGTGGGACGCGAGGTTGCCGGCCTCGCGTGTCATCTGCCAGTCCCACCCCGGCACACGGCTCGAAAGATCCGCGGGCGTGGTGGCCTCCGCGCCGAAGACCGTGTCGAAGGCGGACAGCATCCGCTCGTCCCACCCCGCCTTCGCCCGTGCGACGTCGGCCTCGGACAACTCGAGGTCCGGATTGGCCTCCCGCCACGCCGCGAGTTGCTCCGCGAAGGCGGTCTGCGCGGTCGCCGTCGCGGCGTTGCGGGCCTGGTGGCGAAGCAGCACGGTGTGGATGCGGCTCTGGTCCGTGAGCGCGCGGTACGTGTCCCTCCAATCCCGCAACAGCTCCGCGTGGGGGCCGGTGCCGCTGAAGATCTGTTCGAAGTGGTCGTTGACCGCCTCCGCGACGCTGGTCTGCAGGCCGCGCAGCAGGGGGCTGGGCACCGGGCCGGACTCGACGCCGAACCTCTGCCTGAACGTGTCGCTCTGGGCGGGCGGCTCGGCCGCCCAGGAGTCCACGGCTGCCTCAGTGGCGTTCAGCGCGCCCCGTATCGCGCTCTCACGGGCCGCCTGAGCGGCGAGCTGCGCCGGCAGGTCCGCGACCACCTGCTCGAACCGCGAGCGCCACCGGCTCAGTGATCCGGCCACGTCGTCCGGCAGGTGCTCGGCGGTGTCCACGGGTCCGAAAACGTCGGTGAAGGCCGCGTGCAGCGCCGCGCGGGCCCGGCCCAGCACGGCGGCCCGGCCAGGGGCGGAGACCTGGGTACCGGCCGCGCCCTTGGCCGGCCCGACCGCCTGGTGGGCATCGCCGGTCTGGTGGCCATCGGTGGCTTCGGGGTCGAGGGCCGCCAGCAGCGCCCGGCTGTCCTCGTCGAGGTGCTGGTGGAAGGAGTCGGCGAGCCTGTCGAACTCCGCCGTCAGTCGCGCCTGCTCCGACTCGTATCCGGCGCGCAGTTCGAACCGGTCCGGCAGCGTGCCGGCCATCTCGCCCAGCCGTTGCTCCGCCTGCCGCACCTGGGCGGCCAGGTCGCCGCGTGCACCTGAGCCGAGCGGGAAGACGTCGTTGACGGCGCGGTCCAACTGCTCCTCGAAGGACGCCCGCACATGGTCACCGACCGCGGCGGCGATCTCCGGGGTCACCTCGTACGGGAGGGACGCTGCGGGACCGGTCAGCCGCTGGAGCCAGGCCCGCAGGCTCCGCTCGAACTCGGCGCGGCCCCGGGCCAGCGCGGTCTGCCGCACGGCCTCCTCGTCGAAGGCGTCCCGCGGCTCCTGCTGGGGGGCGCCCTCGTCGCCGGGGTCGGTCATGTGCCCGTGTCCCCGGTGCTCCCAGACCCGCTCCCGGACCTGGTCGAGCTCGGACCCCCGCAGCCCGTGGTCGCCGTCGGCGGCCCACGCGTCGAAGGCGTCGTCGAACTCCTGCCGTTGCGCGGCGTGCTGCTCCCCCTCGGCCGCCGCCGCTGCGGCCTGGTCCAGCCACTGCCCGTACTCGGTGTGCCGCCGTTCCTGCTCGCCGCGCCAGCCTTCGGCGCGCCAGTCGTCCGCCGGAATGTGGGAGGGCGCCGGAACGAACGCCCCATCCGTCGCGGTGGCGGCCTCGCGCGCCTGGAGGTAGCTCTGCCACGCCGCGTCGATCTGCCGCCCGGCCCAGTCAGCCGTCCACAGCGGCGACGACGTGATCCTGTCGTGCAGTTGCCCGGTCCGCAGGCCCTGCTGCGCCAGGAGTGCGTCGAAGTCCTGACTGACAGTGTCCCTGGACTGGGCGATCCGCTGGAGGGCGGCCGCACGCTGGTCGAACTCCCGCTGGACATCGGGCAGAGCGGCCGGGCCCTCTACGGTGAGCCGACGCATCAGCGGTTCGGTGATCGCGGCCTTCTGGCGGTCGTACCAGGACGACACCCGCGGGCCCCACGCGCTGTTCGGCCCCTGAGTCTGCGTGTGCCGGTCGAACAGCTGCGTGGCTCGGACGGTCTGCTCGGCACGGCCCTTGAGCCACTCGGCTGTCTGGCGAGTCTGCTCATCAAGCCGCTGCTGCTCGGCCGCCGCGTCGGCGGAGGCGGTCGCCGCGGCACGGTCGGCGACGTACTGCTTCTGGAGTTCCGCCAGTTGCCGCCGGTACCACGACCGCGTCAGAGGATCCCAGTGCGGGGGTTCCTGACTCTGGTCCGTCCGGCCCTCCGAGCCGGTACCGGTCCGGGTACCAAGGGCCTGGGCGAAGGACCGCTCCTCGTTCCATGCGTCGATGGCCGCACGGCGGTACTCCTGCCGGAACCGCTCGAGGATGTCGGGCGAGGCCTGGACGTCCGGGACCGGGGCGACGGACTGCGGACCGGCGCTGTCCATCACCGCGTGGTGGAAGCCGTCCACGAGCTGGGTGAACCGGGTGGAACTCGTGAACTCCGACGGCAGCAGGAGGGGGTTGTAGGAGGTGCGGATCTCCTCGTCGAACAGGGCGCGGGTGCGTTGGCGCAGGGCCGCCTGGTCGTTCAGCTGTCCCAGACGCTGACCGAGCTGCTGGTCCAGTTGCTCGTGCGACTGCGGCTCCCCGCCCCCGGCCGGGTTCCCCTCCCGGGCGTCGGCGTACCACTCACGGATGGGCCCGACCTGGTCAGACGCCCACAGACCGGGGAAGGCGCCGCGCCGGGTTTCGAAGTCCGCGTAGGCCTGGGCACGCGCCGAGATCCTCTCGTTGACCTCGGCGAGATGGGGCAGGGCAGCGGCATCGGCCGCGGGGTGGTCCCGTTCCTCCTGCTGCGGGCGTGGGGTGTCCGCTACCGGCGGCGCGCTCGTTTCCCGGGCACCGGCATCCTGCGGCACCGGCGAACCGAGCAGGGCGTCGACGCTCTGCGGACCCTCACCGTGCACGGCGTCCTCGGGCAGCGGGAAGCCGGCGATGTGCGGCTGCTCGGGAAGGGGTTCACGGGGCGAGTCGAAAGCGCCGGACGCCATGTACTCATGGACCCGCTCCGGGGGCATGCCCAGACTGTTCAGAACACCGGTGGCCCGCTGTTGGTCGAAGTATGACAAAGCCCCCTGGACGATGGCCTGCCGCACCTTCCACTGCGGCCATTCCGGCCGGTCCTGGTTCCGCACGGCTTCGTCGGCGCGCTGCTGGGCGCTCTTGAGCGCGTCCGAGGCCCGCTGGTAGTCCTGCCATGCCGCGATGCGCTGCTCCGCGGTACCGGACGTCCCCGCCCGTGCCACCGCCTCTTCCTGTTGCGAGGTGAGCCGTACCTGGTCGGCGTCGGCGTGGGCGCCCGCTGCCCCCGCCTCGGTGGTGCGGGGCTCCGGTTCGGCGTGGCCCGCCGTCTGGTTCTGCGACGGGGCGGAGGTGGGCTGCTCCCGCGAGGCGGGCTCGTGCAGGGCCTGTTCCACGGGTTCGTGGAGGGCCTGTTCCTCGGTGCGGTCGGCGGATCGACTGATGACGGGCGCGTTCCGGGACGGGGCCGGCCGCTGGACCGTCGCCTGTGCGAGCTGCCCACCGCCGGGGTGATCCTGGCCGGTCCCGGGCGCCGATCGCGATTCCGCTCCAGGCCGGGGTCCGGGCTCGGGTCCCACCTGCGCATGGTCCTCGGGCCCTGGTCCGGTCTCGGTCCTGCTCTCGGGTGCCGATTCCGGTCCCGATCCCGGCCGGGTTCCGGGCTCGGGCGAGTGCGGCCCTGCCACCGGGGGCTCGGACGACGGAAGGGAGTTCAGGGTGTTCCCGAACGTGTCCCCGTGGTCCTTCTCGTGGTGCGACCACGCGTCGATGTTGTGCTCGTGCGGCGCGAAGATCTTGTCGTAGGTGCGGACGGTCTCGTTGCGGAAGTCGTCCTTGACGACCGCGTCGGCCGGTGCGAGCCTCGCCCCCTTCGGGGCGTCCGATCCCGCTTTTCCACCGAGCGGATGGAACGCCTTGGCGGCGCGCTCGAGATTGTCCCGCAGGGCGAGTTCGTGGTCGATCCTCGCCTCGATCTGGGCATCGAGCAGGGCGCGGTTGTCGTCGTAGGAGCGGGCGGGCCGGTTCCCGTCGCCGTCCCACCGGGGCTGAACGTGAGATCGGCTGTCAGGGCTGTTGGAGTGGTCGTACCAGTGCTCGTCCACCGCCTTCTCGTTGGCGTGGGTCAGCTCCTTGGTCAGGCGGTCCCGGGCCTCCTGGCCGACGGGTCGGAAAGAGCCCTCCTCGTACCGGTCGAAAGCGTCCTTCAGCTGCCGATGCAGATCGGCGTTCTTGAACTGCCGGAACTCGGCGTGCCCGATCCGGCTGTCCAGGGTCTCGAAGACCCGGTCGAGGTGCTGCTGCCAGGTGTGTTCGAAGTCCTTCCTGGCCCGCTCCGCCCGCGTGCCCGAGTCGGCCGCGTTGCGGCCCCGTTGGTAGGCCGTGTGGAGGTCGTCCTGGAACTCCCCGCGGAGCCTTGCAAGATTGTCCTCGTCCAGGGCCCCCCGCCCGTCGGACCGGTCCTCGTGGTCATCGGGGAAGAGGTGGTCGTCCAGTCGCCGCGTGGCGTGCTCGACCTCCCTGGAGGAGTCGGCGAGCAGGGCGATCCGCTGCGGCAGGTGCTCGCGCAGTGCCGTGATCTGCCGGTCGATCGAGCCCAGCCGCGCCACCGGGTCGTCGGGGAACTCCCTGTGCGCCTTGTCGACGATCGAGCGGACCTGCGCGAAGGTGTCGGCGCGCAGATGGGACAGGGACGTCGGTACGTAACCGGCCTCGCCGGGACGCGGCTTGCCGTTGTCGGTGTCGTAGGTCGCTTCCCTGTGGTGGTCGGTCTCGTAGTCCTCCCGGCGGGGCAGACCCTCCGCCTCGCGCAGATACCGCCCGCCGAACACGTCGCCCTCGCGCGCCTGGTCGACCGCCTTGCTGAAGTCTTTGTCTATGTTCTCCAGTTCGCGGTGACGTGACGAGGCGTTGGCGAAGAAGCGGTCGGCGTTCGCCATGTGCTTCTCGTAGGCGGCGGCCCACTTCGCCGCGTCTAGAGGGCCGGAACCCTTCGCCTGCCAGTGTTGCTTGAAGTCGTCGAGGACGGCGCGGTGGAAATCGGCTTGTGCCTGCGGGTGGTCCTTGGGCAGGTACCGGCCGCCGAAGAGGTCCTTCTGCGCGAAGTTCGCGTAGCCGTGGCTCAGGGCCTCGTCGGGCCTGCCCAGGTCCCGCTGGAGGCGGAAGAACTTGTCCGTACGGGCGTCGCGGTTGCTGCGGTAGGCGTCCCACTGGTCGGCCCGCGCGACGAAGAGGGGGTCGGGGCCCGCAGTGGTGAACAGGTGATCCGTCGGCCCGTCCTTCCCGGGCGGGGGGTTGTGGTTCTCGTGCGCGGGATTGGCCCCGGTCTCGTGCGGGGACGTTCCGTGCCCGGAGGACGGCGTGCGGACGTCGTCTCCCCCATGGCCGACGACACCACTCCCTGTGCCCCTGTCCTCCTGCCCCGCGCGCCGCACTGCTTCGGCAGACGGGGACTGGGCCTCGCCGGCCTTCGCCGCAGCGGACGTGTCACCCCGTTCGGGCAACTCGCCCAGGTGACGGGTCGCCTGGGTCCCGTCGTTGGCGTCGGTCGCGGCCTCGATCCGCTGGGTCGGCTCCTGGTGGGTGGCCTGGGGCGTCCCCGTCGGCCGCGCCACCTGGTTCAGCGCACCACCGGGCTGCTCCACCGAACGGGAGGGAACCTGCGTCCCGCCTGGATCGGAAACGTCTTCGGACCGCCCGGCCCCGAGCCCCGACTGCGGCCGCCCCCCGGGCCCCGGCCCGGCCTCCGGCGGCCGGCCGGCCGTCACCGTACCGGCGGTGGGCGCCGTCCCCTCGGCCGAGCGCGGCGGAACAGGTACCTCGCCCCGCGGCGCGGGTTCCGGGGCGGCAGCGACAGGAGACTGCTCAGTGACGACGGGCCGTCCGCCGTGCTCATGATCCTCCGTCACGCGCGGCGACGGCGTGTCGCTCTGAGCCGTGGCGCGGGGCACCGGCTGGGCGCCGGGATCGCCGCCGGACTCACTGTGCGCAGCCGGGGGCCGCGCCGCACCGGTCGTGGGGGCAGCGGTCGTGTGGGCACCTGCCGTGGGGGCACCGGATGTCCCAGGTGCCGGGACGACGCCGGACTCCGGGGCGCCCTCCGGCCCCCGGCCCCCCGGGCCCCCGAGCGCCTGCGGCTCCGTGTGCGGCTGCCCGCTCACCACTTCGGTACGCGGCACCTCAGGCAACGACTGCCCACCGCCACGAGCACCCTCCTCAACCACCGGCGGCTGCTCGTGTCCCGCTCCACCAGCAGAAGCAGCACCCTCCTCAACCACCGGCGGCTGCTCATGCCTCACCCCACCACCAGGCACCCCGGCAGGAGAACTCTCCCCGACCGCCGACGGCTGATGTCCCACCCCACTACCAGGCACCTCGCCACGCGGCACCCCGGGCAGATTCGGCACGGCGGCAGAACCGCCTTCCGGCCCGACAGGGGCGGAAGCGCCCTCGGTAGCCGGGCGGACCGGCACAGGCGGCTCGGCGCCCCCCGTCGGCGCCGCCGACGCCGCAACTGGCGTCTCCTGCGGGTGCTGCTGAGCACCATCGACGTGATGGACGGCCGGCTCCTGCACGGCTGGAGTCTCGTGGAACACATCCGAGGGACCCGACGGCCCCCCGGTCAAAGTGGTTTCGAACCCCGGCAGCCCCTTGCTCTCAGGGGCCGGTGGCGGCGGCAGCGTGACATGCTCGCCCGGGACCCCGGTGTCCGGCGCCGCCGGACCGGACGACTCCGTGCTCCGAAGCCAGTTCTCGACCGGGCCGCTCTCCAGCCGGGGCACCCGGCTGAGCGCACCCGAGGTCAACGCCGGCGGCTCGGAGACACCGGAAGTGCCGGTCCCCTGCCCGCCGTCGCGCACGGCCCTGCCCCCGGGACCGTCCTGCGACAGCCCACGACCCGCACCCTGCTCAACCACCGTACGGGTCGTGGGCGGGGGCGCGTCCGCCGCGTCGATCGACGAGATCCCACCGTCCGAGAGCGCCCCGTTCGGCACATCCGACATATCCGACACACTCGGCGCCCGGCGCTCCCCGTCCCCGGCCGCCACACCGACCGAGGAGTGGTCGCTCCCACCGCCCTGCTCCGGCCCGGCAGAGCTGTTCCCGCCGCGAGGGACGCTCGAGTATTCACTGCCGGTGCTGCTGTCCGGCGGCGTGCTCGCCCCTTCTGTCCGGACGGACGGCGGTTCGGCTCCGCCGTACCCGTCCTCGGAGGGGGCCGCCGTACCCTCCGAGGGCGCATCTTGTCCGCTGCCCGCGCGGAACGCTCCACCGGCCCCGTCCTGCCCCTGCGTCGGCAGGCCGCCACCGCTCTCCAGTGAGAACCCGCCCTCCTGATAGGCGGGCTGCACGCCGCCGGTGCCCGGCCCCGACTCCTCCAACCGAACGTCCGGGGACCCGTTGTCTCCCCCGCCCTGCGAAGCGCCCAGTCCCCGGGAGGCCCCGTCGCCGAGACCCGCAAGCCCCGGCCCCCCCGACAGGTCCGGCACCTTGTCGATGGCCTCCCCGCCCGCCCCGTCCCGGCCCTTGCTCCCACGCAGCGCCGGAATATGACCGATCGCACCGCCCAGCGCACCCGCCAGGAAGCCCAACCCCGGATCCCCGTCCAGCCCGAACGCCGAGTCGGACGCCGCCGTGCCCGCCGCGCCACCGGCACCACCGGTGACCATCTTGCCCAGCAAGGAGTCCAGGAGCTTCGGAGCCACCGCACCCCCGATTCCGAAGAACGCCCCCGTGATCGCCCCATTGATCGCCCCCGAACCCCAGGCGATCTCGCTGTTCTTCAGATCCCAGTGATGACGACGCCCCTCGGCGAACTGGATCAACTGGGTGACAGCATCCATCACCGCGGCCGCCGCCGTGTTGATCGCCACCGCCGCCAGCAACCGCCGCAGAATCATCCCCACGGCGGCCCGCCCCGCGGCAACGATCCCCGGCACCGCCTCCGGCGCCCACCACGCCAGAAACGCGATCTCCGCCGCCATCCACGCCAGCGTCATCAACGTCATGATCTTGGCGTACTGCACCTGCAACGCCGTCTGGTCACACATGTCGGCAAGCTGGTCGGCAGCCTTCGCCACGGCCGGCAAGTTGTTCGCCAACTTGCTCAGATAGGCCTCGAACGCCTCAGCGGTAGGCCCGGTGATCCCCGCCTTCACCTCGTCCATCACGGGACCGAGGTCACCGGCGACCCCCCGCACCTGCGCGGCGAAGTCACGGTGAGCCTGCGCCAGAGCCCACAGCTTGTCCTCGTCGGCCTTCGGCCAGTCCCCACCCGCGAGCTTGGCCACCCACTGCAGACCAGACGGCAACATGATGCTCACGCGGCACCACCCGTCGACATGTCACATGGCCGAGGCCGACCGTGCACCGGTGCGCGGTCGCGAGCCGAGCCCGGGGCCGCCCGCCGACCGAGCACCGTCAGCAGGCCGTCGGAGGTCGCGTGGACCCACGCCATGTCATCCGTCCAAGCGGCAGTACGTGTGTTGGCATCAAGAGGGACTCAACTCAACCGCCCGGCTGCCGGAACTCCAACCCCTACCGGCTGATCACGGCCTCGCGTACACCTGGGTCTGCCCGCCCGTGCGCACCGACGCAGGCCCGCGCCGCAGCTCACGGTGGTGCGGCGGCGCGGCGTCAGATGGCGTCGCCGGCCGGAACATCGGTGACACCGACGCTGCCGCCTGCCGGCTCCGCGGCGGGCAGTATGTCGTCCAGGTCACCCAGCCAGCTGTCCTCCCCGTCGCCGTCCGAAGCGGCCTCCACCGCCTCGCGCAGCACGTCCGACTCGACCGTCATGCTGACCGGACCCGAGGCGTTCAGGTAGATCAGATGGCCCTCGGGGAGCTGATCGAGCAACTCCGGGACCATGAGGGAGCGGAAGGACAGGCGGCCGGCGGCGTGCAGGTACTCCGGCGAGGTGAAGACGGGCACGATGGGCGACTCGTCGTCCGGCGCCACCGCGGCCAGCAGCCCACCGCCCGGCGCCACGAACACCGCGACCTCGGCCTTGGCCAGAGCGCGTGTCACGTCCTCCGCAGGGCCGTAACCCGTAGCCGCGAGCTGCACCGCCGCGTCCACCGGGTCGGTCGGCTCCGGCCATCCGAGCGCGGCCGGCGAAGGACGGTAGTCCTCGTTGTCCCGCCACTCCACGATCTCGCCGTCCAGGTCGGAGCGCCACTGACCCACCATGGCCCACTCCGGCGGCACCCCGTCCCCCGACCAGGTGGGGTCGATCATCCCGAACCAGTGGTCGGGTGCCTGCCGAGCCGCCTCGCGGATGTGGTCGGGAACGGGCGGCATCTCGTCACCGGCCCCCTCGTCCCGCGAAGCGGCCTCCTCGGTGCCGGGCTCCGCCTCCCCTGCCGCTGGGACCTGCGCCCGCGGCGGCGCCTGGTTCTCCGACGCGCTGCTCATCTCTTCCACCGTCCACTCCTGCCAGTTATCGGTCCGACCGCACGGGGCGGTGCGCTGCCCACGGGCCCAAGAGGCCTGCTGTGGCCTGCCCCACTGTCTCCTGCCGGGTCCTTCACACCAGCCGGACCACCGCTTGGTGCGTCACGGGCGAGGAGCTCAACCGGGATTCACCTGCGACCTCAGCGCGTTACCGGTGGCAGCCGCGTTCTCTTCACTCGCCTCGAAGGCCTTCACCATGTCGGCCACCTGCCCCGTCGAGTCCTGCAGCACCGAGCCGCCCTGCAACGCGGCCGTGACCACGTCGTGGTGGGGCCCCTGGTACTGCCCGTCGAACTTCTTTCCCGTCTTGTCGTCACCCTCGCATCCGCTGAGCGACTCGCTGGTGCTCTGCAGTTGCTCCCCCGCCGACCTCAGCCGATCGGCGAGCCCCTGGAGCCTGCCGATCGCATGCCTCATCAGGTCCGTGTCGACGCGCAGCGTTCCGTTCCACGACGACTGCTGCTGCTCACCCACGGTCGCCGTCTCCCTCCGCCATACCAAGCCCGCGCTCCACGTACGCCCGTACGACCTCCGGCAGTTCCAGCTCCTCCGGCAGCAGCGAGCGTGGATCGACACGCCCCTGCAGCAGATCGGCCGGCGACACCCCGCCGAGCAGGCGACCGAGCGTCACCTCGGAGACGTTCGCCATCGCCTGTGCACGCGCCTGCTCAAGCGTTGCCATGATCACTCTCGACAGCTCCTTCGGCGGCAGGTCCCGGTACGCGGCCGTGGGGAACTCCAACGCCGTCACCTGGCCCTGAGCCCCCACCGTGATCTTCACCACCTGCCGCGGGGCGGTCGCCGTCGCCTGCACCTCGTTGATCCGGCGACGAGTCTCGACCGCCTGCTCACGCGCATCGCGGTACTCGGCCAGCAACTCCTCGATCTGCTGGTCGTACGGTGACGACATCCTGGCTCTCCCCAACGTCGCGCCGCTGCCTGGACAGCCGAGTCAAGCCGAGGCGGCACCCGCAGGCCAAGCCCGGACGGCCCTCGATGGACTCACGTACAGCCGCGTCTGCCTGCCTGGGCAACAGGACCGAAGGCGCTGACCGTGCCGTCAGCCGAAGACTCCCCCACCCCACGCGTCCTCGCTCTGGCGCAACAGGTCGGCGAAACTGCTCTGGACCTCCTCCTCTTCGTCCTCGCGCCCCTTGCCGTTGCCCTTGCCGTTGCCCTTGGCCGCGGCCACCGCTGCGTCCTCGGACTCAGGTTGCTGGGCACCGGATTCCTCCTCCGGTTCGTCCAACGCGCACGTCAGCTCCACCAGCGCGCTGCCGGACGCCTTGGGCCGCCAAGCGGGCCGTACCGGTTCGTCCGGGACCCGGTTACCGCCGATCGCGTGGGCTGTCGCGAACGCACCGGCCGCGACCGTCGTCACGGCGGCGGCACCCTGCCTGTCCGCTTCGGTCGACGCGCCCTGATCACCGTCAGCGCCCGGCCGGTGCACGCCGAACAGCGGAAGGAACAAGCCCGGCGCCGAATCCCACGTCGTCACGTCGTCTGCCCCGGCGCCCTCGGGAACCGCTGCCTCAGCGGCCGGGTCCCCCGCCGGTGCCTCGTGGACCGGCTCCTGCCAGGCAGGTTGCGGCGCCTGGTGGTGCCCGTGCGTTCCCGACTCACCACGGCGCTCAGCCGACTCGGGTGAAGTCCCGGCGACCTCCTCGGCCTGCGGCACCGCCCGCTCCTCGAGCG
Source organism: Streptomyces sp. NPDC101152 (assembly GCF_044768275.1). Taxonomy (NCBI): domain Bacteria; kingdom Bacillati; phylum Actinomycetota; class Actinomycetes; order Kitasatosporales; family Streptomycetaceae; genus Streptomyces; species Streptomyces sp. NPDC101152. Next base: position 35,566 of record NZ_JBIWPO010000033.1, on the reverse strand, counting down.
TGGGATCTTCGGCCGCCTTCCGGGCGCCCCGGGCCGGCTGTTGCCCGCCTTCCGCCGGTCCTGCCGGCAGGAGGTACTCGGCCGTTCCCCAGTCCGGTACGCCCCATTCCGGTTCTCCCCACGCCGAGGTGGCGGCCTGCGGCGCGTGGTTGCCGTTGCCTCCGGTCCCCTCTCCCGTGCCTGCCCCGGCGGCTCCCGCTGCCGCGGCGAACGACATCCCCTCCAGTATTCCGGCGGCGAACTCCTCCGCCGAGAAAGCGGAAGACTGCGAGCCGGACAGCGCCGCTTGTGCCGACCCCTCCGGGGAGAGGTCACCCGACAGGCCATATGCGTCGGGTAGCTGCAGGTGCCCCTCCTCATGCGGCGCGCCCTGCGGGGAGCCGATCTCGGCCGATCCTCCCACCGCCGCGGCCGACCATGGCTCGGACGTGCCGGACAGCAGGCCGGAGGCGTCGGAACGCTGGTGCTCCCGCTCGCCGTTCCCTGCGCCGGCTCCCATGCCGCCCATCGGCATCATCGGCATACCGGATTCGGCAGGACTCGCCTGCGAAGGCGACACCCCGTTCGCCGCCAGCTGGTCCTGCGGCAGGCTGAGGCCGGGACCCCCCTGGCCGGCACCACCGGTCACGTCACCCGGCGCAGCCGACAACGAGGGCGACCCACGCCACGGCGCGGCGTCCCCGCCCAGCAACCCGGACGCACCGGAAGGAGATCCCTGCGATCCGCCACCGCCCGCACCACCGGAACCCATACCGCCCATCGGCATGTACGGCATGCTGTCTCCGCCAAGAGCCGACCCACCCGGATACCCGCTCACGCTCGGTGCCGGCGCCCCGGTCTCCAGTGCGGAGTTGGAGAGCGCGGGCGAGTTGGAGCCCAGGCCCGTGTCGGGGGAACCGGAGAGCGAGCCCGGTGCCGACGTCCCGGACGTGTCCACCTTGGGCATGCTCCCGCCGGGATACGCGGCGACGTCGGCGTTCGCGGGACTGTTCTGCCCGCTGTCGCCGAGTCCCGGAGAGTCCAGGTTGAGGCCGCCGGAGTACGGGGAGGCCTTCTTCTGGGACAGCTTGGGATCAGCCGTCGAGCCCGCAGGTGAGTCAGCGGTCGATCCCACGTTCGGGTACGGAGCGACGGCAGCAGCGTTGTCCGTGGCTCCGTTGGACGAGCCAGGGTTGAGCGCCGCGTCCATCGCGGGATTGAGTGTGCCGGTGCCGGCACCGGACTGCCCTGTCGACGTGTCGCCGGGGTACTGGGCGGCGTTCTGGTCCAGCGGGCTGTTCCCCGGTGTGCTGCCCAGGCTCCCCGCCCCCGACGGGTCCGTCGGGGCGTTGTAGGGCTGGACGTTCGGATCGGTCTTCGCCCCCGACTGCTGCGGGCCGCCCACGTCGTTCGGGGAGTTGGAGTTGTAACTGGGGATGCCTCCTCCGGCGTTGGGCCCGTTCGCGTTGAGACTGGGGTCGTTGTAGCTGGGGGTGCCGCCACCGCCATAAGGGGTCGGTGCGCCGGATTGGTAGTTCGGCGCCTGGTATTTCGAGTTGTTGCTGGAGTAGGGGTCGCTGGGGTTGTAGTTCGGCGAGTTGTACTTCGAGTTGTCGTTGGAATAGGGGTCGTTGACGTTGTAGTTCGGAGGGGGATAACCGTTGTAGGAGTTGGGACCCGTGTAGCTGGGGTCGTATGAGGAGGGGTTGCCGTTGGTGGGGTTCTTGGGCATGTTCGGCTGGGCGACGGAGTCCTGAGTGACCTTGTAGTGGCCGGCCAGGGTGGTGAGCACCTGCCGCATGTCGTTGGTCATCATGTTGACGACCTGCGGAAGCTTGTGGACTTCGACCCGGCCGTTCGACATCTTCAGGCTCGGGTCGATCTTCAGAGCCTGGTTCGCATACCAGACGTCGATGTCGTCGAGCTTCGAGATGGCCTCTCGCAGATGCTGCGCGTTGTTGGCCAGTTGCTGCGGGACGTTGTTGTCACCGGTGATTCCGCCGGAGAGCGTGTTGGCCATGTCGGTCACCTGCTTGGACAGGGACGTCATGGCGGCATTGAACGCCTGCGCCGCCTCCCCCTGCCACGGCCCGTTCGGCCCGCTCAACGCCTGGGTCTGACCGTCGAGGTTCTGGGCGACCTGCTGCAGCACCTGCTCCACATACCAGAAGGTGTCCGCAGCGTCCTGGAGCGACTGCGGATTGGACAGCTGCGAGGCGGACGCATCGTCCGCCGGCTGGTCGGGATCCTTACCGGTGACGGCCTTCTTGATCTGCTTCCAGGTCCAGTCCTGGTAGTCAGTGGACCCACCGCCGCCGCTTCCGTTCGTGCTGCTGTCTGCCATGCCGTCCGTGCTCCCGTTCGCCGCACACCCTATGAACGTGACATGTCACGTGCCGTACGGGACAACTGCTCAGAAACCAGGCAGTCCCGCGGGTTGGTTCTCCTCACGCACCGTCCGCTCCTCCGGCCTCAACGGCGGCAGCAGCGCCTCCGGTTGAGCAACTTCCACCCGGGGCGACGCGGGTACCACCTGCTGCACCGCCTCCACCCGGGGAGACGCGGGCACCACTTGCTGCGCCATCTCCATCCGGGGAGACGCGGGCACCACTTGCTGCACCGCCTCCAGACGAGGCGACGCGGGCACCACTTGCTGCACCGCCTCCAGACGAGGCGACGCGGGCACCACTTGCTGCGCCATCTCCATCCGCGCTGACGCAGGCACCTCCACTACCATCCTCGGCCTGGCGGGAACGCGGGCGCTCAACTGCTGTTCGCCAGTGGGCTGAGCCGTCTCCTGGCGGTAGAGCATCCTCGGCCGACTGCTGGCGTACGTCGGCGTGAGCTCATTCCGACTTGTCTCGCCACTGTATTGGCTTCCGGCCGGGGAAGACTGTCCCGCAGCGTAGGACCCATACCCATAGGGGCTGCTGTTCGGATAGGTGAGCTGTTCAAGACCCTGCCCACCTGTCTGTCCCACAGCCAGGCCGCCCGTCTGCCCCTCACCCGACACATACGGACCACCCGAAGGCACACCCTGCTCAACCTGCGCCCTCGGAGTGGAAGCCAGAGCATCACCACCAGTCTGACCCACAGCCGACCCGCCCGACTGCCCCTCACCCGACACATACGGACCACCCGAAGGCACACCCTGCTCGACCGACGACTGCGGAGCCGGAGCAAGATCACCAGTCTGACCCTGGTCCTGACTTGTGGACTGCCCCCCCGCCGCCGCATAGGGACCACCCGAAGGCACACCCTGCTCGACCGACGACTGCGGAGCCGGAGCAAGATCACCAGTCTGACCCTGGCCCTGACTTGTGGACTGCCCCCCCGCCGCCGCATAGGGACCACCCGAAGGCACACCCTGCTCAACCTGCGCCCTCGGACTGGAAGCCAGAGCATCACCACCAGTCTGACCCACCGCCGACCCGCCCGACTGCCCCTCACCCGACACATACGGACCATCCGAAGGCACACCCTGCTCAACCTGCGCATCCGGATTCGGAGCCAGAGCATCACCACCAGCCTGACCCTGACCCTGGTTGTAGCCCTGACCTTGGCCGTACCCCTGATCCTGGGCGTAGGTCTGACGGGGCGTCGCCTGACCCTGACCCTGATCCTGGGCGTAGGTCTGACGGGGCGTCGCCTGATCCTGACCGTAGGCCTGACGGGGCGTCGCCTGACCCTGATCCTGACCGGAGCCGTTGCCGGCCGGGTTTGTGGGCTGAGGCGGCAACTCGACATTGTCCGTGCTGAGCTTGTAATGGCGCGCCAACGCGATGAGCACCTGACGCATGTCCTTGCCCATCATGTCCGGGATTTCCTTGATCTTACTCACCATGACCCGGCCGTCATCCATGACGGCGTTCGGGTTGATCTCCTGGGCCTGGCGGGCGTACCAGTTGTCAATGTCCCGGAGCTTCGCTATCGCCTCCCACAGGTGCTGTGCGTTGTTCGCCAACTGCTGTGGGACGTTGTAGTCGCCGGTTTTGCCGCCGGACAAGGCGTCGGCCATGTTGGTGACATCCTTGGACAGCGCCTGCATCGCTTGGCTGAAGGCCTGGGCTGCCTCTCCCTGCCACGGCCCGTTCTGACCCGCAAGCGCCTCGGTCTGGTCGGCGATACTCTGACCCACCTCCTGAAGTACCTGCTCCACGTACCAGAAGGTGTTGGCTGCGTTCTGCAGTGTCTGCGGGTTCGAGGGCTGGTTCTGGCCAGGATTGTCGGCGTCCTCACCGACGACGGCTTTCATCACCTGCTTCCAGGTCCAGTCGCCGTACTCACCGGCGGGGTCGCCGCTGCCGCCCCCGCTTCCGCCGCTGCCACCCCCGCTTCCGCCGCTGCCGCTCCCGCTTCCGCCGTTGCTGTTCCCGGTTCCGTCGTTCCCGTTGCCGTTCCCGCCGTTGCCGCTTGACATGCTGTGCGCGCTCCCGTCCACCCAACGCTCGCAAGGCGCACCGCCCGTCTTACGGACGTTGCGCCGTCATCCCCTGTGTCGAGCCCCGCGTGCTGGGGGCATCTGCTGTTCGTCGTGCCGTTCGGCTTCCGAAGTCGCCGATGCCTTCGATCCGTAACGTCTTCCTCGGGTGTTCGCGGGCCCGGGGAACGGCAGGTCCGGCCCACGAGCCGTGGCCCGGTGACGTCTCACCGGGCCACGCGCTGCCGGAGTCACTGCCCGTGGTGTGCTCTGTGCTGTGCCTGGTCTGGACAGCACAGCCCGTCATGATCCCTACGGGTTCTGTTGCTGCCCGGAGTAGTAGCTGCTCCCGTTCGCACCCTGGGACTGTTGCCCCTGTCCCAGCGCCTGGGTGTCGCTCTGCGCCTTCTGAATGAGCTGTTGCAGGTCGCTGCCCGCCTTCTGGTTGACCTCCTCGATCGACGAGTACTTGCCGGCCAGCGTCCTCATCGAGTCGGCCGTGTCCATCAGGGCCTGCCGCAGAAGGTGCAGCGACTTGCTGTAGTTCTGCTGCAGCCCGTTGTCCCCCGTCACCGCCTGCGCCAGGGTTTTCGCTTCGTTGAACGTGCCGCAGGCGACCGGCTGGAGGTTCTCGACGCGCGTCCTGGCCACGCCAAGCGTTCCGGCCAACGTGTCCATGTTGTCGGCGAACTGCTTGAGAGACGAAGTGTCCACCGAGGTCTGGCCGCCTGCGCCCTGTGCCGAATTGCCGGGAACTCTCGGGACCGTGGGCAACGTGCTCTGGTCGATCTGGCCGGTGCTGCCGTCCGTGTACGTGCCCCCGTTGTACTGCTGCGGCGTCTTGGACTGGGGGCTTGCCTGGGGGCTGACGATGTTCGCGCCTCCCGCAGCCACGTCAGTTCCCGTCCCAGATGTTGACGCCGGTCCTCTCACCGTTGTGGTAGTGCTCGTGGATCTGTCCCAGGGCCAAGCGGGCGGCGCGCGACTGCTCGTGCATGTGCGCCGCCGCGGCGTCCCACTTGGTCTTCGCGCGGTGGTAGGCCTCCTGGGAGTCGGCCGTCCAGTTGGCGAGGCTCTGCCTGGCATGGGTGTCCAGGTCGGTGAGCGTCTGATGGATCTGCCGGGTGATGGAATCCATCTCGTTTCCGACGTGTTGCATGTGTTCGAAGTTCACCGAGTACGTCGTCATTACGTGCTTCCCTTCGTCGACGAGGTGTGTTCCGGAGCTGGGCTGGACGGCCGGTGGACGGGCCGCGAATTACCGCGTCCCGGTCAGAATCCGGGCAGGCCGGCGGCCATGGTCTGCTTCAGGGCCTGCGCCTGGTCCAGGGTGTCGGAGTGGACCCCCTCGTAGACGCCCGTGTGGTGCCCGAGCTTGTCGGTGACGAGCTTGAGCTGCTGGTGAACGGTCCTGCAGTGGGCCAGCCAGTCGTCGAGTGCCCCGGTGAACCCCTGGGCGGCGTCTCCGTGCCAGCTGCTCGCCAGGGTGTCCCGATGCTCGCTCATGCCGTCGTGCACACGCATGACCTCGCCTACCGCACCCTCGAAGGCAGGATGCGCGGCCTTCATGCCCGCGATGTCTACCTGCGTCTGCTGATTGGCCATCGCTCGTCCTTTCCGTACGGATGGAATGCCGCCGCCTCACTCGCGGCCGACAGTGGTTCAAGCCTGGCCCGGCGCCGTGCCGGCGAGGAACGGTGCGTGCGATTCGTTGCCTTCCGCTACACGCGCCTGTGCCCGCGCGTCCGGTGCTGTCGGGGATCCGGACCCTGCGGCGGCGCCAGGAGCCTGTCTCAGACGGAGCACGGGAGACGGTGCCCGCTCGGCGAGCCGGTCGGCGAACCGGTGCGCGCCCCATGCTCCGTCGGCGGGCGGCCGCTCGGCCAGTCGGGCGGAAAGGGCCCCTTGTGCGGCCTCGTCGACGTCGAAACCACGCGCGCCGAGCCGGCGGGAGACCAGGTCGGCGAGCTCCTGCGCGGTGTAAGGGGGGAAGTGCAGGTACTCCGCGAAGCAACGGGCGACGTCGTCGCGTTCCCGCAGTGCCTCGCTGAGCCGGGCGTGTGCGCCGCGGAGGAGGAGTACGGTGCGCGGTGCGCGAGCCGCCGCCGTGGCCACGGCTTCCCACACCGCGGAACGTTCCTGGTCCGGCCGGGTGGCGAAGGGCTCGTCGAGTTCCAACTCGAGTACTCCGCCCTCGGCTTCGGTGAACAGCGTGGCCGCGTAGACGCCCGCCTGTTCGGCCCAGCGGGTGGGGATCTGCGAGAGGCCGGCCCGGTACACCACACCGTTGGCCAGCACCCCGGTCTCCGCCAGGCACTTCGCGTACAGCGTGGACACCGCGCGCCGGCCGCTGCCCTGCTCGCCGGCCAGGACGACGTTGGCGGCCGGGACGGGAGGCTTGCCGTCGCGGGATGATGCCACCAGTTCGTTGGTGCGCTTCAGCAGGGCGGCGCGTACGTCGCGAAGGCCGCACATCGCGGCCAGCCGGCGCATGGCGGGGGGCGGGTCCGCCGGCGCCTGCGGGAGCGCACGCCGGGGCGGTTCCGGCTCGGCGTCCGCAGTGGTGCCCCGCTCGGCCTGCGGGACGGGCCCGATGTCCACCGCCTCAAGACGGTTGAGCGCGGCGGTGTCGTGCGGCGGGTCGCCGGCGAGCCGCGACGCCTGGTTGCTGATCATCGTCTCGAACACCGAGCGTGCGACACGGCCGTTGCCGAACGTCGGCCCCTTGGGGATGTTCTCGAAGTACCGGGTGAGGGCGTCTTCCGCGGATTCGTCGAGCTCGTAGTAGTGCTTGACGCACAGGCCGCGCACGATGGTGACGAGTTCGGGAACCTCGTAGTTGGGGAACTCGACGGTCCGCGCGAAGCGGGAGGCCATTCCCGGGTTGGACTCCAGGAACTGGTTCATCTGCTCGGAGTATCCGGCGACGATGACGACGATCTCGTCGCGGTGGTCCTCCATCAGCTTCATCAGCGTCTCGACGGCCTCCTGGCCGAAGTCGGGGCCGCTGCCTCGCGCCTGGTTGGTGAGGGTGTACGCCTCGTCGATGAACAGCACGCCGCCGAGCGCCTTGTTGAACACCTCGGTGGTCTTGATCGCCGTGCCGCCGATGATCTGGGCGACCAGCCCGGACCGGGAGACCTCGACGATGTGGCCCTGGGTGAGGATGCCGAGTTCGGCGAGGACGGCGCCGTAGAGCCGGGCCACGGTGGTCTTGCCGGTGCCGGGCGGGCCGGCGAAGACCAGATGGCGGCTCATCGGCGGCATGGACAGGCCGAGTTCCTCGCGCCGCTGCGTCATCTTGTTGAGGTTGATCAGACCGGTGACCTCGCGTTTGACGCTCTCCAGTCCGACGAGGGCGTCGAGTTCGGCGAGCGGCCCGGTGCTGTTGCCGGACGCGACGCGGCGCTCGCGGCCCGAGGGAGCCGGGGCGCGTTGCGCGTCCGCGCCGGGCCGCTGCGACCGCAGGCCGGCCTGCACCGGCTCGTCGGCGTCCTCCCCGCCGCGCAGCCGGTTGACGCCCGAGCCGCCGTTGCCGGCGAGGTCGCAGCGCTGGACGCCGACCGGCTCTTCGGAGTTGCTGCGGATGCCGTCGCCGATGTTGTCGGTGATCCTGCAGTCGCTGAGGTCGGCCCGGCCGGATGCCTGCACGTTGACGCCGTGCCCCCTGGCGTCGTGCACTCGGCAGCCGGTCGCGGCGACGGTGCCGCCGCCGAGCACCCGTATCCCGTCCCCGCGGGCTCCGGACAGTTCGCTGTCCCGCAGCACCACCTCGCCGTCGGTGCCGACGAGGACGCCGGCGTCCGCGACGGCGGACGACTCCACCTCGGCCCGTGCTCCACCGGACGCCGTGATGCACCAGTCGCCCGCGGTACGCAGCCGCACGCCCTCCAACCGGGCGGTGGCACCGTCGTTCAGCTCGACAGCGGTGCCCTGGTCGGCGTCGATGTCGCTGTCGCGCACCTCGGCGCGGGCGGAGCCGGTCACCCGCAGCCCGGCGGAACCACCGGAGACCGACAGTTCCTGGAAGGTGGCGGTGGCACCGCCGCTGAGCTGTACGGCGGTCCGCGCCGCGCCCTGGACGCGCAGCCGCTGGAACGCGGCCTGGCTGCTGTCCTCGACCAGGACGGCAACTGGTGTGCCGTTGATCTCGCAGTTCTCCAGGCGCGGTCGGGAACCGCCGGTCACCTGCAGTGCGCTGGTCGCGGCCGAGGCGATCGTGCAGTTGCGCAGCAGTGGACCCGCTCCGCCGCTGATGTGCACCGACTGTCCGCCCGATCGGCTCAGGGCGCAGTCGGTGAGCGTGGTCAGTCCGGTACTGGTCAGGTACGCGTCGAGGCTGGTGGACGCGGTGACGGTCAGGCCCGTCAGTTCCGCCCTGGCCTGCTGCTCCACGACGATCGCCGGCTTCTCGCTCGCCGTCACCTTGGTGTTCTCGACCGTAATGCCGCCTTGGCCGTTGACGCACATGCCGTTTCCGCGGATGCGCTCGAGCGTGCAGCCGCGCACCGTGAGGCGTCCGCTCTCGGCGACGACGACGGCGGAGGAGCCCAGATCGGTGACGCTGGTGCATTCGACGGTGTTGGCGGTGGCGGCGGTGACGACTATCCCGGCTCCCCCGGGATTGCTCATCGCGCAGTCGCGGACGGCCAGTTGGCCGGACTGCCAGGCGATCACCGCAGCCCACGCCGTGCTGCCGACCACGATGCAGCCGTCGAGTGCCGCCTGGCCGCGACGGACGTCCAGGACCGCCACGTTCGCGTCGGAACCGCACAGGGTGAGCCCGGACAGCTGCACCGCCTCGGCGTCCACGGTGACCGTACTGCCCACCGGTGACTCGAGCCGCACGCTTCCGGGAGCTCCGTCGGCGGACAGCGTGACCGCGCGCGTGAGGGTGACCGCTTCGGTGTAGGTGCCGGGCGCGATGGCGATCAACGCACCGTCCCCGGCCGCCGCCAGCGCCTGGGACACGGTGCGGTAGGCGCCGGACTGAGTCGCGGAAACGCGCAGGACCTGCCGGTTCACGGCTTCGCCCCTTTCTGTGGCACGGTACCGGGTGAAGGTGCGGGCTGCCGCCCGCCTGGCCCACCGGTTGGGATCTGCAACCCGGGAGCGGCGCACAGCGCGTCCGCGTCCTCCTCGGACAGTGGCTCACCCGCCTGCCCCTCGGGGCCGTTCTCGGCCTCCTTCCACAGGCCGCGGAACTGTTCGAGCCCGGTCAGCGCAATCTCGTCGAGCGGCACGCGCCTGCCATCGGCGCGGCCGTGCTCGTCGAGCTCGGAGGCGGCCAGCTCACGCAGCATGACGGCAGGCCGGTCACCACCCTGCACGCGCAGCACCTTGAACCGGGTGCCGGGCGCGAACAGCACCCGGTCCGGCAAGTCCGGCGCCACCAGGGCGGTCCGGCGCGCCGTCAGCGACCACAGCAGGACATCGGTGTTGCCCGGCATACCGCGGCGCACGCTCGACAAAGCCATGAGGAACGAGTTCTCTGCCACCAGCCTGCCCTCCTGGTACCAGCCGCGCTCCGCCGCGGTGAGCGTGGCACGCACCATGGCGGCGCCCCGGTACGACGGCAGACGGCGCAGCCCGCCGGCGGCGCAGCGGGCCAGCGGGACGTGCGGTCCGGTCGTGCCGGCCCGGATGGCGACATCGATCGCCGATGTCGCTCCCGACAGGTACAGGCGGACCGCCGCCAGGTCGGTGAGAGCGTCGGCCACGGAACTGCGTGGCCCGCCGTGCAGCCCCGGCGACTCGGACAGCACCCGGGAGACGAAGGCCGCCGCGGTGTCGTAGCGCTCTCCGAGAGAGCGCCGCACCCAGTCCCGTTCGCGGTCGACGCCCGTCTGTGGCGGCACCACGCTGGCGGCGGCTGTCGGTCTGGGCTGCGTCTGGACGGCGTCGCCGGCCCTCGGTGTGGGTCCCTCCGGCGTCGGGACGGCAGCCGGTTCGGGGGCCGGACCGCCGTCGGCCTGGGCACTGTCCCGCGTAACGTCCGCCGGCCTGGCGGGCGGCTGCGGGTTCGGCCGCACCGGCTGCGGCGTGGGCGACTCCAGGCGGATGCGGGGCGCGCCGGGCGGCGCGGCCACGGCGACCGGCTCGTTCGGCACCGCGGGTCCCGGCGCCGGCTCAGGGCGCGTGGCCGGGGAAGGAGCCGCCGGCCCCGGGGGTACGGGGGTGGGTGGCATCGGAGGCACGGGAGCCGCCGGCGCCGAGGGCACGGAGGCGGGTGGCGCCGTCGGTTCGGGGGCTGGTGGCACCGGAGGCGCGGCAGCAGCCGGCCCCCGGGGCACGGAGCCAGCCGGCACCGGTGGTGCGGAAGCAGCCGGCACCGGCGGTACGGCAGGTGACGGCACCGGCGAGGCGGAAGCAACCGGCACCGGCGAGGCGGACGACACCGGTGGCACCGCCGGGCTCGGCGGGACGGACGGCTGCGCGCTGGTGTCCCGGCTCGTGGCCACGCGTTCGGGTGCGGACACCACGGGAGGTGGCACCGGCCGCTCGGTGTCGGGAACGGAAACCTCCCGCCTGGGTTGCGCGGTCCGCGGCTGTGAGTCCGGGGGGCCGGGCCTCGGCGCGAGAGACGGCTGCTGCCCCGGCCGGGCGGACTCGGGCCCGGCTGCGAAACCGGACTCCGGGGCCGGCACGGTCACGGGCGCAGGCGCCGACACGGGCGCGGGACGGTGATCGGCCCAGGTGGCCGCGTCCACCGATGGCAGCGGGGCGGACTCCCGACCGTTCGACGAGCCGCCCAGGCCGCGGCCGCTCACCGACCCGGCCGCGGTGAACGCCGACCCGCTCCGCGTCACGCCGGCCACGGGCAGCGGGTGGCCCCCGTCGGGAAGGCGGCCCGCCTCGCTGGACGGCATGACGCGGCTGTGCCGGCCGAACGACGGGTCGAGGCCGCGCAGCAACTCGTAGGCGGTGAACCGCAGGCGTTCGGCCGCCACCGGATCGGTCCCGTCGTACAGGACAGCCGGGTAGGCCGGGTCGGCCGGCGAGGAACGCACCGCGTTGCCGTCAGGGGGCTCGGCCGGGGAGCGCACCCACAGACCGCTCTGTACGACCTCCAGGACCACATCGGGCGCGTACTCGTAGACACCGGGCGCGACGGCGGGGAGGGCCCCCACCGGGGCCCGCGTGTTGAGAGGGACGGGTGCCAGGGCCCGGCCACCGCTCCGCGAACGCGGCGTGAACCCGAACTCGTCGGCGTACGGGCGCCAGCCGAGCGTTCCGTCGCGCTGGAGGGTGCGCACCTGCGGCACCTCGTTGTCGGCGCCGGGGACCGGTATACCGGCGCACACGGCGATCCGCTGGTCCAGCAGGTCGGCGAGAGCCTGTCCGAGCGGTTCCCCCTCGGGTACGGCCACCGGGCCGTAGGGGATGAACCGCACCCGTCGCCGGACGTCGGGGGCAAGGGTGTGCCAGAACGCGGCGATCTCCTCCATCGGCAGGGCGGACGTCCCCGGGCTGCCGATCGCCACCCCGAGCACGTCGGGGCGCGCGGCCAGGAGGTTCATCAGCTGCTGCCGGTGAGCGGAGGCCGCCGCGTCCTCCCAGGTGCCCCGGATCCACACGCCGCCGGGCAGCGGCTCGACCATGCCGCCCGCCCCGGTCGGCCGCGGCTGGTCGGGGACGGAGGACTCCCACTGCGGCTTCGGAAAGCGCCGGGCCTCCGGCACCGACGGCAGGTTGGGCCGGTAGCGCAGCCAGCCCAGGCCGTGGTGGGCGGGGACGAACAGCGCGCCGCCGGCCGCGGGGAGCACGGCGCCGTCCGGGGCGAGCACGATGCGCTCCAGCCGGTCGGCGAGCCACTGCGCGGCGTGTTTGACGTCGTCCCGGGTGCCGCGGCCGGGGACCAGCCGGAAGCTCTGGCCCCTGCGGTCCAGTGTCCGCGCGACGGTCTCCCACACCGTGTCCTGCGGGCTCGCGGGAAGGTCGAGGACGACCAGCGTGTGGTGGGGGTCGGCGGCCAGGCGCTGTGTGAACCTCAGGGCCCGGCTGTCGACGAAGCCGCGGGGGTGGACCAGCAGCGCGTTTCCGACGTTCCTGGACTCCAGCGCGGGGCCGCCGGTGCGCAGGGCCGCGCGGGCCAGCCTCGCGGACAGCCGGTGCCCGAACTCCGCGCGCAGGGTGGGGCGTTCCCCGGACGGACGGGCCATCTCAGTTCGCCCCCGGAACGGCCTGGGCGGCCTGGGCCCGGCTCAGCCGCGGGCCGCTGCCGATCTGGTCCAGCGTGGACTGCGGCAGGACTCTCGGTGTCACGCTGCCGAACCCGAGCGCATCCGCGGCCTGGCCGACGAGTTGGTACTTCAGCCCCCGGTCGGTGATCAGGTACGGGTCGGGCGTGTGGAGGTCCGACGGGTTCTTCGGAGGGGTGGCCAGCACCGCGTGCTCCGGCGGCAGGAGGATCGCGGAACCCGCGGCCGTGGCCCTGCCGGTCTCCCGCACCACGGAAGTGCTCAGCCGGGAGCCGTGCACCGACTGCAGCAGGCACAGCGCCGCCCCGCCGTCGGCGGTGACGTCGGTGTCGGCCAGCAGGTCGGGGATGCGGTGCAGGAGGGAGTCGTCGGCGGAGGCCTGGACGGCGGCGATGTCCGCGGGAGAGACCTGCCGCAGCTGCCGGCCGCCCGACGCCGCGGCGATCAGCGCCGCCTCGGTGGCGGTGAGCGGAGCCATGCCGTCGCTCTCGAGGACGTAGTGGTGGATGTCGCCGCCGACAACCGTACGGAACAACTGTCCGGTGTACGCCGGGCTGCCCGCCACGGTCCGCGATCCCTTGCCGGCGTCGGGGATCGCTTCGGGGGCGATGGCCGTCCCGGTGGACAGGGCGTCCAGCCAGGCCGAAGGGGCCTTGACGGGCTCCTCGGTGTCGAGGCCGAGAGCCAGGAGCGCGGTCCGGCCGCCGACGGGGTACTTGGTGGCCCGCCACAGCACGTACTCGGTGCCGCCGGGACCGGACACCAGGACCCGGGCGTTGGCCGGCATCGGCCGGGCGGAGCGCGGGTCGAAGTCCAGTACCTCACCGGATCCGGAGCCGGGATGCAGACAGTCCGTCCACGCGCCGGTCAGCAGTGCCGAGGGCTGGGCGATGTCGTCGGGGGCGCCGGGGATGCCGATGGGCGTGGAGCGGGGCACGTCCGCCAGGTCGGCGCGCGAGACGTCCTGCACGCTGGGGGTGCCGCCGAGGGCGAGCAGCGCGGAGGAGTAGTTCGCCGTGGGGTGCAGCTGCCCCTGCAGGTAGAGGTAGCGGGTGCCGGTCTCCTTCTCCACGATCAGGGCGCCGGTTCGCGCCCAGGAGTGCGTGTTGACCGGCTTGAGCAGTCCGTAGACGACGGCGACCACGACCAGCAGGGCCGCGGCCATGACACCGAAGGCGGCGCCGAGCCCGGACCGGCGCATCGGGGCCTCACCGGTTCCGGGGTCGCCGGACACCAGCGCCGAGGCCAGCCGGCCGGTGGCGAACTGGTAGGCGTGCAGGTGGTCGCGTCGGCTTTGCACCGCTGTCGTCTCCTCAGCTGACCAGAACGCGGAAGTACGCGTAGGTGTGCAGGAGTTGCAACAGCAGCGGCAACAGGGCCAGCGCGGTCAGCAGCTCCAGGATGTCGGCGGTGTGGCCCCACACCGGCAGCAGCCGGACTCTGGGCAGCCGCCACGCGCCGACCAGCAGCAGTACGGCGGCGACCAGCAGGCCGAGCAGCAGCGCGGACCGGGTTGCGAGGGACGAGGCCGACGCCGACCACGACAGGACCACGGTGAGCAGGCCCAGGACTCCGCCGAAGGCCTCCGGGATCCGCTGCCAGGGCGCCTGCAGGCTCTTCGAGCGCAGCAGCAATGCGCCGGAGAAGACCAGCGGGAACAACCAGCCGATCCAGCCACGTTCCCCGGCGAGCAGGACGAACGCGGTGGAGCACAGCAGCCCGTTGGAGACGCTGACCACGGTGAGGATGGCGTCGGCGGTCGCGGCGCGCCGCGTGAGCAGGTGCTCCGGCAGGGGGTCGATGTCCTCCTGGAGTTCCTCGGCGTTGCGCGGCAGTTGCGGGACACGGATGCGGGCGAGGCGCAGCGCCGCCCGCGGCGCGAGGTGGCCGAAGAGGAAGAAGACGACCGCCACCGTACTGGTGCTGTGGGCGGCGTTCCAGCCGGAGGAGGCGGCCAGGCATCCGGTGACGGCCGCCAGGGCCGCGGTGAGCAGCGTCGTGCCCGTCGCCGCCAGCGGAAGCCTCGGGATCGACAGCACGGCGGCGGAGACCAGGACCGCGGCGCCCGCTCCCAGCACGACGTCGGTGTGCCGGGGAGACAGCAGTCCCGCGGTGCCGTGCACGGCGCTCAGCCCGGTCAGTCCGGCGAACACACAGGCGCCGATCCCGGTGATCAGCCCCGTCGCGCGGTCGGCGGGACGCCGCTGGTCCAGGGCGCAGCCGGCACCGAGGACCACGGTGGCGACGCCGTAGAGCACCGGCACCGAAGACCCGTGCCCGGCCCAGGGGACGGCCGCGGCGAGGGCCGCCAGCACGAGGCAGGCGAGGGCCAGGAACAGCCTGCGGGTCAGCTCGGGACGCCAGCGGTCGAGCTCGGAGCCGACGGCGTGCGCGACGCCGTCGGCGGCGTCGTCGAACTCCAGCTCGGGCATGGGGTCGTCGGCGGGCCGCAGGTACAGCACGTCGCCGTGGTACAGGCCCGCGCTCTGCGGTGTGGCGTCCAGGCCCAGCGGTGCCTCGCCGAGACGCTGCAGTACCCAGGCGCCGGCCGGGCGGGCCGGATCGGTGGGGATGTGGCGCATCAGCACCGACAGCAGGGCCGAGACACGGGTGGTGACGGGGACGGCCAGATCGGCACGGCCGGCCGGTCCGGCGATGGTCAGCCGGCAGACCTCGGTGCTCACCGCCCCGGGGGTGCGGGGAGCGGATACGGGGGTTGTCATGGTGCTCCTGAGGGGCGTGGAGTGCGGCGCCGTGGGCGGGTGTCCTGTCGGGCCGTCACGGTCCGGCGTAACCGACCTGCATCAGCCGCACACCACGCCGGGTGACGAGTTGCGCGCGCCCGGGTGGCAGGGTCCGTGGCCTGGCCTCGCCGATGAACTTGCCCTCCTCCTTGGGGTAGGAGTGCAGTAGGGCCGGGCTGCCGAGCTCCCAGATGCGGCGCAGGACCGGGTCCATCATGGCGCGGGAGGCACCGGAGGTGGAGCGGGAGATCACCATGTGCATACCGATGTTCACCGAGTGGGCCAGCATCGGTGCCAGGGCGTTGAGGGGGGAGCCGGAGCCGGGGGCGGCGGAGTACAGGTCGTAGTCGTCGATGAGGACGAAGAGCCTGGGCCCGGTCCACCAGTCGCGTCGCGGAAGGCGTTCCGGCGCGATGTCGGGGCCGGGAACACGCTTGCCGACCGACACCGCGGCGCTGCCCGCGAGTTGGCTGAGCGCCTCGCCGTCCACCGCGAACCCGACGCGGTACTCCTCCGGCACGTCGCCCAGCAGGGCCCGACGGGTGTCGGCGAGGAGGATGCGGGCCTCCTCTGGCGGGTAGCGGCGCGTGATGGCGTTGATCGCCAGGCGCAGCACGTTGGTCTTGCCGGTCTCGCTGTCGCCGAACACCATCAGATGGGGGGTGGCGTTGAAGTCGTGCCACACCGGCGCGAGCCGCTGCTCGTCCCAGCCGATGCAGACCCGCAGGTCGCCGTCGGGGGCCGGCAGTTTGTCGAGAGGCAGCCTGGCGGGCAGCAGGCGCACCCCGGGGGCCGGGCGGCCGGTCCAGAAGGTGTCGATCTCGGCCACGGCGGCCTTGGTCGCGGCGGTGAGGTTGTCGGTCTTCGGCGAACTGTCCAGCCGTGGCAGGGCGCACAGGAAGTGGTTGGCCGACTTGGTCAGGCCGCGGCCCGGTTGGTGGGGGACGCTCGCGGCGAGCTTCGAGCCGACCTCGGACTCCACGGTGTCGCCGAGCCGTAGTTCGAACTTGGTGCCGAACAGGTCACGGGTCCGGGGCCGCAGCTCCGACCAGCGCACCGCGGACGCGACCACGTGCAGTCCGAAGGACAGTCCGCGGGCCGCGAGATCGGTGATGCGCGGCTCGAGCTCCTCGAAGTCCTGCCTGAGTGTGGACCAGTTGTCGACGACGAGGAACACGTCACCGTACGGGTCGTCGATCTCGCCGCGATGGCGCAGCTCACGATAGGCGGTCATGGACTCGAGGCCGAAACGGGTGAAGCGCTGCTCGCGTGCCTCGAGCAGCTGGGTGAGCTCCTCGACGGTCCGCTGCACCCGGTCGCGTTCCATGCGGGTGGCGATGGATCCGACGTGGGGCAGTCCCGCGGTGGACTGCAGACCGCCGCCGCCGAAGTCCAGGCAGTAGAACTGCACCTCCACGGGGGTGTGGGTGAGGGCCAGGGAGAGCATCAGCGTGCGCAGCATGGTGGACTTGCCGGTCTGCGGCGCCCCGGCGATCGCCAGGTGGCCGTCGGCGCCCGACAGGTCGGCGACCAGCAGCTCCCTCAGCTGCTCGAAGGGCCGGTCGACCATGCCCAGCGGTACCCGCAGTCCGCCGAGCGCGGGGTAGTCGTTCGCGCTCATGCCGCGCTGCGCGTCCGGGACGATGCCGGGCAGCAGCTGGTCGAGGCTGGGTGAGGAGTCCAGCGGCGGCAGCCATACCTGACGGGCCGGCGGACCTGCCCCTTCCAGCCGGTTGACCAGGACTTCGAGCAGACTCTCCTCGTCGTCCGAGGCGGGCTCGACCGAACGGGGCTCCGGCTGCTGCGCGAGGTGTTCCTCGGCGGCGGCCAGGGCGCCCGCCAAGTGGGGCGCGCGCTGCTCCATGCCGAAGGCGACCACCTCCTCTGCGCCCCGCACCAGCTCGGCGGGCAGGGCGGCGGTGGCGGACACCGGGCAGATCCCGGAGACGTAGGCGGCCTTGAAGCGGGCCAGGTTGGTGGTGTCGACCTTCAGATAGCCGTTGCCGGGCGCCGAGGGAAGCTCGTGGGCGCTGCCCACGCCGATCACGCTGCGGGACTCCATGGAGGAGAACGTCCGCAGCGCGATGCGGTACGACAGGTGGCCCTCGACGCGGTGGATACGGCCTTCGTCCAGACGCTGCGAGGCGAGCAACAGGTGTACGCCGAGGGAGCGGCCCAGGCGTCCGATGCTGACGAACAGCTCCACGAACTCCGGCTTGTTCGCCAGCAGTTCGGAGAACTCGTCGACCACGATCACCAGTGACGGCAGCGGGCTGAGCGCGGCACCGCCGAGCCTGGCCTTCTCGTACTCGTACAGCGACGAGTAGCCGCTCTCCCGCAAGAGCTCCTGACGGCGCATCATCTCGCCGTTCAGCGAGTCGCGCATCCGGTCGACCAGGTGCAGCTCGTCGGCCAGGTTGGTGATGACCGCGGAGGTGTGCGGCAGGCGGTCCATGTTCAGGAACGTCGCGCCGCCCTTGAAGTCCACCAGCACGAAGTTCAGCACGTCCGAGGAGTGGGTCGCCGCCAGGCCGATGACCAGGGTGCGCACCAGTTCGCTCTTGCCGGAGCCGGTCGCGCCGATCAGCAGCCCGTGCGGGCCCATGCCGGCCTGCGCGGACTCCTTGAGGTCGAGCTCCAGCACCTCGTTGTCCTCGGTGATGCCGATGGGCACGCGCAGCCGGGCGCTCTGGGGGGTACGGGTCCGCCACAGGGCGGCCACGTCGAAGGAGCGCGGATCACGGATGCCCAGCAGTGCGCTGAGGTCGAAGTCGGTCTCCAGGGGCTGTTCGACGAAGTCGAGGCCGCCGCTGGTGCGCATCGGGGCAAGAACGCGCGCCAGGGCCTCGGCCTCCGGGATCGTGAGCCCGTCGGCCTCCGCGGTCACCACGGTCTCGCCCGCCGGGTACTCCACCTCGCCGTCGCGCACGTTCAGCCGCAGCACCTGCGGTCCGCCCGTCATCGCGCCGGTGGCGTCCAGCAGCACCACGTTACGAAGACCCGCACCGAGCAGCCGGGAGGTCTCCGGGATGTGCACCCGGTACGCCAGCACGACCACGAACGGCTCCCCCGCCCGCGGTGTGGCGTCGGGCTCGTGGTCGGGGCGGTCGGTCATCTCGGGGCCGAGCAGGTCCAGCAGCGCCTCGTGGTCGTCGGCGGCGAGCCGCAGCGGTCCCGCGGCGTCCTCCTCGCGGGGGTGGGCGTTGTGCGGCAGCCACTTCAGCCAGTCCCACTCGGTACGGCCCACCGCGTCGGTGAGCAGCGCGATGCGCAGCTCGTCCGGCGAGTGCAGCACCGCCAGCTGGGCGATCATGGCCCGCAGCAGGGCAAGCGCCGCACCTCCCTCGCCGGCGAACTCCACGCTGGTGAAGCGGCGCAGCGGGACCGGCAGCGGAAGGTGCCTGACCGACTGGTACGCCTTGGTGAACCGGCGCAGCGAGATCGCGGAGAGCGGTTCGAGGTCCTCCACCGGCCTGGTCTCCGGCGGTACCAGCACCAGGTTGGCGCGGCGCGTGCCCAGGCCGATACGCACCGCCGCGAAGTCGTCGTGGCTCGCCCTGCGCTCCCACAGCCGCGGCCCTGACGCGAGCGCCCACAGGTCCTGCGGGCGCAGGTTGTCCCAGTACGCCGCGGCCCGCTGCTCGGCCGCGGCCCGCCGGACCTGCTGACGCAACTGGGCGAGGTAGCGCAGGTAGTCGCGGCGTTCGGCACGCATCCGGCGTTTGCGCTCGGCGCCGCGTCGGCCGACCTGACCGAGCCCCATGCTCATCATGGCGACGCCCATCATCCCCGACATCATGTACGTGGACGGCGAACTGGTACCGACGGTGAACATCATGACCATGGCGCCCATGCCCAGTGCCATCGGCAGGTACACCAGCACGGAGGTGAAGTCCGCGGTCGCGGGCTCGCCGAGGACCGGTGGCTCGGCCAGTTCGATCCGGCCCTCCGGAGCCTCCGGAGCGGGCACACGCGGTGAGCGCTTCACGACCACAGTGCTCATCGGACCGTCTCCTGCGGGCTCTTGGTGTTCCGTGCCGCCCTTGGACGGCCTTCGGGTCCTGTCCGGAGTTTCCCCGCGGCGTCGCGACGCCCGGCAGGCACGCTCGCCGCACCGGCCGAACGCCCGAGTAACTCCGCTACCAGGGCATTCGCCCGGCACGCCGATCGCACGCACCGAACGCCGCTCCTTCCCCCACGGGGAAACTCCGGACAGGCCCCAGGTTTGTTGGTCCACAAGGCCGCAGGGGGATTGCCCACCCAGCCTAGGAAACGGCGTGGGGCCGCACCGGCCCCGGCGCGGTGACGTTGTCCGTGGGGACAACGGATCCTGCCTGCCCGTTCAGGTCTCCCCCGGGGCGGACCGCGCAGCGGTAGGCCTCGGCTGCGCGTCCGGCACCGGGCCGAGCCGGGCCAGGGTGCCGTCCAGCCAGGCGGCGGCCAGTTCCACCCGGGAGCGCCACCCGGTGCGCTGGTACAGCCGGGTCAGTCGCTGTTCGACGGTCTTCTCGCTGCATGCCAGCCGTGCGGCGATCTGCCGGTTGGTGGCCCCGTCGCTGACCATCTCGAGTAGTCGGATGTCCCGCTCACTCAACTCCTCGCTGGTCGAACGGCTCCTGGGCAACGGCATGTTGTGCCGCCGCGCCGACTGGCCGAGCATGGCGCGGACGTTGCGTCCGGCCTTCAGCCGTCCCGCGTCGCGCGCCGCCTCGGCCAGCCAGGGCCGGGGGTCGTCGCTGGCCTTCGCCATGCTGTGGGCGCTGAAGACGGCCAGGAACCGGTCGCCGCGCTGAAGTACCAGCCGGTGCCCGGCCAGCGCGGTGTCCGCGTCGCGGAGCACAGCGCCGCGCCCGATGAGCAGCGCTTCCCGGGCTATGAGCGAGGGTGCCTCTTCGTTGAGGGCCTCCAGCTCCTCCAGCGCCCGACGGGCGGCGGGGACGCTGCTCTCCTCCAGCATGCCGAAGGAGATGATCCGCAGCAGCAGCCCGTCCAGGCCGGCGAGCAGCCCGTCCTGGCGCGCCTGTTTCACGCCGCGCCATGCCTCTGCGAAGGCCTCGTCGGCCCAGCCCGACCGGTACATCACGCCCAGCCGCACCCGGGCGATCAGCGGATGGGTGACGGATTCCGGGATCAGACCAAGCCATTCGCGGGCCTGTGCCAGATCTCCCCGTACGCCATGGATCTCGGCGGCCAGCGCCCTGGCCGGCTGGCACACCTCGCCCATGCCCTCGGACCGGCCACGCGCCTCGATGCGCAGGGCGACCGACAGCGCGTCGTCCCAGTGCCCCGCCAGGTAGTCGCGCACCAAGCTGTGGTAGCGGCCGGCGGTGCTGGCGCCGGCGCCGACATAGCGGTCGCCGAGCACGGCCTTGAGGGCGTCCGCCAGGTCACCGTAGGCGGCGGCCCCCTGCAGCCGGTCCATGGCGGTCTCGTCGAGGGCGTCCTTCGGCAGAGCGCGCCGGGCGCGTTCGATCCCGGCGCCGTCGCCCACTGCGGCGGCCAGCAGTCGAAGTTCGGCCGCCGAGGGCAGTGGGCCGCCGGACTCGTCGGCGTCGCCGTCTTCCGGCTCGTGCCAGTGATGCACCGGGCCCATCCCGTACCGGCCACTCAGCGCTGCGAACGGGGCGGCGGCGGGCATCCAGCCGAGCTCCGCACGGTATAGGCGTTCCGCGCCGTCGACGTACCCGAACCGATGTTCGTGCAGCGACGCCAGTGCCCACGCCCGGGTGGCGCTCTGCAGGCCGCCCCGGTCCGCGCCGTGCGGCGCCTTCAGACAGGCGAGCAGCGGCTCGGCGAGCGCCAGCACCTCGGCATGGCCGCCGTACCCGAGGCCGATCGCGGCGGCGTCACGCAGTATGCCCGGCGTTCTGTGGTCGCCCGGCGGCAGTCGGCGCAGCGCCGACAGGCAGGCGCGGACGGCACGCGGCCCGTTCGCCCTGGCATACCTGCGGGCCGCGTTGACCAGCAGCGGCACGGCGAGCGTGTCGTCCAGGATCCGGCCCGCGGCGTGGACGTGGTCGCTCAGCCGCGGATGGCAGGTGCCGGCGGCGGCGGCGCCCAGCCGGTCGGTCACGGCGGTGACGATCCTTGCGTGCACGACCCGCGCGTCGAGGCTGGTGGGCAGGGAACGCAGCGCGGCCGCGAGCGCGGGGACGGCGAAGGTGATCCGGCCGACCCGGTCGACGGCCAGCACCCCGTCCTTGACCATCCGGTCCACCGTCCGGCCGACGGGCTCGGCCTGGGGGCCGGCCGGCTGCGTCACGTGGTTCAGATCCTCCAGCCACAGTGGCGCCCGGCCGAGCAGCCGGGCCAACACGCTCGCCGTCTCCAGCGTTTCGGCGTCGGGCGGGGCGTCCGGCCACCCGAGCCGGCCCAGCTCCGCCACGTCGGTGCGCAGCCGCAGCCGCCCTTCCGGCTCGGACAGACACAGCAGGCCGTCCAGTTCGAGCAGCCCGCCGCGCTCCTCCAGCGTTGCCAGTACGGATAGCACGGCCCCCGGGTTGCCGGCCAGCGGTCCCAGCGAACGGGATACGGCCGCCACCAGACCCGGTTCGACGGGTCGGCCCAGTCGCCGGGCGATCAGCCCGCCGATGACGGACGCTGAAAGCGGCGGCAGATCGAGTACCTGGTCGGCGGCCGCCGACAGGTACGGGCCACCGCCGAACCCGGCGGGCGCCGAGCGGCCTGCGATCACCACCGGGATCCCCGCCGGGCGGAACGCGCGCAGCAGCAGCGCCAGAGCGGACGCGGTCGGCTGCGGCATCCGTTCGGCGCCGTCAAGAAGCAGGGCGAACGGCACGAAGTGCGCCGCGTCCGCAAGCACTTCGCCCATGACGGACAACAGTGGCAGGTCACCGCCGCGTCCGGAGGACCGCCACTGCACCCTGCGTACGGTGGTGACGCGGACCGGTAGCCGGCCGTCATGGATCTTGGCGAGCACACCGCACACCATGTCGGCCAAGGCGGCGGGGCCGGGCGGGCTCTCGGCGGCGTCCCAGTCGAGCCGCAGGACCTTGCCGCCCTCGGCCGCCACGGTCTGCCGGGCCTGATGCACCACGGCGGTCTTACCGCTCCCTGCTCGACCGGTGACCAGCAGAGTCCGTGCCGTGTCCGTGCCGGTGGCGCGGAAAACCCCGGCCACCTCCTGGACTTCCTTTTTCCTGCCGATCAGAGGTAAGGAGTGCTGCTGCACAAGCCCCTCCTGGTGTGTTCGGTACTGGCCGGGACTGCACGGGCGTACGGGGAGATTCATCAGCCCCTGTACCGTCCCGCCGCTCGACGTTCCGGCGACGCGGCCTGCGGACCGCGTCGTCGGCCGCTGCCGCCGCGGTGGCGATCGCCGACCGGTCGGACGAGGGACCCGAGCACCCGCGCCGAGGGCAGCCATAATGGCCGACGGCGCAAGGCCCCGACCCACCGGGTCCGCGGTGGGTTGTACGGCGAGTTCGTCGGCCAGACAAGTGAAGTGAAAGGTGCGGTGCGGCAGTGGACGGTCCGTCAGGTGTGGAGATGGTCCGCGGCGGTACGGCGGCGCGTCTGGTGCGCTCGTGCCTGACCAGCCGCCGCTCAGAGCTGGACGCGGTACTCGGCGGCGTCCGCGATCCGATCGACCGTCGTCCGGTGCTGGTCCGCGGAGAGCGGGGTGCCGGGCGCACCGCGTTGGTGCGAACCGCCGCCGAACAGCTGAGCGGGGAGGGGGTGGTAGTGATCTTCCTGCCCTGCGTGCCCGGCGACGCCGAGCACCCCCTGCTGCTCACACTGCGGATGGTGACGGCGCTGGAGGAACACCGGGCCCGTACCGCCGGGTGGCGTCCGTCCGGCACATCGGCCGCGGACGTGCTGTCCGCCGTGGAACAGGGCGACCGGGCGGCGGTTCGCGAGTCCCTGGCCGCCGCGCTGGCGCAGCCGGTTCCCGTGGTCGTGGTGGTCGATGACGTCCACCTCGCCGATTCCGCTTCCATCGCCTTGCTCGGCAGGGTCAGGACCGAACGCGGCGCGGGCGGTGCCCGGTTGGTGCTCACGGCGGTCGACCACGGCCCGGTGGGCGGGTCTTCCGGCTCCGGGCGGGCGGTCGATCGGCTGGCGCGCAACCGTACGGTGCTCACCGTCAGCCTCGCACGCCTCGGTCCCGAGGACGTCACGGCCGCCGTGAGTCAGCAGTTGCAGGCGGTGCCCGACCGCCGACTCAGCGAGTTGGCCTACTCCCTCAGCCGCGGGATTCCGGGCGCTGTGGACGCCCTGCTCACCGGGTGGGCCGACCAGGGCGCGATACGGGTGGTCGATGGCCACGGATATCTGGACAGCACTGCCCCGGTACCGGTGCTCTCGGACGACGATCGTTTCATCGCGGCCCTGGACGCGCTGGGTGAGCCGCACCGGACGGCGGCCGCGGCGCTGAGCATCCTGTGGCCGCTCGGCCGGGCGGCGGTGGAACTGGGCGCGGCGGCCAGTGGGCTGTCCGACGCGAACATCGAGGCCGGCATCCGCGCTTTGACCGACGCCGGGATCGTCGACGAACTGCCCTCTCACGACGCCGACAGCCCGGCACTCGGCTGGCGGTTCCGCGTACCGCTGGTGGAGCACGCCGTCCGGGAGCGGCTCGGCCCGCTTGAGCGCCGGCGCCTTTCGGCCGCCGCGGTGGAGGCGCTGTGGGCGGCCGGTGAGACAGCGCACACGGCGGCCCTCCTCGTTGAAGAGGCGGACGCCGTGTGGTACCTGCCCGACCGGATCGCCGACGCGGGCACCCTGCTCGACCGCAGCCGCGCCGCGACGGAACTGGTAGCGGCCGCCGACCGGTTGCACCCCGCCCCCGGGACGCAGGCCATCGCACGGTGGCTGGGGACCGCCGCGCTCCTGACCGACCAGCCGTCCGCACGCGATCTCGCGCTGTTCCAGTACGCCAAGGTCTCCTACCTCAACGGCGACTACGCGGCTTCGACGGCACAGACCGAGGCGATCCTGCGCAACCCGGGCGAGGGCCTCAGCGTGCTGGACCTCCAGGAGACGGGCGTGCTGGCGGTGAGCGCCGCAGCGGCCGACGACAACTGGGCGCGGGTGTCCCGGATGGCCGAGCAGCGCTGGTGGGACGATCTGCCGCTGCCTGCCTTCACCGAAGTGGCGGGCCGGACAATTGCATTGTGCCTGCTGGAGAGGTGGCCCGAGGCGCTGGCTCTGCTCGACCGGACGGAGGCGGTGTGGAATACCGATCCGGCCTACCGATTCCACCCCGAGCTGTGCCGCGCGGCCTGCGAATACGTGGTGGGTCGTCCAGAGAGGTTCCTGCGCTCGTTGGACGCCCCTGACCTGGACGGCCTGCCCCCGGAACGGGTCTACTCGATGACCGTCATGCAGTTGGATCATCTCCTCGGCACGGGCGATCTGCGACGCGCCGAAGACCTGCTGTCGGCTCGCGGTATGACCTCCGAGGTGCTGTGGGCGACCAGCCGCTTCCTGCTCTGCCACTTACAGGGCCGCTGGAACGAGGCCATGGAGACGGCGCGTTCGGCACTGGCGCACGACCGGACATTCGACGCGGCGCCGAACCAGCATCTGCTGGCCGCCAGAACCGCGGCCATCCTGCTCGCCCGGGGCCGCACCACCAGCGCCAGCCGCCTGCTGGACAGCGTGCGCGGCCGCAAACCCGGGCCGCTGGAGCACACCCTGGACCACTGCGAGGCCGAGGTGCTGCGGGCCCTCGGCGAGTTGGATCAAGCGGCCGGCATTCTGCGGCGCGGCTTGGAAGCGGCAAACGAACGCCAATGCGTCTACGCCACGGACGAGTTGTGGGCCACGCTGGCCGTCGTGTCGCAGGAAGCCGGGCGGCACGCCGACGCGTCAGCGTGTCTCAGCCGACTGCACACGCTCGCCGAGCGGATGGGCAGCGGACGGTCACGGCTGCTGTATCTGCTGGCGTCGGCCCGGGTGCTGGGCGGCGACCCGGCCGAGGATGTCCGCGACCGCCTGCGCGAAGCGGTGGACCTGGCCCGGTCGCGCAGCCAGCCGTTCGAGACGGGCATCACGCTGGCCACCGCCGCCATCGCGGGCGCGGGGCCGAAGACACTGCTGTACGAGGCGTACGAGCTGTTCGGCGAGACCGGCGCCGCCCTGTGGCGTTACCGCGCCAGGGCCGCACTGCGTGACGCCGGGCTCGCCGTGCCCGGCCGAAAGCAGGCGACCACGGAGAACGACCACCTGCTGGCCACGCTCATCGCCGAGGGGCTGACCAACAGGCAGGTTGCCACTGTGTTACGTCTGAGCGAAAATGCGGTGGCCCACCGCATCACCCGGCTGTTCACGCGCACCGGTCTTCGGTCCCGTACCAAGGTCGCGACGGCCGTGCTCACCGCGGCCCGCTGATCGCGACGGGCCCTTTCCGGAGCGGCGCCGCGCATGGTCGCGGCCGCGCGGAACGGCGGGTGCGACTCGTGGCAGCTTTCCCTGCTGTTAGACCGGAGGGGGTCGCTGGAGCGGAAACCGAGGATACGTCCATGACAACATCGCCCTCCTGATCGCCGTGGATACGCAACACCGTTTCCCGTGAGGGAGGGCCGATGCCTCAGCAAATGCTCAGCGACGTGGTCCAGGTCGCCGTGTACGCACCCGACCCCGTTGTCCGGGTCGGTCTGGTGAGCTGCCTTCAGCATGACCGGAGGCTGTCCGAGATCAGCAGCAGCCAGGATGCCGACGTCACCGTGGTGGCCGTGGACACCATGGACGTCTCAGTCCTGGACATGCTGCCCGGCCTGTGCAACCGCCCCGACGCCCGTTTCGTGGTGGTGGCGGGAAGACGGTGGCATGCCGAGGTCTCAGCGTCGGTCGACCACGGGGTGCGCGCCGTGCTGTGGCGCGACTCCTTCACTCCCGCGGTCTTCACCCGGACACTGATGACAGTCACCCAGGGCGGCGGATCCCTTCCGCCAACGCTCCAGGGCAGGCTGATGGAACAGGTCCAGCGAACGCATCGTGAGGTCCTCACCCCCCGCGGGCTGACGGCGTCCGGGGTCAGCCAGCGCGAGGTGGATGTGCTGCGCCTGGTCGCCGAGGGCCGGGAACTGTCCGAGATCGCGGAGAAGCTCTCGTACTCGGAGAGGACCGTGAAGTACGTCCTGTACGGCCTGATGAAACGCCTGCAACTGCGAAACCGCGCCCACGCCGTCTCCTACGCCATACGTACGGGGCTCATCTGACGGCGACTCGGGCCAGTTTCCTTGGCGCTTGGCTTGATCCTGAAGGGGATTTGGTCCGGACGGCGCTTCTCGACAGGCAGCGGGCGAGGGCCGGAACGGAACGGGGGCCGTACCACGTCGGTGGTACGGCCCCCCGGCGCGAGGTGCTCACACCCTGAAGACGACGGCTTCGATCAGCTTGGCCGTCTTGTCGGCCGAGCCGCAGAAGAGGTAGTCGGGTTTGGCGCCGCTGCTGCCACACTGGGTGCTCTGCCAGCCGACGTTGGAGGAGACGTAGGTGTTGGCACAGATGGTGCCCGATTTCACGCTTGTCATGAATGCCCTCATCGCCGCCCCCGAGCCAGGGTTTCCGATGACGAGGTTCTGGCCGTTCGCCGCCCCCTTCCAGTTCCAGGCGCCGCCGCCCTGCCAACCGCTGCTGGCCATGTATGCGTTGGCTTCGTTCCCCGACGTACCGGCCGTGGAGAGCTCGACAGCTTCGATGGGCCGATTCTTCCCGGTCTCACCCGCCACGCCGCCGTCGCACACCGGAGCCTCCCAGCCGACCTCGCTGACATAGGCCCGGTAGCAGATGTGCCGGCCCGGGTGGGCGGCGGCCCGTTGTGCGACGGCATCCGCGGCGGTCGTCGGCGGTGACGTCCTCTTCTCGGACGAGGCCGGGATCGCACCCTGACCGGCAGCGGCCTCGGCCGCCACCTTCGGCGCGCTGCGGTGCTCGGCCGTCGCGCTCGCCGTGGCGGTGCGCGTGGGCGAGACCGAAGGAGAGCTGGAGGTGTGGCCGTCGGTTGGGATGCTGCTGTGCGTGGTCGGCACGGTGACGCCCTGGGGCGCCGCCAGAGGGTCACCGGACTGCTCGCTGTGACCCGTGTGTCCCACCAGTACGATCGAAGCCCCGACCAGCACCGTCCCGGCAATGGCCGCGGCGGCGAGTACCAAGCCGCGCCTGGTGACCGCCGCCTCCTCCGCGGCGGGCTCCGCTGAATCATCGGACGCGGTCGCCGGAGCGGATACGGGACTCGCCAGAGCGGCCGCAGGACTCCCCGGAGCGGCCTCACCCGCGGGCCGGGCGACGGCCTTGGCGCGCGGCAACAACATACCGCCGGGGTCCCCGGCTGCAACGGTCATGTGCACGGCCCGGCGAACCGATGGGGAGGCTCTACCCGTCCCTGGTGAGGTCTCGTGTGACTGTTCGTGCTGAGGTGGCATCCTCGGTTGTCTCCTCGTCGTTGTGGGTGCGCCTGAAGCTTTCGTCCGGTCCGGCCAAGCGATCCCTGCCCCACCGTCTGATCACACATCGGTGACCTGTTCAGCAGCACCCGCCACCGTCGGCAGGTTCTTCCCCGGCTTGCCCGGACACGTCTCGAACCCCTCAGCGGTAGGCGCCATACCCCCGCCTTCACCTCGTCCATCACCGGACCGAGGTCACGAGCGACCCCACGCACCTGCGCGGCGATGTCACGGTTGCCGGACTCGGGGCCGCCCGCCGGTCGAGGGCCGTCAGCAGGCCGTCGGAGGTCGCGTGGACCGGCACCATGTCATCCGCCCAAGCAGCAGTACTGTGTTGGCACTCCGGGGGACTGAGTCAACCGCCCGGCCTCCGCAACTACAACCACTCCCGGCTGATCACGGCCTTGCGTACACCCGGGTCTGCCCGCCCATGCGCACCGGCGGAGCACGCGCCCGTTTCGACTATCGGCGCCTCCCGCAAAGTGCCTGCTCAGCGCGCTGAGCAGGCGGCAGGATGAGCTGCCGGTCACGTGGGCGAGCGCAGGATGAGGAGACTGACCTCGCTCGGCGCGAAGATCCGTAACGGCGGCCCCCGGCAGCCCGCACAAACCACGGGCCAGTCAAGGCGTACGAGGTAGTCGAGCGGCTGGATCCGCCCGCCGTGAGTGTGGCCCGGGACCTGCCGCAGACCTGCCGTAATCGAGGCAGCTCACCGCACGCCGACGCGTCGTCGCCCCGTGAACCGGCCCGGACCCAGCGTCAGCTCCTCACCACCGGGGAAGAGCACGGTGGCGGGGGAACTTCAGGCCTGCTGTTCGCCATGCAGGACTACACCGCCACCCAGAACACCGCGACCGGGGTCCCGCCCGTGCAGATCTTGCTCGACGTCCTGGGCCCGTTTGGCGCAAAGGCGCTGCTCCTGATCGTCATCGTGGCGATGCTGTTCTGCGGCAACGCCGAGGTCGCCGCGGCCAGCCGCATGATCTACGCGTTCTCCCGCAGCCCCGCCCTGCCCGGCTGGAAGAGCTGGCGGCGCGTCAACGCCCGGACCAAAACCCCGACGCGGGCCGTCTGGTTCGCCGTCGTCGTCCCCTTCCTGCTCGCCCTCCCGGAGCCTTGTGGTCGCCCGCGGCCTATGGTGCGATCAACGCGGTCGGCATGATCCCCACCTACGGCATCCCCGTCTTCCTGGCCCTGCGCAAGGGTCGCGACTACCGGCCCGGTCCCTGGACCCTAGGGCGCCGGCGGCACGCCGGGAGACCTGCTGCGCCGCTTGATGTCCTATGTGGCGCCGCCCGGCGCGTCCGCGGACCGCGCACGCCTGGTCGTGCAGATCTGGGCGGAGGCGTCGACCTCCGGGGAACTGGCGGCCTTTCGCCGTGTCCCGGCACACCGCGCTGCGCGACCACCTGGCGGGCCTGTGCGCGAGGAACCGCGAGGGCGATGCCGAGGCCCCGGAGCCGACCTCGGCGGACAGCACCCGGGCCGAGGCGGCCCTGGCCGCGCTCATCGGCTACGCCACCATGAGGCGGGAGTTCAGCGGCCCACGCATCGGTGCCGGGCCCAGCCTTACTCGGGCGAGAGCGCGCGACGACCCATGGCGGAGTACGCGACGGGACCCCACTTCCTGTCCGTCCCTTCCGCCGACCCCCTTGCCGTCCAGGCCTCCCACAACGCGGTCCTGATCACCTCCTCCGACTCCTCCGGTTCGGCCTCTTCGCACGGGGCTGCCGCTCGTTCGTCCAAGTCCGTTTCTCCCTCGGTCTGTTCTTCTCCGAGCGTGAAGCCGCGGTTCAGGGGGTGTGGTGCCTGCCGGTCGGTGACGTGACGATCAGTCCGGGGGGCCGCCCCCGCGGCCCGGCGGCCACAGGGGCAAGCGGCGTGAACCGGGTCGCCGTACGTGAGTCGGCCGTCATCCGTTCCAGGTCGGCCAGCGTGCTCTCGTCCAGCCAAGTGGCTCCGTCCTCTCCGGCGTCGCCGGGCTGGTGCCCGGCCGACTCCGGCGGGAACAACTCGCGCAGGAGCACGAGGGGCTGCCGCCCGTCGATCACCCGCAGCACTTTGAACCGCGTGCCGGGCAGAAAGACCAGCTGCTCCGGGGCGTACGGGGCGACCACCTCGGTACGACGTGCGGTCAGCGACCACACGACGAAGCCGGGTCCGCCCTCACGCAGCATGGCTGCCGATGCCGAGGCCGCCCAGAAGCCCTGCTCCGTGACGAACCGGTTGTCGCGGTACCACTCCGTCACCGGTCCTACCGTGCCGGTGCGTACGATCGCCGGACCGCGGTAGGAGCCCAGCCGGCGCAGCCCCGAGGCGAGACACCGGGCGAGGGACAGGTGCCCGCCCACCGTTCCCTGGGACAACGCCTCGTCGAGTTCCTCCCACTCCCCGGCCAGATACAGGTGGACGGCCGCCAGATCGGCGAGCACGTTGACACGGTCGTGCCGGATGCCGCCCGGAGGGCCCAAGGACTGGGGCAACGTCCGTGCCACGCCGGCCATCGCCTCGCGGTACCGGTCTCCGTACGTGCGCCTCAACCGGAGCCGGTCCCAGGCGATGCCCCGTCCACCCGTTGGGACGATCCGCGCGGCGGCGTCCGGCACAGGCTGCACCCGGTAGCCGGCACCGCCGTGTGTCCGCAGCGGTGCGGGCACGTAGCACACGACCTGTTCGCGGCCAGGGAGCGATTCGGAGATGCTCATCGCGTTCTCCCGGGAGTTCTCGGGGATAGGTGCGCATTGCGGAAGGTCACCGTCCAGCACCTGCTGAACGGACCGCGCTGGATGGCACCGCCGTGACTCTAGGAGCGGGCTCGCGGTTCGTGGCGGGCCGCTGGGCGAAAGCGGCACGGAAGGACCGCAGGTCTTCCCATCCGTACCGACGCCGCCCGGTGCCGCGCGCGCCGCTGCCCAGGCTGACGCAGCATGTGCGGAGCGCAGCGCCTGGGCCCCGACCGGTTCGTGGGAAACGGTGTGTGACCAGGCGCCGCCACGACTGAGGGCACTCACCAGCCGGCAGGCCAACAAGGTGTCCACGGTCGGAGCGCGCATGACGGCGCGGCACATGCCGCTGACCGCACGCGCCGACTTCGCCGTGCTGGCCGCCCTGGAGGAGTACGGCCCCGCTCAGCCAAGCCGATCTCGGGAGGCGGCTCGGCCTGGACCGCAACGACGTCAGCGGCATCGTCAAGCGTCTCGAGTCCGGGGGCCATGTCGACCGTCGCGCCGACCCGGAGGATCGACGCCGCAATGTCGTCACTGTGAACCGGGCGGGCCTGGACTACCTCGACGAGATCCAGTCCCAAGCCGACCAGGCCCAGGCCGAACTGCTGGCAGGACTGGACGCCGACGAGCGTCGGCAGCTCCACGCACTCCTGGAGAAAACCCTGGAGGCACACCGGCATGAGCCCGTCTGACAGCCCGAGCGGTCCGCAGGCGCCTGACCCCGGATGTTGGACCACGACGGAAGGACGATGAACGCCCTGGGTGGCGGGATCGGTCCGGCCGGTGTCGCGGGTCTGTCCGGCATCGTGCGGGTGCCGGTGGCCCTCTCTGTGCTCGCGGCACTCCCCCTGGCCGGACTCGTCCTCAGCCTGACCCCGCGCCCTACCGGCGACCGCCGCCCCGAACCCGACGCCACGCGTGGGAGCCCGCGATGACGGTCCACCTGCATCTGCTCCGATAGCGCCGTGACCAGTAAGGAGGCTTGCCATGTCCGCCGAGCCATTCGATGTCAGCCTCACCGAAGCCGAGATCGCGGACCTGCGCGAACGACTGCGACGGACACGGTGGCCCGAGCGCGAGCCGGTGGACGACTGGTCACAGGGTTTGCCGCTGGCGTATGCGCAGGAGCTTTGCCGCACTGGGCCGAGGACTATGACTTCGGGTTCGCCGAGCGGCTGAACGTGTTCCCGCAGTACCGTGACACGATCGACGGGCTGGGCATCCATTTCCTGCACGTACGCTCGCCGGAGCCGGATGCGTTCCCGCTCGTGCTCACGCACGGGTGGCCGGGTTCGGTGCTCGAGTTCTTGGAGGTCTTCGGCCCGCTGACCGACCCGCGCGCGCACGGCGGTGACCCGGCGGACGCGTTCCACGTGGTCGCGCCGTCGTTGCCCGGGTACGGCTGGAGTGACAAGCCGTCGACGACCGGGTGGGGCGTCACTCGCACCGCGCGAGCCTGGGACACGTTGATGGTCTCGCTGGGTTACGAACGGTACGGCGCGCAGGGCGGTGACTGGGGTTCGGCTGTGTCCGGCGCGCTGGGCGAGGTGGCGCCCGAGCGGGTCGCCGGCGTGCACCTGAACCTGGGATCCGTGGCGGCGGGCACGTTCGACGACCCGACGCCCGCGGAGCTGGTGAATCTCGAGGCCGAGAAGGTGATGCAGCGCACAGGCCGGGGGTACTCGGCGATCCAGGCGACCCGGCCGCAGACGCTCGGCTACGGCCTCACCGACTCCCCGGCGGGGCAGGCCGCCTGGATCGCTGAGAAGTTCTGGGCGTGGACGGACAACGACGGCCATCCCGAGGACGCGTTGTCGCGGCAGACGATCCTCGACGAGATCTCGGTCTATTGGTTCACCGCGTCGGCCACGTCGTCGGCGCGCCTGTACTGGGAGAGCTTCGCCGACTTCCGGGACAAGGTGACCGCGCCATCCGGGCTGTCGGTCTACCCGCGCGACATAACCCGCCCGTCGAGGCGGGAGGCCGAGCTGCGGTTCACCGACCTGCGCTGGTTCGAGGAGCTGCCGCATGGCGGCCACTTCGCCGCGCTGGAGCAGCCGGAGTCGCTGGTCGAGCAGGTACGCGGGTTGTTCCGCCTGTTCCGCTGACTGTCCGTGCCACCCCCTGGGAAGCCCGCGTCACAGCGCTCGGCGAGCGGACGCTGGTGATCATCACCCTCGAACGAGGAGTCGACCTTCGGTCATGCAGGCCTCAACGGCGACGCCTGCGTCCGCTCCTGCGTCCGCTCGCGCAGCTCGGCGACCACGGGTGGCATGCCCCGCGGGCGGGCGGCGGTCGCCGGCAGTCACACAACACACCGCGGAACGCCTGTCTTTGACTTCCTCCCCTGCCTAAAGGTCAAGGCCATGAAGTTACGGGCTGATGGACGGTGTCAACACGATGTCGATGCTGACGGTGGCCTTGTAGGTGTGTCGGTCGACGCGCAGGCTCTTGTAGGCATAGCGGGACATTGGTCGCTTCACGGCGCGGGGACCGAGGCGCAGTCGGCGGGCGGGCATGAGGTTGTTGAGGACTGCCCGGCCGATGATGCCCACGAGGTCGATGGTAGTGCCGGCGATCACGCCGGCTGCCTGGACCACTTGGTCGCGGGCGGTGTGGAGAGCGATGCTGAAGCTGGCCCGGTCCGGGTCGGCCCCGGGGACGGTGCCGGTGGCGTCGGCGATCCTTATCGCCTGGTAGACGGTCAGCAGGGCGTAGATTTCCTGCGCGATGCCTGGCAGAGTGCGGGCCCGCAGCACGCGTCGGCCAAGCACCGACTTCTTGATCGCGAAGTAGGCGGACTCCGCTTCCCACCTCTCGTGATACAGCCTGACCAGCTCGAAGGCTGGATAGCGGTGGGGATCGAGCAGGGTGGTGGCCAGGCGGTAGACGCCGCTGTGCCGTCCGGCGGTGGTGGCGATGGTGATCTCGCATTCGATGACGCGGACCTGGACCGTGCCGATCTGGGACAGGAAGGAGCCGTCATCGAACCGGCGCAGGACGGGCGGTTTGCGCAGCGCGGAGAGCCGGGCCAGAAGGTCGGCACTGGTGCCGGCCACGGCTTGCAGGAAAGCGTTGGTGGCAAAACCGCGGTCCAGCAGCACGACCATGTCCTGGTGCAGTGAGCGCAGCAGGCGGTGTCCGAGGACGGGCTCGCCGGGTTTGCGGGGGCCGAAGACCGCGTCGATGACCGCGCGGGTGCCGCAGGCCACCAGGGCGACCAGCAGGACCTGCGGGGAGCCCGGCCCAGCGTGCCCCGGCGGTGCGGACCGCCGAGGCCGGGCCGCGCAACAGGTCGAACAGGGCCTGCATCGGGCGCGTGCCGAGCCTGGTGCGGGCGTGCCACAGCGCGGTCGCGGTCACCGTCGGCAGGGGCAGGGCCTCAAGGGCACCGGTCAGCTTGCGCCACACGGCCGGGTAGCCGCATTCCTCGAACAGCGTGGCCGCGAGCAGCAGGTAGACCACCACCCGGGCCGGCAGTTTCCGCAGCCGCTGCTGCACCGCCCCGCACTCGGCGAGGACCGCATCGACCATCTCGAAGGGCACGACCTGGGTTAACTCTCCCAGATGTCCCGGGGCGAAGACGCCTTCGGCTACCGCGATTTCACGCGTGATGACAGACTGTCCGGACAGCGGAGCCTCCGGTCTTTGTGAACGACTTGTCTTGGCGGACGAGCCAGTTCTACCGGGGCTCCGCTCCTCGCGTCCGGCGTCTTTCCAGATCAGACCCCACTTGCGGACACGACTCCACCCGTAACTTCATGGCCTTGGCCTAAAGGCGGGGGATGCCAGCGGTCGCCCGCTGGGTTTCCTGCTTCACCGACGACCGCCCCGTCCGGGAGGACTCCCGTTGAGGTCTTACACCCTTCGCCTTGCGCGACAGCTCCCGCTGCGCCCTGGCGAGACGGGCGCGGTCCCGCCGCTCGTGCCGGGGGTTGGCGATCTTCTCCCCCGTGGACAGGGTCACCAGCGACGTGATCCCGGCGTCGACGCCGACCGCCGCATGCGTGGCGGGAGCCGGGGCGACGGCGTCCTCGCACAGCAGGGACACGAACCAGCGTCCCGCAGCGTCGCGGGACACGGTCACCGTAGTCGGTACCGATCCGTGCGGGAGCGGACGCGACCAGCGGATGTCCAGAAGCTGCGCCATCTTCGCCAGCGTCAGCTTCCCCTCGCGCCAGGTGAAGGCGCTGCGGGTGTACTCGGCCGACGACCGGGACTTCTTCCGGCTCTTGTACCGGGGGTACCTCGCCCGCTTGGCGAAGAAGCTGGCGAACGCCGTCTGCAGCTGACGCAACGCCTGCTGGAGCGGAACGGAGGACACCTCGGTCAGGAAGGCCAGTTCCTCGGTCTCCTTCCACTGGGTCAGCGCGGCGGAGGACTGCACGTAGGAGATCCGGCGCTGCTCGCCGTACCAGGCCCGGGTGCGCTCCTCCAGCGCCTTGTTGTACACCAGGCGGACGCAGCCGAACGTGCGCGACAGCTCCGCCGCCTGCTCGGTGGTGGGGTAGTGAGGTCGGCCCGGGGCGCCCTGCCGACGTTGCCGTCGGTGGGTTTCCCCGAGCCTCCTCCCGAACCCGCCGTGCCCATCTCTGGGCAACGGGCTCTCCACAAGCCCTCTTGGAGGCTCAGCGGTGAATCATCTTCACCCTACGGCGACCTTCCACGGCGCCGGAATCCTCGCTCCTCGGTACAGGTATCGCGTGGTGCTCACCTGTCCCGGATTGAAGAGTTCCCGCTGTCCGGATCGAATCGTCCAGCCACCACCGCAGTAGCGGCGGCGCAGTTCCTTCCAGGTGATCCCCTGATGCTTGCGCTTCATCCATCGGATTACCTGCCACCATGTGAAACTGGCGAGGTAGTCGAATGTCGCGCTGGAGACTCCCGGTCGGAAGTAGGCGCACCACCCCTTGAGCATCGGATTCAGCTGACGCAGCAAGGTGTCGAGCGGCTCGTTCGTGTCTGCTTTCCTGCACATCGCCCTTACTTTGGCCATCGCCCTGTGAAGGGACTTCTTGGCCGGGTAGGTGTAGATGAAGTGCTGGTTAGTACCTCGCTTGCAATGACGCTGGATACGCCACCC
>NZ_JBIWPO010000032.1:15180-94312 GCF_044768275.1 Streptomyces sp. NPDC101152 | reverse complement strand
GGCCGACGCCACCTGGATCGTCCGCGCCGGCCTGGCCAACAGCTCCTGCCTGTCCTTCGAGTCCGCCAACAACCCCGGCCAGTACCTGCGCCACTCCAACTACGAGCTCTACCTGAACACCGACAACGGCGGCGGCTCCTTCGCGCAGGACGCCACCTTCTGCCCCACCACCGGCAACAGCGGGGTCGGCCACTCCTTCCAGTCGGTCAACTTCCCGACGAAGTACATCCGCCACTACAACTTCACGGCCTACATCGCCAGCAACGGCGGCTCCAACGCCTGGGACTCCACGACGTCGTGGGCCCAGGACACCAGCTGGCTCACCGCCTCCCCCTGGGACTGACGAGCAGCCACCCCCGGGTTCGGTGCCGACGGGGGTTCGTCGACGCGCACATCACACCCACCCTGTGAAGGAGTCTCTTCATGCTCAAACCACCATGGATCCGCAGCGCCAGACGCGCGCTCCTCGCGGCCGGTGCCACCGCCGCGCTCGCGGCCGGCCTGCTCACCGCGACGGCCTCCACCTCGCAGGCCGCCACCCAGGGGCCCTGTGACATCTACGCAGCAGGCGGCACTCCCTGCGTCGCCGCACACAGCACCACCCGCGCCCTGTACGGGACGTACAACGGCCCGCTGTACCAGGTCAGGCGCGCCTCCGACAACACGACCAAGGACATCGGCCTGCTCAGCGCGGGCGGCTTCGCCAACGCCGCCGCGCAGGACTCCTTCTGCGCGAACACCAGCTGCGTCATCACCGTCCTCTACGACCAGTCCGGCAAGGGCAACAACCTCACCCAGGCACCCGCAGGCGGTGCCGCAAGCGGGCCGGACAACCTCGCCAACGCCTTCGAGGCGCCGGTCACCGTCGGCGGGCACGAGGCGTACGGCCTCTACGTCGCCCCCGGCACCGGCTACCGCAACGACACCACCAACGGCATCGCCACCGGCGACCAGCCCGAGGGCGAGTACGCGATCTTCGACGGCACCCACTTCAACGGCGGCTGCTGCTTCGACTACGGCAACGCCGAGACCAACAACCACGACACCGGCAACGGCCACATGGAGGCCATCTACTTCGGCAACAACAAGGTCTGGGGTTCCGGCAGTGGCAACGGCCCCTGGATCATGGCCGACCTGGAGAACGGCCTGTTCTCCGGTGTGAACCAGCACCTCAACTCGGGCGACCCCACCGTCACCAACCGGTTCCTGACCGCCATGGTCAAGGGCGGCCCGAACCAGTGGGCCATCCGCGGCGGCGACGCCCAGTCGGGCAGCCTGTCCACCTTCTACAACGGGGTGCGGCCCAACGTCTCCGGCTACAACCCGATGCACAAGGAAGGTGCGATCATCCTGGGCATCGGCGGTGACAACAGCAAGGGCGCCCAGGGCACCTTCTACGAAGGCGTCATGACCTCGGGCTACCCCTCGGACGCCACCGAGAACGCCGTACAGGCCAACATCACCGCCGCCGGCTACACCAGCGGCTCCACCAGCACCGGCTCGCTCACCCCCGGCTCCCGCATCTCCCTGCAGGCCACCACCTCCCCCTGCTGCACCCAGGACTACCTCCGCCACGACGACGCCGACACCAAGGTCGTCATCTCCAACATCAGCTCCACCAGCTCCGCCACCGACAAGGCCGACGCCACCTGGATCGTCCGCGCCGGCCTGGCCAACAGCTCCTGCCTGTCCTTCGAGTCCGCCAACAACCCCGGCCAGTACCTGCGCCACTTCAACTACGAGCTCTACCTGAACACCGACAACGGCGGCGGCTCCTTCGCGCAGGACGCCACCTTCTGCCCCACCACCGGCAACAGCGGGGTCGGCCACTCCTTCCAGTCGGTCAACTTCCCGACGAAGTACATCCGCCACTACAACTTCACGGCCTACATCGCCAGCAACGGCGGCTCCAACGCCTGGGACTCCACGACGTCGTGGGCCCAGGACACCAGTTGGCTCACCGCCTCCCCCTGGAGCTGACCGCTCCCGCCACCGCTGCAGCGGTTACCGTGCCGGACTGAGCCTCCTCGGGGACGCTCAGTCCGGCACGGGTTGTTCGGCCCAGATCGTCTTGCCCGCGGACGTGTGGCGGCTGCCCCAGCGCTCGGCCACCTGGGCGACCAGCAGCAGCCCGCGTCCGCCCTCGTCGAAGACGCGGGCCCGCCGCAGGTGCGGAGCGGTGCTGCTGCCGTCGGAGACCTCGCAGACCAGTACGTCGGAACGGATGAGCCGGAGCTCGATGGGGGCGGTGCCGTAGCGGATGGCGTTGGTGACGAGCTCGCTGACGATCAGTTCGGTCGCGAAGTCGAGTGCCGACAGACCCCAGGCGGCCAGTTGTTCGCCGGCCATCCGCCGGGCCCCGGCGACGGCCGCGGGGTCCTGGGGCAGCTGCCAGGTGCGTACCCGGTCCGTCCCGAGACCGGAGGTGCGGGCCAGCAGCAGGACGATGTCGTCGGCGGGCGGGTCGGGCCGCACCTTGCGCATCACCTCGTCGCAGGCTTCCTCCAGGTCGGCGGCCGGGTGGCGCAGTGCCTCGGTCAGCAGGTCCAGTCCGACGTCGATGTCCCGCCCCGGGGCCTCGATCAGACCGTCGGTGTAGAGGGCGAGGACGCTTCCCTCCCCCATGGTGATCCGTGCGGCCTCGAAGGGCAGTCCGCCCAGGCCGAGCGGTGGCCCGGCGGGCAGCTCGAGGAGGTGCGCCGTGCCGTCGGCCGTCACCAGGACGGGCGGCGGGTGCCCGGCCCTGGCGAGATCGCACACTCCGGCCACGGGGTCGTAGACGGCGTAGAGGCAGGTGGCCCCGACTTCTCCCGAGGTCTCCTCCGCCTCCCTTCGCGCATCGGGGCCCTCCTCCCGGTCGAGGCGGACGACCAGGTCGTCCAGCCGGGTGAGCAGCTCGTCGGGGGCGAAATCGGCGTCCGCGAGGGTCCGTACTGCGGTGCGCAGGCGGCCCATGGTGGCCGAGGCGTGCACGCCGTGGCCTACGACGTCGCCCACCACCAGCGCGACCCGTCCCCCGGACAGCGCGATGACGTCGAACCAGTCTCCGCCGATCTCGTCACCCGAGCCGGCGGGGAAGTACCGGTAGGCGAGGTCCACCGCCTGCGCTCGGGGGAGCCGCGCGGGCAGCAGACTGCGCTGGAGGGTGAGCGCGGTCCGGCGTTCACGGGTGTAACGGCGGGCGTTGTCGATGCTCACCGCCGCCCTGGCGGCGATCTCCTCGGCGAGCACCAGATCGTCCTCGCCGAACGTGTCCGCGGTCCGGTGCCGCAGCAGGTGCATCACGCCGAGGGTGATGCCCCGCGCACGCAGCGGCACCATCATCACCGAGTGGACCCGGAACCGTCTCATGCTCTCGGCACGGGCCGGTGAGGCCGTCGACCACTCCCGCAGCCGTGGATCGCTCGCACGGTAGTGGGCGCCCCGTCCGCTGATCAGAGCCTGTGCCGGTGGGGAGCCGGGCGGGTAGACGTCGACGTCACCCGACCGGACCGCGGATTCCGGGCAGCCCGAGAGCACCGACCGTTGAGCGGTGCGGCGGCACGTCACGGGCGTGCCGGGTGGGACCGGTTGCGGTTCGTGTCCCTGGACGACCGACTCCAGCAGGTCGACGGTGGCGAAGTCGGCGAACCCGGACACCGCCACCTCGGCCAGTTCCTCACTGGTCCGGGTGATGTCCAGGGTGCTGCCGATGCGCGCTCCGGCGTCGTTCAGCACTGCCAGACGGCGCCGGGCCCAGTACTGCCCGGTGATGTCGATCACCACGGCCGACAACCCGAGCACCTGGCCTGCCCGGTCCTTCAGGGGGGACAGATACACCGACCAGGCGTGATCGCGAACCTCGCCGGAGGCCCGGAATGGCTGCTCCTCGCGGAAGATCGTCTCCCCGGTGCGCACGACCTGCCGCTGGAGGCGGTCGATCTCGTCCAGGGGCGGGGCGGGATAGATCTCCCACAGGGTCAGGCCCTTCATCTCCTCCTGCGTGAGCCCCATGGCGCGGCTCATCACCTGGTTGCAGGCGACGAAGCGGGCCTCGTGGTCGTAGACGGCCACGGGCAGCGGGAGCTGCGCGAGCGTGAGGTCCCACAGCTGCGCCGTCTCCGCGTCGGCCGGCGCGGCGGGATAGGTCATCGCCACAGGGGTGAGGACCCAGGGGGTGTCGCCGTCGGAGTCCGCCAGCGGGGTGCCCCTGAGGTGCACCTGGATCCGGTCCCCGTCCCGTTTCCGCAGCGCCAGATCACTCGTCCACGGTTCCCCGGCGGCCAGGTGGCGGCGCATCGCGGAGGGCAGCTTCGCCGCGAGCAGCGAGGCGGCCGGACGCCCGACGACCTCCTGGGCCGCGTACCCGAGCAGTCTCTCCGCTCCGGCGCTCCACGCCATGACAGCCCCATGGGCGTCGATGACGACGGCGAAGTCCTCGGGTGTCCCCGCGTCCCCAGCTCGCGCGGTCGTGTCGGGTTCGTGGTCCATGGAAGGTTTCCCGGCGTCGTTCCTCTCGCATCCCGGTCCGGCACCGCGTCAGCCATCACGGGCGCCGCCTCAAGCATCCCGCCACGGCACACCCGGCTCAACCCGCCAGTGCACGTCGAACACGGGCCGCGCCCTTCGGGGCCGGGACGTGGAAGGCGGCGGCGGTCAACGGGGCGGGTCGACGGCCCCGGGTCGGCCGGTCACTTCCAAGGGATCGTCCCGGATGTGAGCGCCTCGCCCGAACGCAGGTGTTCCCTCAACCACTGTTCGGTGTTGCTGACGTGCAGCAGTGCTGCGGCCTGGCTGAGGGCGGAGTCACCGGTGGACAGGGCGTTGAAGATCGCCTCGTGCTCGGCGAGGGTGCGGCCCGCCGCCTGGGAGTCGACCAGACCGCGCCAGATCCGGGCGCGCAGGGTACGGCCGGAGATGCCTTCGAGGAGGGTGAGGAGAGTTTCGTTGCCGGTGGCCGCGATGACGGCGCGGTGGAACGCGGCGTCGTGGGCGTTGAGTCGTTCGACGTCGTCACGGGCGTCGCGCATGGCGTCGAGGTGCTGCTTCACCTCGGCGAGCTGGTCGTCGGAGATCCGGGTGGCGGCCAGTGCCGTGGCGATCGGCTCGAGGAGCCGGCGGACCTCCATGAGGTCCTGCAGGGCCACGGAGTCGCCCTGCAGCAGTTCCACCGCGCCGCCGAGCCCTTCCAGGAGCAGGCTCGGCTGCAGGCTGGTCACATAGGTGCCGTCGCCCCGCCGCACCTCCAGGACCCGGGCGACGGCCAGCGCCTTGACCGCCTCGCGGGCGAGGTTGCGGGACAGGCCCAGCTGGGCGGCCAGGTCCGGCTCCGGGGGCAGCTTCGAGCCCGGGGGCAGCGCACCGGTCCGGATCAGCTCACGGATCTGTTCGATGGCCTTGTCCGTCAGAGACACCGCGCATCCCTCTCGCCATCGCGCCCCGTGAGCACGTCCGACCTGATCAGGCCCTGAGCGCGGAGGTCGTCCCAGAGGGCGTCCGGGACGTGCTGATCATGGAGTTCAGCGTTGCGCCGGACCTGTTCCGAAGTCCGCATGCCGAGGGTGACGTTGATGATACCGGGGTGGGTGTACGGGAACGCGATCGCGGCTGCGGGCAGGGTGGTGCCGTGTGCGGCGCAGACGTCGGCGATGGCCTGGGCGCGGGCGACCAGGGCGGGCGGGGCGTCCTGGTAGTCGTACTTCATGCCCTCGGCGGGCCGGTCGCGGGAGAGCAGTCCGGAGTTGAAGACGCCCGCCGCCACCACGCTCTTGCCGAGTGCGCGCGCGGCAGGCAGGACGTCGTCAAGGGCGGACTGGTCGAGGAGGGTGTAGCGGCCGGCCAGCATGACGACGTCGGCGGCGGTCTCGTGCAGGAAGCGGGCGAGCATGGCGGACTGGTTCATGCCGGCGCCGATCGCGCCGATGACGCCCTGGTCGCGCAGTTCCGCGAGGGCGGGCATGGCCTCGTCGGCGGCCTGCTGCCAGTGGTCGTCGGGGTCGTGGAGGTAGACGATGTCGAGGCGGTCCAGGCCGGTTCGCTCGAGCGTGTCCTCGAGGGAGCGCAGCACGCCGTCGCGGCTGAAGTCCCACCGCCGACGCAGGTCGTCACGGACGACGAATCCCTCGTCGTCGACGCCTCGCGGCTGGTCGTTGGGCACGAGGAGTCTGCCCACCTTGGAGGAGACGACGTACTCCCCGCGCGGCCGGTCGCGCAGGGCGGCGCCCAGGCGGCGCTCGGAGAGGCCGAGGCCGTAGTGCGGTGCGGTGTCGAAGTACCGTATGCCGGCCTCCCAGGCCGCCTCGACGGCGGCTGTCGCGTCCTCCACCGCGGTCACCTGGTAGAGGTTGCCGATCACGGACGCCCCGAAGCCGAGGTCGGTGAGGGAGACAGACGTGTGGTGGATCTTCCGCTGGTGCAAGTGGTGCTCCTGGTACGCGCGATGAGGACGTCGGTCAGCGTCTGACGTGGGCCGTGCCGCCCGCGAGGAGGGCCTCGACCTCGGCGAGCGTGGCCATGGAGACGTCGCCGGGAGTGGTCATGGTGAGCGCGCCGTGGGCGGTGCCGTAGGCCAGGGCGCGTTCCAGGCCGGCGCCGTCGAGCAGTCCGTGGATGAGGCCGGCGGCGAACGCGTCGCCGGAACCGATGCGGTCCAGGACGTGCAGGGCGGGCATCTCAGGGCCGGTGACGAAGCCGGTCTCGGCGGACCAGGCCGCCGAGGACCAGTCGTTGACTCCGGCCGAGGGCACCTCGCGCAGGGTCGTGGCCAGGACCGTGGCGGCGGGGGCCCGCCCGGCCGCCTCGGCGAGCGCTTCCGGTACCTCTTCGGCGGTGATGCGCCGGTCGCCGGGGCGGCGCCCGACCAGGCCCAGGGCGCCCACCACGACGTCGGCGTGCCGGGCGAGCCGCAGATCGACCTCGCGGGCGGCGTCGGCGCCGCCCCGGCCGGCCCAGAGGCTGGGGCGGTGGTTGGGGTCGTAGGAGACGGTGACGCCGTGACGTCGGGCCGCGGCCATGGCCTCGTCGGCGACGTCGACGGTGGTGTCGGACAGGCCGGCGAAGATGCCGCCGGTGTGGAACCAGCGCACGCCGCCCGAAAAGATCGCGTCCCAGTCGACATCGCCCTTGCGCAGCTGGGAGACGGCGGTGTGCGCGCGGTCGCTGACACCCAGCGCACCACGCACCCCGTAGCCGCGCTCGACGAAGTTCAGCCCGTTGCGGGCGGTGCGGCCGATGCCGTCGTCGGGCACCCAGCGGATCAGGGAGGTGTCGACGCCGCCCTGGAGGATCAGGTCCTCCACGAGGCGACCCACCGCGTTGTCGGCGAGGGCCGTCACGACGGCCGAGCGCCGGCCGAAGCAGCGTCGCAGTCCGCGGACGACGTTGTACTCGCCGCCGCCCTCCCAGACCTGGAAGGTGCGGGCGGTGCGGATGCGTCCCTCACCCGGGTCGAAGCGGAGCATCACCTCGCCCAGGGCCACCACGTCGATCACCGGGTACTCCTGTCCACCGCGTCGGCGGTCAGCCGGCGGATCTCGTCGTAGTCGCCGCGTTCCAGGTGGGCGGGGGTGGCCATCCAACTGCCGCCGACGGCGAGGACCGCCGGGTCGGCGAGATACGCGGCCATGCCGGAGGCCTCGATCCCCCCGGTCGGTACGAAGCGTGCCCCGGAGAACGGGGCCGCGAGCGCTCTCAGGGTCCGCGGGCCGCCGAGCGGCTCGGCGGGGAAGAGCTTGACGGTGTCGAGGCCGGCGCGCAGGGCCCGCATCAGCTCGGTGGCGGTGGCGATACCCGGCACCACGGGCACGGCCAGCTCGCGGCACCTGGCGACGACCTCCTCGTCGAAGCCGGGCGAGACCACGAAGCGGGCCCCGGCCGCCACAGCCCGCTCGGCCTGTTCGGGAGTGAGTACGGTGCCGGCGCCGAGGGTGAGTCCGCCGTGGGCGGCCATCTCCTTGAGCACGCGTTCGGCGCCCGGGGTGCGGAAGGTGACCTCGGCGCAGGTGGCGCCGCCCGCGGCAAGTGCGTCGGCAAGTGGGCCGGCGGTCGCCGTGTCGGGCACGGTGAGCACGGGCAGGAGCCGGGCCCCGCCCAGCGCGGCGGCCGGATCGGTGGCGTTCACCGGCCGAGCCAGCCGCCGTCGACCGGCAGGACGACGCCGTGGACGTAGGCGGCCGCGTCCGAGGCGAGGAACACGGTGACGCCCGCGAGGTCGTCGGCGTTGCCCCACCGCCCGGCCGGGATGCGGTCGAGGATCGCCTTGCTGCGCACCGGGTCGTCCTGGAGTGCCTGGGTGTTGTCGGTGGCGATGTAGCCGGGCGCGATGGCGTTGACGTTGACGCCGTGCGGCGCCCATTCGTTGGCCAGCGCCTTGGTGAGCCCGGCGATGCCGTGCTTGGCGGCGGTGTAGCCGGGGACATTGATGCCGCCCTGGAAGCTGAGCAGCGACGCCGTGAAGATGATCTTCCCTTG
Organism: Streptomyces sp. NPDC101152; assembly: GCF_044768275.1. Classification (NCBI taxonomy): domain Bacteria; kingdom Bacillati; phylum Actinomycetota; class Actinomycetes; order Kitasatosporales; family Streptomycetaceae; genus Streptomyces; species Streptomyces sp. NPDC101152. The sequence goes on along the minus strand of NZ_JBIWPO010000032.1, from coordinate 85,864 downwards.
CCCGCGCGCCACCATCGACGCGCCGACCGCACGGGTCAGCGCGAACTGCGCGTTGAGATTGACCTGGAGCACCAACTCCCAGTCCGCGTCCAAGTGTTCGGCAGCGGGAGCACGGCGGATCGTGCCCGCGTTGTTGACCAGGATGTCCACCGGACGCGCCCGGCCGGCGAGGTCCGCGCCCAGGGACCGGACGGCGGCGGGGTCGGCGAAATCGGTGCGGATCGCCTCGAAGGTACGGCCGGCGGCGGTGACGTCCTTCTCCACGCCGCTGCCGGAATCCTCCAGTGTGGCGCTGACGCCGATGACGTCCGCGCCGGCCTCGGCGAGCGCGCGGGCCATGGCCCGGCCGATGCCGCGTCGGGCCCCGGTGACGACGGCGAGCTTCCCGGTGAGGTCGAAGGCGGTCATACGGCGGCTCCCTGGGTGTCGTCGGTGCAGTCCACGAGGATCTTCATCACGTCGCCGCCGCCCTCAAGGGCCTCGAAGGCAGCGGGCGCCTGCGTGAGCGGCACGACCTTGCTGATCAGCCGGTCGGCCGGGATGGTGCCGTCGTCGACGAGGGTCACCGCCTTCTCGAAGTCGGAACGGTCGTACAGCCGGGCTCCGACGAGGGTCAGCTCACGCCAGAAGAAGCGGTGCAGGTTGACCTCGCGGGGGCGGGGGTGGATGGCGACGAGGCACAGACGGCCGCGTACGCCCAGTACGTCGACCGCCGTGTCCACGCCGGCCGCCGCGCCGGACACCTCGAAGGCGACGTCCGCGCCGGCTTCCCCGGTCCACTGCCGCACCAGCTCCGGCACGTCGTCGGCCGGATTCCACGCCGTCAGCCCCAACTCCTCGGCGAGCAGCCGCCGGTGGGCGCTCAGCTCCACCACCCGGACGTCGGCACCGACCGACCGGGCCACGAGCGCGATGAGGATGCCGACGGGGCCGCCGCCGACCACGACGGCCTTCTCCCCGTCCCGCACCCGGGCCCGGCCGACGTCGTGCACGGCGACCGCCGTCGGCTCGACGAGCGCGGCCCGGTCCAGCGCGAGCCCGGCGGGCAGCCGGACGAGCGTTGAGGCGGGCACGGTCCAGCGCTGCTGCATCGCGCCCGGCGAATCGATGCCGATGAAGTCGAGGTGCTGGCAGATGTGCTGGTGTCCGGCGCGGCAGGCGGGGCAGGTGCCGTCCCAGCGCAGCGGCATCACGGTGACCGCGTCGCCGGGCTGCCAGCCCTCGACGCCCGGGCCGACGCGTACGACGCGGCCGGACATCTCGTGTCCTATGACGGCGGGCGCGGACACCCTGGCGTCCATGTCACCGTGGAAGATGTGCAGGTCGGTGCCGCAGATACCGACATAGGCGGGAGCCAGCTCCACCTCGCCGGGTCCGGGAGCGGAGGGCTCGGCGGGCGCTGTGTCCAGGGTACGGGCGGACGTGTAACGGACGGCGAGTGTCATCGTGGGGTCAGGGTCCCTTCAGCGCGGACGCCGATGGTCAGCAGCAGGTTGGCGTAGGTACGGGTGTCGGCGGTGACGATGGCCAGTGCCAGGTCGGGCGAGCGGGCGGCGTCGTAGAACTCGAAGCGGCCGAGGCTGTCGACCTGGACGGGCGCCAGCATCGCGCGGTACTCGGCGATGGCCGGCGGTTCCGGTTCGCCCTCGGGCGGCACCATCACGTGGGCCGACTCGACGGGCAGGGAGCGCAGCAGGACACCGAGCACGGTGGTGACGTCGAGCAGGCCGGGGGCCAGGTTGAGGTGGACGGTTCTCGCGCGCTCGCCGGTGGCTGTGCTCGCCGGGTAGTGGCCGTCGGCGATCAGCACGCGGGCGCCGTGGCCGGCTCCGGCGAGGGAGGCGAGGATCCCGGGGTGCAGCAGTTCCGTCAGGAGCACGGCGGCGTTTCCTTCGTCGGTGCGGGAGTCAGGCGGTAGAAGGCTGTCGCGGTGCCGGCGAGCACCGCGTGGATCTCGGTGGGCGAGCAGCCGTCCAGGAGGTGTTCGACGGCGTCGGCCCAGCGGTTCCATCCGCCGGCGAGCAGGCAGACCGGCCAGTCGGAGCCGAACATCAGCCGGTCGGGCCCGAAGGCGGTCAGCAGGGCGTCCCACACCGGGCGGATGTCGTCGATGGTCCACTTGTGGTGGTCGGCCTCGGTGACCAGACCCGACACCTTGCAGTGGACCTGGGGATGCCTGGCGAGCGCCCGCAACCGCTGTGCCCAGTCGGTGAGTTCGTACCGCGCGATCGGCGGCTTGCCGGCGTGGTCCAGGACGAGCGGCAGTTCGGGGATCCGCTCGGCGAGGCGGATCGCCTGCGGGAGCTGGTGGTCGCGGACCAGCACGTCGTAGCCGAGGCCGCGCTCCCCCACCGCCCGCAATCCGTTCTCGACGTCGGGGCGTTGGAGCCAGTGCGGGTCGGGCTCGGCCTGTACGACGTGCCTTACGGCGCGCAGGTGGCGGCCTCCGGGGCCGCTGCGCAGGGCGTCGAGTACGTCGCCGATCGCGGGGGAGGTCAGGTCCGCCCAGCCGACGACGGCGCCGATCAGCGGGTCGCTGACGGCCAGGGAGAGCAGGTCGCGTGTCTCGGGGAGGGACGCGATGCACTGGACCACCACGGTGCTCGTCAGTCGCCGTCCGGCGATCGGCCGGGTCGCGGCCGATCGCAGGTCGTGCGGGGTGAAGGTGCGGCGGATCTGCTCGTGGCCGGGTTCGTCCAGCCAGGGCTGCGGCCGGGCGGCCGGGTCCCACACATGGTGGTGGGCGTCCACGAGCACCTGGGCGTCAGACACGAGCGGTCCAGACAGGGCCGTCCGGGTAGGCGTACTGCTTGAGGGATCCGGCGTGCATCTGCGCGCTCAGTCCGGGCAGCGTCGGCGCCCGGTAGTGGCCGTCGACGATCCGTACCGGGTCGACGAAGTGTTCGTGCAGGTGGTCGACGTACTCGATGACGCGGTCCTCGATGGTGCCGGAGACGGCGACGTAGTCGAACATCGACAGGTGCTGCACCATCTCGCACAGGCCGACGCCGCCCGCGTGCGGGCAGACCGGAACGCCGAACTTCGCGGCGAGGAGCAGGATCGCGATGTTCTCGCCCACGCCGCCGACCCGGGCGGAGTCGATCTGCACGATGTCCACCGCGCCGGCCTGGAGGAGTTGTTTGAAGACGACCCGGTTGGCGATGTGTTCGCCGGTGGCGACCTTGATGGGGCTGAGCGCCTTGCGGACGGCGGCGTGGCCGAGGATGTCGTCGGGGGAGGTGGGCTCCTCGATCCAGTACGGGTCGTAGGGAGCCAGGGCGCGCATCCAGTCGATGGCGGGTTGGACGTCCCATCTCTGGTTGGCGTCGACCGCGATGCGGATGCCGTCGCCGACGGTCTCGCGGGCGGTGCGCATGCGCCGTACGTCGTCCGCCAGGTCCGCGCCGACCTTGAGCTTGATCTGGGTGAAGCCGTCGGCGACGGCCTCGCGGGCCAGCCGCGCCAGCTTCTCGTCGGAATAGCCGAGCCAGCCGGGGGTGGTGGTGTAGGCCGGGTAGCCGCGCTCCAGCAGGCGGGCGATGCGCTCGTCGCGGCCCGGTTCGGCGCGGCGCAGGATCTCCAGGGCCTCCTCGGGAGTCAGCGCGTCGGACAGCCAGCGGAAGTCGACCTGGGCGACCAGGTCCTCGGGTGACATCTCGCCGAGGAACCGCCACACGGGCTTGCCGGCCCGCTTGGCCGCCAGGTCCCAGGCGGCGTTGACGACGGCGCCGGTGGCCATGTGGATGGCGCCCTTCTCCGGGCCCAGCCAGCGCAGTTGGGGGTCGTGGACGAGGGAGCGGGAGAACGCTCCGAGGTCCGCGCAGACCTGTTCGACCGGGAGGCCGACGACATGCGGGGCGAGGGCCGCGATGGCGGCGGCCTGTACGTCGTTGCCGCGGCCGGTGGTGAAGGCCAGGGCGTGGCCTTCCAGGCCGTCACCCGCGTCGGTGCGCAGGACGACGTAGGCGGCCGAGTAGTCGGGCTCGGGGTTCATCGCGTCCGACCCGTCCAGGTGCTCGGACGTCGGGAAACGCACGTCCAGCACGTCCAGGGAGGTGATGTGGGCAGCGGCCGGGGAAGCGGGCGGGGCGGATGACATGACGGCAACTCCTGTGATGTGCGAGGGCGGTACGGCCCCGTGCGACGAGATGGGGGCGGCGCGGGCCGGCGGGCGGCCGGTCCGGCTGCCCGGTTCAGTCCTGGACCTTGCCGCCCGTGATGCGCGAGATGGTCAGTGCGACCAGGATGATCAGGCCGTTGAGGGCGCCGATCCACTGGGCGGGGACACCGCCGAGCGTGAGCACGTTCTGGATCATGAACAGCAGGAGGATGCCGCTGAACGCTCCGAACATGGTGCCCTTGCCGCCGTTGAGGCTGATCCCGCCGATGACGGCGGCGGCGAACACGGTGAAGATGTAGCCGTTGCCCTGGGCGGAGGCGACGGAGGCGAGGCGTCCGGACAACAGCAGTCCGGCGAGGGCGGCGAGCAGGCTGCCGGTGACGATGACGATCCACAGCACCCGGTCGGTGCGGATACCGGCCGCCTTCGCCGCGTCGACGTTGCCGCCGATGGCGTACAGCGAGCGGCCGAAGCTCGTCCAGCCCAGCACCACGATCGCGACGGCGAACAGCGCCAGGCAGATCCAGATGGACGCGGGCATCCCGAACCATACGGCGGTGCCCAGGTAGAGCATCGACTGCGGCAGCTGGAAGAACGTCTGTCCGCCGGAGATGCCGGTGAGGACACCGCGCAGCACGATCAGCATGCCGAGGGTGACGATGAAGCCGTTGAGGCCGAAGCGGATGATGAGCAGCGCGTTGATCACGCCGACGAGCGCGCCCACGGCGAGGGTGACGGGGATGGCCCACGCGCCGGGGAGCAGCCCGAGTCCGTGGCCCGCGCCGGCCGGGACCACCAGCCAGGCCGCGACGCCGGGTGCGAGACCCATGGTGGACTCCAGCGACAGGTCCATCTTCTTGACGATGAGGATCATCGTCTGGGCGAGGACCAGCAGGGCCATCTCGGACATGGTCTGCAGGACGTTGATGAGGTTGTCCGTCTGCAGGAAGACCGGGTTGACGATCTGGCCGACGATCGCGATGACCACGATGGCCGGGACGAGCGCGAGGTCGCGCAGCCGGGCCAGCGGTATCCGGCCGCCGAGCAGCGCCGTCCGCTTGGGGCCGGGCTCCGGGGCCTTGGCCGCGGCGGTGTCCGCGAGGACGGTCTCAGGCATGGAGGTCCACTCCTTCCATCGCGGCCACGAGGTCGTGGTCGTGCCAGCCGCGGGCGATCTCTGAGGTCACACGGCCCTGGAACATCACCAGGACCCGGTCGCACATCCGCAGGTCGTCGAGTTCGTCGGAGGCGATGAGCACTCCGGTGCCGGTGCGCGCGGTCTCCTCGACCTTGCCGAGGAGGAACTCCTTGGAGCGCACGTCCACGCCCGCGGTGGGGTTGATCAGGACCAGCAGCCTGGGGTCGTCGGCCAGGGCCCGGGCCATGACGACCTTCTGCTGGTTGCCTCCGGACAGGGCGGAGACGGGCAGTCCGGGGCCGGGAGTCTTGATCGCGAGGTTTTCGATCATGCCCTCGGCGAGCCGGTCGCGCCGGCCACGGCTGAGGAACCCGTTGGCACCGAGCCGCTTCGGCACGGACAGGGTGGCGTTGTCCGCGATCGACATGTCGGGAACGAAGCCCTGGTGGTGCCGGTCCTGCGGAACGAACCCGGCGCCGGCGGCGAGCGCCGCGGGCACGCTGCCCTGCCGTGGACGCTTCCCGGCGATCTCCACCTCGCCCGCCGTCGCGGTCCGCAGCCCTACGACGGTCTCGGCGACCTCGGTACGACCGCTGCCGGCGGCGCCCGCGAGGCCGACGATCTCACCGGCCCCGACCTGGAGGCTGACGTCGTCATACCCGTCGCCCCGCAGGGCGCGGACCCGCAGGGCGGCCGTCGCGCCGGGGTCGTGCGTGCCGGGCCGTTCCTCGCGCCGGTCGGCCGCCGCCTCCCCGGTCATGGCGGCGACGAGCTCGTTGCGCGGAAGCTCGGCGACCGGCGCGGTGACGATGTGCCGGGCGTCGCGGAACACGGTCACCATGTCGCAGATCTCGTAGACCTCCTGCAGATGGTGGCTGATGAACAGGAACGTCACGCCCTGGCGTTGCAGGTCACGGATGCGCCCGAAGAGGCGGTTGATGGCCGCCCCGTCGAGTTGGGCGGTCGGCTCGTCGAGGATGATGAACCGTGCCCCGAAGGACAGGGCGCGGGCGATCTCGACGAACTGCCGCTGCTCGACGCTCAGATCGGCCGCCGGGGACTGTGGGTCGACGTCCACCGACCAGGTCGACAGCAGTTCCTGGGCGCGGCGACGGGTGGCCTGCCAGCTGATGAGGCGGCCGGCGCCGTGGTCGTGCCGGTTCAGGAAGAGGTTCTCGGCGACGGTGAGGGTGGGGATGATCGTCGACTTCTGGTAGACGCAGGCCACGCGTCGCCGCCAGGCGTCGCGGTCGCTGAGCCGGGGGGCCGGTTCGCCGCCGAAGGTGACCGTTCCCTCGTCCGGGGCCTGCAGGCCGGTCAGCACCGACACCAGTGTCGACTTGCCGGCTCCGTTGCGGCCGACGAGGGCGTGGGTCTCGCCGGACCTGATGGTGATCCGGGCGCCGTTCAGGGCCACCGTCGGACCGAATCGTTTGACTATGCCCGTCGCCTCGACGACGGGCGGGTCCGGGGGGACCCGTCCGTCGTCCGCCGGGGCGGGCACGGGGGTGACTGCTCGCTCCCCGTCGCTCATCTCAACCGCCTTGTTCTCGTGAGCCGTTGCCGTGCCGATGCGCAGGGATGGATCAGCCGAGGTTGTTTCCCCACAGCGACTTGTCGTCGCTCTTGACGCTGGGCACTCCCCCGTAGGTGGCGCCGTCGGCGGTGACGAGCGGGGCCGAGAGCTGGTCCTCGAGGACGCCGGCCCTGACCTGGATGATGGTGCTGTCGTGGTCGGTCTTGCCCGGCTGGAACTTCTTTCCGGCGATCGCGGCCTTGAGGTAGTACAAGGCGTACTTGGCGTAGAGGTCGGCCGGCTGCGAGACGGTGGCGTCGATGTGCCCGGCCGCGATGTCCTTCAGCTCCTCGGGGATGCCGTCGTTGGACACGACGAAGACGTGCTTCTTGTCCTTCGGGTCCGTCAACAGGCCCTTCTGCTTGAGGACTTGGAGCGTGCCGGCCAGGGCGAAACTGGACTCCATGTAGACGCCCTTGACGTCCGGGTTGGCGGTCAGGTCCGTCTGCAGCTTCTGGGCGGCGGTGGCGCCGTCCCAGTTGGTGGCCTCGCCGAGCACCTTGATGCCGGGGTAGTTCTTCTTCATGCAGTCGTTGAACGCCTCGGTGCGGTCGCGGCCGTTGATGGAGTCAAGGCCGCCCTCCAGCATGACGACCTTGCCCTTGCCGCCCAGCTTGGTGCCGAGGAACTGGCAGGCCTTCTCGCCGTAGGCCCGGTTGTCGGCGCGTACGACCATGTAGACGCTGCCGCTGTCGGGGCGGGTGTCGACGGTGACGACCGGGATCTTCTTCGCCTCCAGCTGGGCGAGCGTGGGAGCGATGGCGGCGGTGTCCTGCGGGGCCATGGCGATGCCCTTGACGCCCTGGCTGATGAACGTCTGCGCGTTGGCGGTGAGCTTCGCGACGTCGTTCTGGGAGTTGGTGGTCTTCAGGTCCAGCCCCAGCGACTTGCCGTACTGGGGCGTGTACTTGATGTACGAGTTCCAGAAGTCGGTGTCGGAGCGCGGGTAGTCGACACCGACCAGCGGCTTGCCGCCCGACGACGCCGAGGTGGCGGAACCGCTGCCGCACGCACTGAGCAGAGCCAGTGCGGACAGGGCGGAGACAGCTGAACAGAGGGCGGATCTGACTCTCATCGGTGCTTCCTCGCGCCGGTCCCGAAGTGGGAGATGTTTCGCCGCGGCGACAGCGGTGTTTCGCCGGGCGGTAGAGATGGGATGTTTATAGAGGCGCCCCCGCCAGCTTGTCTACCCCCGTACCAAATTCTCCTTGATGCACCAGGCCAGTGCGGTTGCTCGGTAGCCGATCGATGCGCTACCCAGCCAGAGATCCATCCCATCAATCTGCGTCTTGCGGATTGACATACCAGGGAGACATGCCGGACCTTCTTGCGTAACAAGCGGCGCGCTGCACTCCCCTGCCCCTCCTGTACCAGGGATCTCCCCATGTCGAGTTCGATCAACAGACGCCACTTCCTGGCCGGTGCCACCTGCGTGGCCGCGGCAGCCGTCGCCGGAGGCCTGTTCGGCGCCGGTGCGGCCCAGGCGGCACCCAGCACGTACACACCCGACTGGAACTCGGTCGACCAGCATCCGCCGGCCCCGGAGTGGTTCCAGGACGCGAAGTTCGGGATCTACTTCCACTGGGGCGTCTTCAGCGTCCCCGCGTACGACAGCGAGTGGTACCCGCGCAACATGTACCAGGCGGGCAGCAAGGCCAACCAGCACCACATCGCGACCTACGGCCAGCCCTCGGCATGGCCATACCACAACTTCATCAACGGCGCCCAGGACCTGGCGGGCACCTTCGTGAAGTTCGCCCCGAAGCTGAAGTCGGCCGGCGGGAACTTCGACCCCGACGCGTGGGCCCAGCTGTTCGTCGACGCGGGCGCCAGGTTCGCCGGCCCGGTCGCCGAGCACCACGACGGCTTCTCCATGTGGGACAGCCAGGTCAACGAGTGGAACTCGGTCAACAAGGGCCCCGGCCTCGACCTCCTGCGGATCTTCTCCACGGCCATCCGCGCCAAGGGCCTCAAGCTCCTGGTGGCCATGCACCACGCCTACCACTTCAACGGCTACTACGAGTACGTCCCCGCCCAGACGGACCCCAGCCTCAAGAAGCTCTACGGGCAGCTGGGCTCGGCCGCGGAGAACCAGCTCTGGTACGACAAGCTCAAGGAGGTCGTCGACCGCGCCCAGCCCGACATCCTGTGGCAGGACTTCAAGCTGGACGCCATCGACGAGACACAGCGCCTGAACTTCCTGTCGTACTACTACAACCAGGCCAACAGCTGGGGCCGTGAGGTCGTCGCCACCTACAAGGACGGGTTCGACAACAAGGGCGAGGTCTTCGACTACGAGCGGGGCGGCCCGGGCGACCTCACCGCGCCCTACTGGCTGACCGACGACAGCATCTCCAGCAGCAGTTGGTGCTACACCCAGGGCATCGGCTACTACACCACCCAGCAGATGCTGCACTCGTTCATCGACCGGGTCAGCAAGAACGGCAACATGCTGCTGAACATCGCGCCGATGGCCGACGGCACCATCCCCCAGGCGCAGAAGGACATCCTGCTGGGCATCGGAGACCACCTGAAACGCTTCGGCGAGTCGCTGTACGCCACCAGGGCCTGGACGGCGTACGGCGAGGGCCCGACGAAGATGGGCGGCGGCGCCTTCACCACCCCGCGCGCCGGCACCGCGCAGGACATCCGCTTCACCCGCGACAAGGCGGGCAGCGTCCTGTACGCCACCGTCCTGGGCTGGCCGGGCAGCTCCCTGACGATCAAGACCCTCGGCTCGGACCGGATCAACCTCTCCTCGCTGACCTCGGTCAAGCTCCTCGGCACCACCGCCGGCACCTACATCGACCTGCCCGCCCCGTCCCAGAGCGCCGCCGGCCTCACGATCGCCCTTCCCTCGTCGGCGCCCTACAGCGCCAACGCCTACGCCCTCAAGCTCACGTTCTCCGGCACGATCCCGGTCCTGCGACCGCTCGCCGGGGCGGTGGCCTTCGCGGACGTCGGCTACACCGGCAACGCGGGCGTGTTCAGCGTCGGCGACCACACCGCGGCCGACCTGACGGCGGCCGGCCTCGGCGTGCGCACCCTTTCCTCTCTGAGGCCGGCCCCCGGTTACCAGGTGATCGGCTACTCCGGGGACAACTTCACCGGCACGTCCTGGACCTTCACCGCCGACAACCCCGACCTGCGGGTCACCGGCAACAACGACCAGATCACCTCGCTGCGGGTCCAGTTCGACCCGGCGAGCTACTTCCGGCTCAGCAACGTCACCGACGGTCTCGCCCTGGACAGCGGCGGCGACGTCGCCTCCGGGTCCAACCTCAAACAGTGGACCTGGGACGGCAGCTCCAACCTGCAGTGGCAGGCGGTCGCGGTCGGCGGCGGCTACTACAAGCTCGTCAACCGCGCGAACGGCATGGTCGCCGACGGCTGGGGCGCCACCGCGGACGGCTCTCCCGCGCGACAGGCTCCCTGGAACGGGAGCACCAACCAGCAGTGGACGATCACCAACCGTGGCGGTGAGCAGTACACGGTCGCCAACCGCACCACCGGCCTGGTCCTCGACGGCGGCGGCGACGTCGCCTCGGGCTCGGTGGCCAAGCAGTGGACGTACGGCAGCAGCTCCAACCTGTTGTGGACCTTCACGGCCCTGTGATCCGGACACCTGCCGGGGGGCCGTGGGAGCGGGGCGGATCTACGCTGGAGACAGCCGCTGGAAACCAGCCCTGTGCGGGCACCGCTGTCCAGACGGAGGCGTGGCGCGTGGACATGGCCGACAAGCAGGATGCTCCCATTGCCGCCGTCGTGGTGGATCCGGACGGCAGGGTGAGCGCCTGGAGCGAGGGAGGGCGGTTGCTGCTCGGCTGGACGGCGGAGGACACCGTCGGACGGCCCCTGACCGAACTGCTGGTCGATCCGCCCTTCCCCGACTCCCCCGGCACCGACACCAGCCCCTCGGAGTTCGTCGCCCTGCGCCACCTCGACGGCTCCACGGTGGACGCCGTGCTGACCGCTCACCCGCTGCTCGGCTCCGACGGACGACCGCAGGGCCAGGTGGTGACCGTCCAGCGCTGGGATCGCCGGCCGGTCATCACCGACCGGGCCTTCGAACAGTGCCCCTTCGCTCTGGGCGTCTACGACCCCGACCTGCGGTTCCTGTGGATCAACGCCTCCTCGGGCCGGGTGATAGCGCACACCGAGGAGCAGGTGCTGGGGAAGAAGTACCGCGAGGTGCTTCCCGAATTCGACCGCTCCCTGTTCCCCGAAAGGGACGACAAGCCGTACACCGACCAGCTCGCCGAGGTGGCGAGGACGGGTGAGCCCGCCCGGCTCATCACCGTCTTCCAGCCGCTGGGCAGCAACTACGCCAACGCCTGGGCCACGAGCATCTGGCCCGTCCGGGATGCCGAGGGCAGGGTCCGCGCCGTCGCCAACTGGGGCTTCGACATGAGCGCCGAGTACTGGGCCCGGCAGCGCCTGCTCCTCCTCAACGAGGCCGGCCGTGGCATCGGCCGGACGCTCGACGTGATCCGCACGGCCCAGGAGCTGACCAGGAGCGCCGTACCGAAATTCACCGACCTGGTCACCGTGGACCTGTTCGAGGAGGTCCTGCACGGTGAGGAACCGCCCTCGGCATCGGTGATCACCAGTGGCCACACCGTCAGGCTCAGCCGCGCCGCCCGGCACAGCGCCAGGGAGGACCCCGACGCGCTCATCGGGCCCCCGCTGCCGGTCACGCTCGCCGTCGACTCCGTCGCCGCCCGCTGCATGACCACCGGCACCTCCAGGGTCCAGCTCGCCGCCGAACCCGGCCCTGGCAGCGAATGGGCCTTCGGGCCCGGCCTCGCCGCAGACCCCGCCCACTGGCCGCCGGGCAACCCGCTGATCGACGCGTCCATGGCCGCGCAGGGACTGACCGGCCGGATCACCGTGCCGCTGCGGGCACGCGGCGCGCTGCTCGGCGTCGTCGAGTTCTCCCGCAGCGACCGGCCCGAGGCCTTCACCGCCGACGACCTGATCCTCGCCGAAGAGCTCACCGCCAAGGCAGCCGTCGCCATCGACAACGCCCGCCGGTACGCGCGTGAGCGCACCACGGCACTGACCCTGCAACGCAGCCTGCTGCCGCAGCGGCTGCCGAACCAGGAGGCGGTCGAGGTGGCGTCCCGTTACCTGCCTGCCGGGACCGGCGCGGAAGTGGGAGGTGACTGGTTCGACGTCATTCCGCTGTCCGGCGCCCGGGTCGCGCTGGTCGTCGGCGATGTCGTCGGCCACGGCCTGCACGCCTCGGCCAGCATGGGCCGGCTGCGCACGGCGGTCCGCACGCTCGCCGACGTCGACCTGCCGCCCGACGAGCTGATGACCCACCTGGACGACCTGGTCATCCACCTCGCCAGTGACCTCCAGCCGACCAGCTACTTCCAGACGACCGGCGAGACCGGGGCGACCTGCCTGTACGCCGTCTACGACCCGGCATCCCGCCGCCTGACGCTGACGAGCGCCGGCCACCCCCTCCCGTTGATCATCTCCCCGGACGGCATCAGGACCCCACTGCGGGCACAGCCCGGACCGCCGCTGGGCATCGGTGGGCTGCCGTTCGAGGCGACCGAGATCGAGCTGCCGGAGGGCAGCCTGCTCGCTCTCTACACCGACGGGCTGGTGGAAAGCCGCGAGCGTGACGTCGACCAGGGGATCGCCGAGCTGCTCCGGGTCTTGAACCGGACGGCCAGCTCTCTGGAGGACCTGTGCGACACGGTGATGGACGCGATTCTCCCGGAACACCGCACCGACGACGCCGCCCTGCTCCTCGCCCGCACCCATGCGCTGGACCCCCAGCACGTCGTCGACCGGGACGTCGAACCCGACTTCGCGGACGTCTCGCGCGCCAGGCAGTTCGCCCTCGACCAGGTGGACGCCTGGGGCCTGACGGAGGCGTCGTTCGTCACGGAGCTGGTCGTCAGCGAGCTGGTCACCAACGCCATCCGATACGGCGAGCCCCCGATCAGGCTGCGGCTGATTCGCGACACCGCCCTGATCTGCGAGGTCTCGGACTCCAGCAACACCGCCCCGCACCTGCGCCGGGCGCGCGCCTTCGACGAGGGCGGCCGGGGACTGTTGCTGGTCGCCCAGCTCACCCAGGGGTGGGGCACCCGGCACACCACCGACGGCAAGACCATCTGGTGCGCGCAGTCCCTCCCGCAGCAGATCGTCAGCCTCTGAGCCGACCGGCCCGTCGGGCAGCCGTCGCCGGGCGCCGTGTGGACCGGCGCGGAATCAGCACCGGCTGCACGAGCCGACGCCGGTCCACCCCGGCGCGGCCGTTGATGACGGCGATCAGCAGGTCGACCGCTTCGTCGCCCATTCGGCCGGGGCGGAGGCTGAGGGTGCTGACGGGTGGAGCGGTTGTCGCGTAGTCCGGATCCTCACTGACGCAGGCGACCAGCAGATCCCGCGGCGCCCGAAGACCGTGGCGCCGAGCGGCGGCGAGAATGTTGTGACCCGAGTCGGAGTACACCCCGATGACGGCGTCCGGTCTCGGATCGTGGTCGAGCAGCCGACCGACCGCGTCCTGCTCGGCCGTGAAGTAATCGGGGATCGAGGCGTACTCCTGCACCAGGACCGGTTTGCGGTGCTCGTCGCACCAGGACCGGTAGGCGTGTGCGACCAGGTGCGGGTACGCATCGTCGTGCACGGGCAGGGAGAGCCCGATCCGCCGGGCGCCGGAGTCCGCCAGGTGGTCGAGCAGCAGTCGCAGGCCCGCTTCGTGGTCCGTGTCGACCCAGGCGTCGCACCATCGCGGCCGGGGCGGCCGGCCTTCGCAGACCATCGGTATGCCGCGCTCGCGCAGGAGCGAACGCACCGGGTCCTCAGCGCGCGGGCCGACGTGGATGACGCCGTCCATCGGGGTGTTGAGCCACATCCACGGTGTCATCGAACTCGGCATCACCTGGAGCAGGTAGCCGCGCTCGTGCGCCGCCGCCATGGCGCCCAGCGCCAGCTGTGCGTAGTACGGGATCTCGATGTACGGAACGGGCAGGTCACCGTAGGTCGTCATGGTCAGCCCGAGCACGCCGGTGCCGCCGCGAGCCAGGGCCCGCGCCGTACTGACCGGTGCGTAACCGAGGTCGCGCGCCGCGGTCAGCACGCGCTGTCTGGTCGCCTCGGAGAGCCGTCCGGTGCCGTTGAGCGCGTTGGACACCGTGGCCGTGGACACACCGGCACGTGCGGCCACGGCATCCAGGGTGGGGCGCCGCCAGACACCCGAGCTCGTCATGCGCACTCCATGTTGGTCAACTGCCCTGCCACGGCTTGTGGTTAAGACCTTAATCAATCAGCGTGCCCGGCGACGGCGGCCGGGCCCGGCCGACATGGAGCAAATGGGGAAGCAGTGGAAGCGACATACATACAGGTGCGGCAGCGCACCGTCCCTCCGGTCGTCGCGGCGCGCTGGGCGCTGTGGACGTTCGTCGTCGCCAACCTGGTGATCGTCGAAGTCCTGTTCCTCGACGCGGGGACCGGTCAGAACGGGGTGCTCACGGTCGGGAGGTTCTTCGGCCTGCATGCCGCCGTGCTGATGCTGTTCCAACTGCTGCTGGTGGCGCGGTTGCCATGGCTCGACCGCCGTATCGGCATGGACCGGCTGACGGTGTGGCACCGATGGGTCGGCTTCACCCTCCTGTGGACCATCCTGACCCACGCCGTGCTGGTGGTGCTGGGCTTCGCGCGGCTCAGTCGCACGTCGATGACGAAGACGTTCCTCTCACTGGCCGACGTGCCGGCCTCCCTGCTCGGGATGTGCGCCGCGGCGATCGTCGTCCTGGTCGCCGCGGTCTCCGCCCGGTATGTGAGGCAGCGGTTGCGCTACGAGATCTGGCACGGCCTGCATCTGCTGCTGTACCTGGCGCTGGGGCTGGCATTCGTCCACCAGTTGCAGGAGACCACGACCTTCAGTTCGTCCGCGCCCGCGAAGATCTACTGGTGGGCCCTGTGGCTGTTCGCGTTCGGGGCCCTGGTCACGGGCCGGATCGTGATGCCTGTGTGGCGCAACGCCTATCACCGGTTCCGCGTCGTGGCGGTGGTGCCGGAGTCGGGCGACGTGGTGTCGGTGCACGTCAGCGGCCGTCATCTCGACAGGCTGCCTGCTCGGGCCGGCCAGTTCTGCATCTGGCGGTTCCCCGGGCACCACCACTGGTGGCTGGCGAATCCCTTCTCGCTCTCGGCGGCGCCCGACGGCCGGACCTTGCGCCTGACCGCCAAGGCGGTCGGCAGCACCAGCGCCGGCCTGCGGCACATTCCCATCGGGAGCCGCGCGTTCGTCGAGGGGCCGTACGGGGCGTTCACCTCGGTGCACCGGACCAGGCCCGGCGTGCTGCTGATCGCGGGAGGAGTCGGCATCACGCCGATCAGGGCCCTCCTGGAGGAAGAGGCGGTCGGCGACGTCGTCGTGCTCTACCGGGTGCGCAGCGAGAACGACGCCGTGCTGGTCGACGAGGTACGCCATCTGGTGGCAGACCGCGGCGGGCGGCTGCATCTGCTCACCGGCCCCAGGGACGCGGAGGCGACGCCGTTCGCGCCGGACGGTCTGCGTGCCCTGGTTCCCGACATCGCCGAACGGGATGTGTACGTCTGCGGCCCGCCCGCGATGACCTCGACCGTGCTCGGCTCCCTGCGCACGCTGGAGGTGCCCCCACGGCAGGTGCACGCCGAGCGCTTCGGCCTGGCCTGACACCCCCACCCCTTCTCCGGCGCCGGGCTCCCCCACGCTGTCGTACGGACGTCCGGTGACCACCGTCTCCGCGTCCGTACCGACCGCCTGAGGGAGCCGAGCCGACGCGACCGAGCCCTGCTGCGGACCTTTCCGTCAGTTCTGCAGGCGCCAGTGCTGGTTCGCACCGCCCGTGCAGCTCCACAGCTGGACCTTGGTCCCGTTCGTGGTCCCCTGGCCGACGGCGTCCAGGCAGAGCCCCGACTGCACCGCTGTGATCGTGCCGTCGGGGTTGACGTTCCACTGCTGGTCCGCCTGCCCGCTGCAGTCCCAGATCGCCGCCGGGGTACCGCTGCCCGCGGACTGGCCGACGCCCAGGCACTTGTTGCCGTAGACGACCAGTTGCTTTGCGCCGGTGTACGTGAACCGCTGGTTGGAGCCGCCGTTGCAGTCCCACAGCTGTGCCTGGGTTCCGTTGGCGGTTGTGTTGTTGTTGATGTCGAGGCAGCGCCCCGACTGCTGGCCGACGATCTCCTGGTTCCCGGAGGGCGGCGGCGGTGGCGGCTGGTTCGAGCCGAACTGGGTGAAGAACTGCCACACCGCTGCGGACGTCCAGGTGCGCCAGCCGTCACCGGTGGAACCGTCTATGGGACCGGGGTCGTGCCCCGCTCCGTCGAAGGCGGCCCAGACGACGGGGTATCCGGACCTGCATCCGGAGTAGGTGGTGATGATGTGCGTCAGACTGCCGTAGGCCGGTTCGGGCGGGTTCTGCGGGGTGCAGCCGTTGGTCCGGACGAAGGTGTCGCGCAGGTCCCGTCCCGACTGGATGGGCAGCACGTTGTCCCTGATGCCGTGCAGTCCCATGTAGGCGATGGGCTGGTTGCCGCCGTTGCACCCGCTGAGGTTGGCGCCGGAGTAGACGGCGACCGCGCGGAAGACCGTCGCCCGGGAGCAGGCGAGGGCGTACGACATCGCGGCGCCGTAGCTGAAGCCGGCGGAGAACACCTGGGTGGTGTCGACGCACAGGCCTGCCTCGAGCTGGCTGACCATGGCGTCGACGAAGGCCACGTCCTGGCCGCCGGGGTTGGCCCAGCCGTTGCCGTTGCCCTGCGGCGCGACGAAGATCGTGCTGTTGTTCGCGTTGTCCGCCAGGCGCCGCAGGCCGTAGTAGGACCAGTTGTATCCGTCCGTGCCGCCGGAGTCGACGTCGCCCGCCGTCCCGCCGCGCCAGTGGAAGCCGAAGATCAGCCGGTAGGGGTGGTTGCTGTCGTAGCCGGCGGGGACCCGCAGGATGTAACTGCGCGTCTGACCGCCACTCTGGATCGTGTGGGTCCCACTCGTCAGCGTGGGTGCCTTGCCACAGCCGGCGGTGGCCGTGACGGAGGCGGGCGTGCCCAAGGCGTTGCTGAACGAGGTGCCCGCGGCCGACAGGACGAGAAGCATCGCAGCCGCGATGGCCCATAAGAGCGGATTGCGTTTCATGCACTCCTTCTTCCGTGTACGAGGGTGTTCACAGGCCGGTGATGGTCCACTCGTTGTTGGTGCTGGCGTTCGGCGTCCACATCACCGCGGTCGAGCCCACCGTGGTGCTGCCGCTGCCGTCGAGGGCGGTGCCGGTGCCCCGGTTGACGATCTGGTAGCGGTTGGCGCCGAGGCTGGTGAGCGACCACTGCTGGTTGTTGCCGCCGTTCCACGCCTCCTGACGGACGGGAGCTCCGTTCGCGGAGTTGCCCCAGCTGTCGGCGGCCATGCCGTTGGCGCGGTTCATGATGCGGTGGTAGCCGTTGCCGAGGTCGATCAGCTGCCACTGCAGATTGGCGCTCCCGTCGTAGTTCCACTGCTTGAGGTTGGAGCCGGAAGCGACGTTGCCCCCGCTGTCGAGCACCAGTCCGCTGGTCACGTTGGCGATCTTGACCCAGGTGGTGGAGCCGCCCGGTGCGCCCAGCACGGGAATCTCCCCGGAGAAGGTGAGCTTGACCGTGTACGCCAGGGCGCTGTAAGGCGGGTTCGACGAGGGCATGGCCAGGTGCAGGCCGGAGGCGTCCTGCGTCGGGGTGGGCAGGTTGACGTAGGTGCCGGCGGTGTTGTCGAGCAGTTGGGCGCCGGTCAGGGTGCTGAGGTTGATCTGGTTCGAGTTCAGCGTCCCGATGGTCAGGGTGCCGCCCTGCCAGCCCAGTGCGGTGGCGTAGAGGACCTTGTTGTCCTGGCTGCGGGTGAACCGGATGTCCTGCGGTTTGCCGGCCACCGGACCGCTGAACGAACCGCCGCCCATCTGGGTGGGGCCCTCGCCGTAGCTGGTCCAGGAGCGGGTGCCGTAGACCGCCTCTCCGAAGCGGCCGAGCCAGTCCCCCAGGGCGAGCAGGATGGACTGCTGCCCGGAGGGGATGGTGCCGTCGGCCATCGGGGCGATGTTCAGCAGCATGGTGCCGCCCTTGCTGACCCGGTCGATCAGCGAGTGCAGCAGGGCCTGCGTCGAGTAGTAGCCGATACCCACCGTGTAGCACCAGCTGGAGGAGGAGATGCTGTCGTCGGTCAGCCAGTACGGGGTGAGCAGCCCTGCCGGGCCGCCGCGTTCGAAGTCGTAGACCTCGCCCTTGTTGTCGAGGCCGTCCTTGTAGGTCGCGACGACGTCCTTGTTCCAGGAGACGGCCCGGTTGTAGTAGTACGCGAGGAACTGGAGCCGGTCCGACTCCTGCACCAGGTTGAGGTCGAAGTCCTGCCAGACCAGGTCGGGTTGGTAGCCGTCGACGACCTCGACCAGCTTGTCGTACCAGAGTTGGTTCTCCGCCGCCGTGCCCTGCTGGCCGAAGAGGATGCGCAGAGTCGGGTCGGACTGGTTCGGCACGTGGTCGTAGTAGCCGTTGAAGTGGTAGGCGTGGTGGAGGGAGGCCATGAACTTCAGGCCCTGTGCGCGGATGGCCTGCGCGTGCAGTCCCACGAGGTCGAGCTTGGGACCGTGCCGGACCGAGTTCCACGGGTTGGCGCGGCTGTTCCACATGGAGAAGCCGTCGTGGTGCTCGGCGACCGGACCGGCGAACCGCGCGCCCGCGGCCTTGAACAACCGGGCCCAGGCGTCCGGGTCCCAGTTGCCGCCCTGGGAGGCGAGCCTGGGGGCGAACTGCACGTAGGTGCCGGCCTTGTCGCGCGCGCCGTCGATGAAGTTGTTGTACGGCCATACCGAGGGGTCGCCGTAGGTGGCGATGTGGTGCTTGTTCTCGTTCGAGCCGCCGATGTACATGTTGCGCGGATACCACTCGTTGCCGAACGCGGGGACGCTGAAGACGCCCCAGTGGTAGTAGATGCCGAACTTGGCGTCCTTGAACCAGGCCGGGGCCGGGGGGTGTTGGTCCACGGAGGACCAGCTCGCGGTGTAGTTCGCGGGGCCGTCGGTCGCGGCGGCCTCGGGGGCGAACCGCAGCAGGCCGAAGGCCGCGGCCGCGCCGGTCGCGGCCAGCAGCCGGCGCCGGCTGATCGGGAGGGGGGACGAAGTCATGCGGAGCCTCTCAGCGTCCTCGACGGGGTGGGTGATGTCGGCCGTCACGGGATCAGGTGCGCGTCCACTTCTGGTTGCCGGCGCCGGTGCAGGTCCACAGCTCCAGCAGGGTGCCGTTGGCCGTCCCGGCGCCGGTGGCGTCCAGGCACAGGCCGGACTGGGCACCGGTGATGGTGCCGTCGGCGTTGAGCGTCCACTTCTGGTAGCCGCCGCCGTCACAGGTCCGGATGTCGACCTTGGTGCCGGGGCTGGTGCCGCCGCCCGAGGCGTCCAGGCAGGCGTTGCCGTAGACCCGCAGTTCACCGGCCGAGGTGCTCGTCCACTGCTGGTTGCTGCCGCCGTTGCAGTCCCACAGCTCCACCTGGGTGCCGGACGTCTGCGACTGGTTCGGAACGTCCACGCACCGGCCGGAGGCGGCTCCGACGATCGTGGCGACGGTGCCGCCGCCGGTGCCGCCGCTGCCCGGGGTGAGGGACAGGTTGTCGAACTGTGCCGTCTCGCCCTGGCTGGTCGCGTAGCCGACCTGTCCCGCCGCCCAGGTGCGGTCGTCGGCGGATCCGACCGTGGAACCGTCGATGACGGCGGTGACGGTGGTGCCGGAGAAGGTCAGCGCCAGGGTGTGCCAGCGGTTGGTGCCCAGCGCCGTGGTCGTACCGTGGGCGAGGGTGGAGACACTGCCGTTGGTGTTGGAGGTGAGGATCGACCAGGCGCCGGTGTCACTCACCCGCAGGTGGTAGGCGTTCAGCTGGCCGGTGCTGCCGTAGTCCTGCGCGTTCGCACGGCCGATCAGCTCGGCGTACCCGGGCTGTTCGAGCAGCACGTCGGACGAGACGGTGTAGTTGCTCCAGCTCACGTCGCCGAGCAGGGCGTGCGGATCGGACAGCGCGTCCCAGGTGATCGGCTTCTGCGGGCTCATCTGGCGTACGCACTTGCCGGCGCGGCCGCCGCCGCAGCCGGTCACCTCGAAGGCGCCCTGCCAGTCCATGAGGTACTTCGCCTCGGTACCGGTGGTGTAGCCGTCGAAGCTGTCGCTGTAGGGCAGGCTCATGGTGCCCTGGGCGGGGCCGGTGGCGGTCCCCTTGCCCTGACCGGTCGTGGTGGTCAGGGTGTAGACGTGGTGGGGCTGCACGGTCAGGCTGAAGCCGCCGCCCGACGGGGTGATGTCCGTGGCGTGCACGAAGTAGTCGGCCGGATTGCCGGAGTTGACGTCGGTGGACCAGACGTGGACGGTTCCGGTGGACAGCCCTCCGGTGACGTTGAAGTTCAGTGTCTGGGCGGTGCCGGCGTCCATCGTCTCGATGACCGTCGAGTAGTCGGAGTTGTCGGTGGACTTCAGCGTCACGTAGCTGCCGTTGTTGCGGTTGCCGGCGATGTAGCCGCTGGAGGCGTCGAGGTACTGCCACCCCGGGGCCGTGAACTGGCTGGTGTGTGCCATGACCCAGGTGTTCTTGCCGATGGCGTAGTGCCCGGACCACGGCTGCGAGGCCAGGGCGAGGCCCATGGTGGGGTAGGGCAGGTTCGGGGTGATCGCGGCGACCACCGGCCAGTTGAGGTACGCGGTCATCCGGCCGTCGATGTACCCGCGGTTGATGCCGCGGGCCACGGCCGGGGCGCCCGCGTTGTAGTCGTCCGAGCCGTTCTCACTGGCCCACAGCTGCTTGCCGGACGACGTGGCGGCCGACGGCACCGAGCAGGTGGACTGGGAGGAGCGGTAGCCGCAGGGGTAGTGCGTGCCGATGACGTTCACCGCGGCCGCGAACGCCGGGTTGGAGTCGACGTCGCCCGCCACGGACCAGTCCGAGTCGGCCGCGACGATCTTGACGCTGCCGTAGCCGTTGCTGTTGAGCGTGCTGCGCAGCTGCTCGTACCAGGAGACGTTGTAACCTCGTTCGTTCCAGCCGCCGAGGTAGTCGATGGCGAGCCCGTGCTGTTTGGCGCAGCCCAGCCAGGAGACCAGGTAGTTGATCATGTCGGTGGACCAGAAGTTCCCGCCGCCGATCCAGCCGGGGGCGCCCCAGGCGAGCCCGTACAGCTTGATGCCGGGGTTGCGGGCCTTGGCCTGCTCCATCAGCCACCATTCGTAGCCGCGGCCGCAGTTGAGGTCGGAGCGGGTGTGCTGGTGACTGGGCTCGGCTCCGGAGGTGGAGTTGGTGTCACCGCCGATCTCGGCCTTGAGGATCTGCAGGGAGGCGCCGTAGCCGGGACGGAAGAGGTAGTCGAGGATCTGACCGCGCTGGGGCTCCGGGTAGTCGATCAGGAGTCTGCTGTTGCCGCCTCCGCCGCTGATCGCGCCGACGCCGTCGAAGGTCCGGCCGCCGGAGGTGCCGTTGATGGTTATGGAGGTGGCGGCTCGGGCGGGAGCGGCGGTGGTGCCCACGAGGCCGCCGGCGGCCAGGACGAGGCCCGCGAGCACGGCCGTCGAGACGCGCACGCGTCGCAACAGCCGTCTGAATGCTGACACGGTGGGGATTCCTTTCGCAGGTCGATGGGGGTCCGCGTCGGGTGCGGTCTCAGCGGACGACGAAGTCCTGGTTGGTGCCCGGCGCGTTCTTGCACTGCCACTGGTCCAGTTGCTGTCCCGCGGTGTTGCCGGCGCCGTGGACGTCCAGGCACAGGCCGCTGTTGCGGTTCTGGAACGCGTAGCTGCCGTCGGACTGGCGCACGGGCAGCCAGAGCGCGTCGGCGGCTGTGCCGGGGGCCTGCTGGACGATGTCCGGGGTGCCGGCCTCGGTGGAACCGCCGGCGACCGCGACGTCCTGGCCGGAGTTCTGGGCCCGCAGTTCGCCGTAGCCGCCCGAGGCCGGCACGAACTGGAACTGCTGGTTGCCCTGCCCGTTGCACGTCCACTGGTCGATCGCGGCGCCCGCGCTGCCGGAGTCTCCGTACACGTCCAGGCACAGGTTGTCGTTGGCGACGACGAGTTGGTGGTAGCCGTCCGGGAAGCCTCCGCCGCCGGACGAGGCCGGGGTCAGATAGACGGCGAACGCGTCGTGGGCGCCCTGGAACGTGAACGGCACGGTGACCGAGCCGCCCGCAGCGCTCACGTTCTGGTCGTACACGGTCTGTGGCGCACCGAGCGGTGCCTGGTCCGGGATGCGGTGGACGGTGACGTGGACGCTGCCGGTGTCCGTCAGCCAGGGCAGGGACGACAGCCCGTTGAAGGTCACGGACGCGGCTCCGGTGGTGCCGTTGGAGTCGCCGATGACGGCCACCGCTCGTCTGGCGGCGGAGTCCTCGGCGGCCGCGATCGCCGTCGAGCCGACCTGGCCGGAGGTGTCGACGAGGGTGCCGGTCATGTCGGCGTAGTCCCGAAGCGCCCACCAGTTGCCGGTCGGCTGCCAGCTTCCCCCGCTCTGGGTGAGGACGCCCGTCAGGTTCGGGGTGACGCAGCACACCCAGTTGCCGCGCATCGCGTTGGCGTACCCGGACTGCGCGAACCGCGCGAGGTACCAGGCCGTCACCCCGGCGCTCTGCCGGTCGGCCGGCTGGTACTCGTTCGAGGACAGCGGCAGCGGGCCGATGCCCGCCGCGGTCAGGTCGCTGTTGAGGGTCCGTGCGACGGTGACCGGGTCGTCGACATCGCCCTCGTTGTGGTTGGTGATCATGTCGGGCACTGTCCCGGCCGCCTTCACGTGCGCAAGCCAGGTCTGCCATTCACCCGGGTTGTGCTGGGGGTTGAACGCGAGTGACGGCCCTACGATCTGAGCCCCTGGGGCGATGCGCCGGATCTCCCGATAGGCGGTGTCCCACATCTGGAAGTACTGGGCGCTGTTGACACCCCGGGTCCAGAAGGCAGAGATGTCCGGCTCGTTCCAGATGTCATAGGCGAACTTCAGCCCCGAAGCCTGCAGCGCTCCCACCGTGGAGTCGATGAAGCCGACCCAGTTGGAGCAGTCGCCGTTGTCGCACGGGTATCTCGTGTTCGACGGCTGGCCGCCGTTCGCACCGTAGATGTCGCTGACCAGCACCTGGTACTGAGCGTGATAGGGCGGCCGGGTGAGCCGTTTCGCCTGCGCGATGATGGAGTCGAGGTCGGCGCGGGTGGCCGAGCCGTACTGGTAGCCGTCCTTGATCCAGCCGCCGGAGAACCATCCGCCGCCGCGGAACGCGTTGATCCCCAGCGGCTGCAGGAACTGGTCCGCGGGCTGGCTGCCGTCCTGACTGATGCCGTAGAGGAACCCCTCCCCCACACCGGTCGACGGTCCTCGGGTCGACGCCAGGTTCACGCTCAGCGATGTGCCCGGGGCGGCCTGGCTCGGAGCCGTCGACAGCAGCGCCAGCACGAGTGCCATGACGATGCCCGCCAGCAGTGCCGGACGGCGGGGTCTCGCTCTCGTCCTCATCCGATCCTCCTGAGTCGGGGCGGCGCCGGGGCGCCGCCCGGAGTCGAGCACGGCTGCCTCACGAGGTCAGCCCAGCGTCCATTTCTGGTTGGACTGGCCGTTGCAGGTCCACAGCTGTACGGGGGTCCCGTTGGCCGTGGCGGCGCCCGACACGTCAAGACACAGCCCGGACTGGGCGCTGGTGACGGTGCCGTTGGTGTTGAGCGTCCACTGCTGGTTGCTCTGGCCGTTGCAGGTCCACGTGATGACCTTGGTGCCGGGGCTGGTGCCCTGCCCGGAGGCGTCCAGGCACAGGCGGCTGCCCGCGAGGGAGACGCTCAGCTCTCCGGAGGCGCTCTGCGACCAGGTCTGGTTCGCCCCGCCGGAGCAGTCCCGGATCTGCGTCTGGGTGCCCGGCGTCGTGGTACTGCCAGGCACCTCCAGGCACTTGCCCGCGCCGACCGCGTGCAGCGCACCGGTGGTACCGCCCCCGCCGCCCGATGTCCCGTACCCGGCGGCGGTGATGCTTGCCTGGACGGCGTTCTCGGTGGCGTCGGAGGGGTAGCCCGCCGTCATCGCTCCCTCGAAGAACTCGCCCTGGCCCGAGGGGCTGTTGTCGCCGCCGGTGCCCAGCAGAACGGAGCTGTCGACCTTCATCGGCGAGTAGCCGTTCGGCAGGGGGCCGGAGAAGGTGGTGGTCAGGCCGCCGGTCGCGCCGTTGCCGTACTTGAGGGTGAAGTTGCTGGTGCCGTTGTTCTTCAGCCACGCGCTGACGAACGGGTAGTGCACGCCCTGGTTGTTCGGGTCCTTGTTGGAGCCGGTGTTGGTGTGGAACATGCCGTTCTCCAGGTCGGCCTCGACCCAGGGGCCGCTGCCCGTGCAGTTCTTGAACCAGCAGGCGTTGCCCCAGTAGAGGGCGTTCATGGTGGCGTTGCCGGTGTCGGTGTGGGAGTTCTCGCCGCTGCCGTAGTCGAAGCAGCACCACTGGTTGGTGTAGTTCGACGACGTCACCATGTAGATGCCTTCCGGCTGGGAGCCGGTGGCGACGCCGCTCGCGTGGTCGATGCGGTAGCCGACCCCCGGGCTGACCTTGACGCCGAAGACCTGGTGGCCGGCCGCGCTGACCGGCAGGGCCATGGCGTCGGCGCCCACGTCCGATCCGTTGGGGCCGGGGCCCTTCCAGTAGCCGCCCCAGGAGATCGGCAGGTCGTTGTGGCGCGCGGTCTGATCGTAGATCTTCGTGATCGTGCACGACGTGCCCGCGCAGAACGACACCTGGGGCGCGGTGTCGGCGTATCCGCCTGCGGCCAGCAGCCCGATGTCGCGGTAGGCGTGGTCGGAGGACCGCTGGATCTGGTACAGCGGTCCGTTGTACGAGGCGAAGAGCGCCCTGGTCGTGGAGTGGGCCGTCACGCAGGGCGTACCGCCCGCCGCGTAGATGTCGCAGGGAAGCGACACGTCCGCGGCGGACACTGGCGCCGGCGCGCCGAACACGGCCAGGGCCATCGCCAGGGCGGCCAGGAGCACTGCGGGAAACCGCCTCGCTCGGCGGTGTGTTGCTGATCTGAGCACGGAAACCTCCTCTGTCGCGGTGCCGTCGCGCTACGGCACCGAAGCTGCCGGTGGCCGTGGGGAGAGGGAGTCAGCCCAGCGTCCACCGCTGACTGCTGCTGCCGTTGCAGGTCTCCAGCTCCGCCAGGGCTCCATCAGCCGAGGACCCTCCGGTGACGCCCAGGCAAAGGGCCGACTGGACGCCCGTGATCGTGCCGTCGGCGTTCAGCGTCCACTGCTGGTTGGTCTGGCCGTTGCAGTTCCAGATCTCCACCTTTGTCCCCGGCGTGGTCTGGTTGTTGTAGGCGTCCAGGCACATCTGGGAGCTGCCCGAGTAGACGGTGAGCTGGTTGGAGGCGCTGTGCGTCCAGGTCTGGTTGGTGCCGCCGTTGCAGCTCCAGATCTCCACCTGGGTGCCGGCTGTCGTGGTGGAGTTCGGTAGGTCCAGGCACTTGCCGGCGCCCACCGCGTGCACCGCACCGGTCACGCTGGTCCCGCCGCCGCTGGTCCCGCCGGCGACCCGGTACATCACGGTGCCGTGGGCCGGCACCCGGGCGCTGATCGTGCCCGAGGTGGTCGAGGACGCCCCCGACCACAGGTCGGTCAGGGAGTAGGCGGACGCCCCGGTCTTCCCGATCGCGGCCGCGGTGGTGGTGATGGTCGCGGTCGAGCCGGTCTCGTTGAACAGCGCCACCGACACGTCACCGTTGGCGAGCGGCTTGGCCAGCACGTCCAGGCCGCCCGAGGACGACACCATGGTGCCCTGTTTGCCCAGGGGGTCCTGGTCGACCGCGATCACCCGGGAGTTGGTCAGCGTGGACAGGGTGTCCGCACTGGCCGAGGAGATGTTGGTGCCCGCGATCAGCGGCGCGGCCATCTGCGCCCACAGACTGAACTCACTGCGGCTCTCGGTCGTCGTCAGCGAGCCGTTGCCGACCTCCAGCATGTCCGGGTCGTTCCAGTGGCCGGGTCCGGCGTACGAGGCCAGTCCGACGTTGCTGTGGAAGATCGACAGCATGCTGGAGAAGGTCGGGCTGATGTCCCCGGTGGTGCGCCAGCTGTTGCCCACGTCCGCACCCCAGGTCCACACGTTCTCCTGGCCCCAGTTGCACAGGCTGAACAGGATCGGGCGGCCGGTCGCCGCCAGAGCGTCCCGCATCGCGGTGTAACGGGTCCGCGCCGGCACGCCGGTGTTGTTGCAGTTGTCATACTTCAGGTAGTCCACGCCCCACGACGCGAAGGACTGCGCGTCCGTGGTCTCGTGGCCGAGGCTGCCCGGGTATCCCGCACAGGTCGCGGTGCCCGCGTCCTCGTAGATGCCCAGCTTCAGCCCCAGCGAGTGCACATAGTCCGCGGTGCCCTTGATGCCGTCGGGGAACTTCGCCGGGTCCGGCACCAGTCGGCCGGCGGAGTCGCGGTTGTGGGTCATCCAGCAGTCGTCGATGTTGACGTAGGAGTAGCCCGCCGCCTGCATGCCGTTGGTGTGCATCGCCTGGGCGGTGGACTTGATCAGCGACTCGGAGACGTTGCAGCCGTACGCGTTCCAGTCGTTGAAGCCCATCTGCGGGGTCGGCGCGAGCCCGTTGCCGAGCGCGGCGGCGGGCTGCGCCGTACCGAGCGCGACGAGGGGGGCGGCCGCGGTGAGCAGCACGGCCGAGCAGGTGAGCGCCAGGGTCCTGCGCAGGGACGGCAGCGAGGGCAGCGGCCGAGGACGCCTGGCTCTCGAACGGGTCGTGGGCATAAGTCATCGACTCCTGAGGCGAGTTGGAAGGCCGGAAGGCGTTCAGCGGTAGCCGGCGGCGGTGATGTCGGCCTGCACGGCGTTGTCGGTCGCGTCGGAGGGATAGCCGGCGACGACGGCTCCCTCGTAGAAGGTGCCGGCGCTCAGGTTGGCGCCGCCGCCGGGCTTGCAGCAGTCACCGCCGCTGCCCAGGACGATGGCCCCTTGTTTCTTCATGGGGCTGTATCCGCCGGGGAGTCCGCCGTCCCAGAGGGTGGTCAGGCCGCCGGACTGCGCGTTGCCGCCCTTGAGGGCGAACCTCGACGTGCCGTTGTTCTTCAGCATGGCGGTGACGAACTTGTCCGGAAACGCCCGCTGGTTGGAGTTCCAGGACTGGCTGCCGCCGGAGTACAGGCCCCATTCGAGGTCGGCCTGCACCCAGGGGCCGCTTCCCGAGCAGCCGCCGAACCAGCACTCGGTACCGAAGTTGATGGCGTCCATCGCCCCGGCCGCGTCGGCCTTGCGGTCCGTCTCGCTGTTGCCGTAGTCGAAGCAGCAGCCGCCGTTGACGTGGGTGCCGCTGGTCACCATGTAGGCGCCTTCGGGAGCGGCACCGGTCGGTACGCCCGTCAGGTGGCCGTCCCGCCAGTAGCTGTTCCCCGGGTTGAGGTAGAGCGAGTACGCCTTGGTGCCGCCGGCGGTCAGTGACTGGGAGTTCGCCTTCGCGGGGCTGCTCTGGCTCGAGCCGGGCACCTGGGCCGAACCCTGATACCAAAGGTCGTTGCCGTGTCCGGACTGGTCGCGGACGACCGTGATCACGCACGTGGTGCCCGCGCAGAACGAGTCCTGCGCCGCCGCGTCGGCGAAACCGCCCGGCGCCAGCACGCCGATGTCCCTGGTGGCGTTGTCCGAGGTCCGCCTGACCTGGTACAGGGAGCCGTTGTAGGAGCCGTAGAGTGCCCGCACCGTGCTGTGCGCCGCCACGCAGGGCGTTCCGCCCGCGGCGTAGAGGTCGCACGGGCCCGACCCGCCGGGCGGAGGCGGCGGTGGCGGCTGTGTCGACGTGTTCCACTTCTGGTTGGTCTGACCGTTGCAGGTCCACAGGACGACCGCGGTGCCGTTGGCCGTGCCCGCCCCGCTGACGTCCAGGCAGAACCCGGAGGCGGCACCGGTGAGGGACCCGTCGGGGTTCTGCCGCCACACCTGGGTCGCCCGCCCGTCGCACGGCCGGATGACCACCGGGGCACCGGGTGACGTCCGGTTGTCGTAGGCATCCACGCACCGGGTGCCGTTCATCGTCCTCAGCTCACCCGCCGCCGTGAACTCGAACGCCTGGTTGACCTGGTCGTTGCAGTCCCAGATCTCCAGCGCCGTGCCTGAGGTGTCGACGTTGCCCTTGACGTCCAGGCAGCGTCCCGACGCCGAGCTCACCAGGGGTGCAGCCGACGCCGACCAGGCGGGCGCGGCCGCCGGCGACATGGCCGCCAGTGCCGTCACGCACACGGCGACGACCGAGGGTAAGCGTGCCGCGCGCGGGGCGTGACTGCGGGGCGGAGCGGATGACGGCTGCATTCTGTGTCCTCGGCTATGCGGGGGAAGGGACGGAGAGTGCCGTGCCTGTGAAGAGGTTGCGAAGGGACGTCCATGGCCTCTGTCAGCGCGCCCGAGAGCACCCACAGGGAACACTCAGACATCCCATGTCGCATAGTGATCCCACAGGGCCAAGCCACTGTCAATAGACGCGACTTAGCAACCGGGAACCCCATTCATCCCATGTCTTTGCCCTGGTGGGGCCGCAATGAGGGCATGCCGAAACCCCCGTCCGGCGACGGCGGCCGTGCCGGGCGCGGGTGCTGGGTCGGCCAGGGGACTCAGGTGACCGGCAGCGCGCTCCACTGCTGGTTGGCTGCGCCGTTGCAGTCCCACAGGACCAGTTGCGTGCCGTCGGTGGTGGACGCGCGGGGATCGTCCAGGCAGCGCCCGGAAGCCGGGTTGCGGTAACCGCCGTTGTACGCCTGCCACTGCTGGTTGCTGCCGCCGTTGCAGTCCCAGAGCTCGATCGGTGTGCCGTTGGCGGTGCCCAGACCGGTGGCGTCGAGGCACTTGCCGAACGCCCGGAGGGTGCTGTCGGAGTGCGCGGACCACTGCTGAGCCTGGGAACCGTTGCAGCCCGCGATGTCCACGGCCGTCCCGTTGGCGCTGTTGCCGCCGCTCACGTCCAGGCACTTTCCGGCGATCTGGGAGCGCACCTCGGCGCCCGTGGAGACCGGCGGCCTGATCCAGCCTGCCGCGTCAGCGGCCTGCACACCGGCGTTGAAGGCGTCCGCCATCTTGCGGAAGCCGTTGTCGTTGGGATGCAGGGCGTCGGACAGGTCCGCGGTGGTCAGCGCGCTCATGTCCACCAGCCGTACGTGTTTGCCGGCGGCCTGTTCGGCCTGGACGATGCCGGGGATCCTGGCGTTGAACGCGGGCCGGTTGGCCTCGTCGCTGCCACTGGTGGAGACGATCACGGTGCCGACGAGGACGGTCGCGTCGGGGGCGTCGCGGGTGATCTGGTCGACGAGTGCGCGGAGCCGGTCGGGGGCGGTCGGGATCTCGTAGTTGCGATCCAGGTCGTTCGTGCCGATCTCCAGGGTGACCACGTTCGGGCGATAGCGGGCCAGCACGTCGTCCGCGATGCCCGCGATCTGGTCGATCCGCCAGCCGGGATGCCCTTCGTTGTCCGGGTCGGACATGGTGCCGTTGCGGCCCGAACCGACGAAGTCCACGGCGTGCCCCTCGGCCGCCAGTTGGTTGCCCAGGAAGCCGCGGTAGCTGTTCCCGGACGGGCTGCCGACGCCCCAGGTGATCGAGTCGCCCAACGGCATCAGCCGCAGGGCGGTGGGCGCGGCCCGTACGGCGGAGGGCGGTGACGCGGCGCCGGTGGCGGCCGTCGCGGGCAACGCGGTGCCGACGCCGAGCGCGGCCGTCAGCGCGGCGGCCAGGAGTGCCGAGTACTTCGTCATCTGCGTTCCTCACTGGTGCGGGACAGTGGGTGGGGGTGAACGAGCGGGTGAGTCGATCAGCGGGGGGTGAAGTCCTGGTTGCTGCCGGCCGTGTTCTTGCACGGCCACTGGTCGAGCTGCCGACCGGTGCCGCCGACGCCGCCGTAGACGTCCAGGCACAGGCCGCTGTTCTGGTTCTGGAAGGAGTACGAGCCGTCCGACTGCTGCACCGGCAGCCACAGACCGCCGGTCGCTCCGCTCGGGGGCTGCTGCACGATGTCGGGCGTGCCCGCGGCCGTGGAACCGCCGGACACCGCCACGACCAGCCCGGAGTTCTGTGCCTGCAACTGCCCGTAACCACCCTGGGCCGGCACGAACTGGAACTGCTGGTTGCCCTGCCCGTTGCAGGTCCACTGGTCGATCGCGGCGCCCGCACTGCCGGAGTTGCCGTACACGTCCAGGCACAGGCTGTCGCTGCCGATCACCAGCTGGTGGTATCCGGTGGGGATGCCTCCCCCACCGCTGCCCGACGGCTCGATGCCTGCCTGCTGGATGACCTGCCTCGCGCCCTGCGGCCAGTTGGTGCCGCTGACCTGGACGTTGCCGGTGAGGACGTTGTTGTGCGGAGGGCCCGTCGCCACGTACGTGTTGCCGCCGTTGTACCAGTTGCCGGAGAAGGTGCTGTCGTCGGTGTGGTTGTTGGCGTTGGCGTTGGTGAGCGCCCAGTTGCCGGCGTCCTGCACCACGTTGTGGGACACCGTCAGGTAGCGGGAGCCCTCGTCGAGGTACAGCGCGGTGGTGTGGTGGTTGTCGTACATGTAGTTGTCGGAGATCACCGAGCCGGGACTCGCGGACAGGTTGTAGATGCTGCCGCCGTCGAACATCGCGTTCTTGGTGTCGAAGATCAGGTTGTGGGAGACGGTGTTGTTCTTCAGCGTCGTGGGGGTGCTGTAGACCTGCTGGTAGGTGTACGTGCCCCGGTTGACGTAGTCCTGGCTGCCACCCGGGTCGTTGACGCCCCAGCCCCAGCCGATGTCGATCCCGTCGTAGGGCAGGTGGTCGCACTGGTTGTGGGTGATCGTCGCGCCGGTGACGTAGGTGGACAGGATGGCGGCGGTCTCCTTGTAGTCGGTGCCCACCCCGCTGACCTTGTTGTCGCTGATGGTGATGTTCTGGTTGGTCATCTGCGCATTGCCGGGGTGATGCGCGTCCGGCTGGATCCCGCCGACCTGGATGCCGCTGCCGGCGTCGTCGGTGAAGGTGTTGCCGGTGACGGTGACGCCGCCCGCGCCGAGTCCGGTGCCGGAGGCCGTGGCGACGCCGTCGTTGCCGATGCCCAGTGCGGCCTGGCCGAGTTCGGAGAAGGTGTCGCCGGAGAAGGTGATGCCGGTCGCGGCGGAGACCTGGACGGCCGCGGGCATCTGCGTCCAGTGGTTACGGGTGGCCTCGAACTGGGTGCAGCCGGATGCGCAGGTGCTCAGCCAGTTGGCGGGCATGGGGTAGGCACCGGTGATGTGCGCGCCGCTCTGCTGGTCCGCGTAGCCGTCCGGGCCGCTCGGCCCGAGCCAGGAGGTTCCCGTGAAGCGGATGCCGGTGAAGCCGAGACCGGCCGCCGGTGAGCCGTAGCTGCCGCTGATGCCGAGCAGGCTCTGCAGGCGGGGCAGTTCGACGTCGAGACTGT
Source organism: Streptomyces sp. NPDC101152 (assembly GCF_044768275.1). Classification (NCBI taxonomy): domain Bacteria; kingdom Bacillati; phylum Actinomycetota; class Actinomycetes; order Kitasatosporales; family Streptomycetaceae; genus Streptomyces; species Streptomyces sp. NPDC101152. The sequence continues at coordinate 54,617 of NZ_JBIWPO010000032.1, read as the reverse complement.
TCGGGTTCTGCCCTGGCTGGGCCCGGTAGTAGAGGTCGCCGGTGGACGAGTCGAGATACCACTGTCCGGCCTGCTGCAGGAAGGCGTAGTTGTTCTCCAGGTACATCGTCCCGCCGGCGAACGGCGCGTTGATGGTGTCGTAGCCCCAGGAGTTGTTGTTCCACGCGGGCTGCTGCATGGTGACGGTCCTGCCGCTGATCGACTGGACCGGCGCATAGCGGTCGGTGAAGGAGTTGATGCTCTCGACTTCCATGTGGTTCTGGTCCGTGAGGCCGGCCAGATAGTCGAGGGAGGAGTCGGTGATGGTCAGGCCGGTCTGGGTGAAGGTGAACGCGGAACGGGGTACCTGGATCGCCGCTCGTGGCGCTTCCCTGCCGTCCACGTAGAGCTGACGCGTGTTCACGCCGGTGCCGACGTGGACCGACCAGATGTTCTTCGCCTGATCATGCACCTGCCAACCTGTTGTCCGTTGGGCGCCGGACACGACCGGTTGCTGACCGGCCGCGGCCTGGTAGGTGATGGTGTGGCCGCTCTGGCCTCCGTCCCCCGAGCCGAAGGTCAGCGGCTTGGACAGCCGGTAGTTGCCACCGGCCAGGTGGACGACCACGTTCGCGTCGGCGGAGAGGCGATGCGCGGGCTGCTGGGCCTGCTCGATGGTGGCGAACGGTTGGCCGGCGGTGCCGTTCCCGCCGGGGGATGCATCCGGCGCCACGTACAGGTCGGCCGCCGCCGCTTGGCGCTCCCCCGGTACCGCGTACGCGGCCCCGGCCGTGGCGGGGCTGCCCACCAGTAGGGCGAGCAGGGCCACGGGGGCGGCCCACAGACCGCGGAGCGCTCTGGCTCTGGACATGGTCAACCTCCGGTACGGGCGGCGGGTGGTGGTCCGTGGCCGGTCGTGGGCCGGCCACGGAAGGGGGCTGTTCAGGTGGTCAGTTCAGGCTCCACTGCTGGTTGGATCCGCCGTTGCAGGTCCAGAGTTCGGCCAGGGCGCCGTTGGCCGTGGAGGCGCCGGTGACATCGAGGCACAGCCCGGACTGGGTACCGGTGACGGTGCCGTCGGCGTTCAGCTGCCACTGCTGGTTGGCGCCGCCGTTGCAGGGCCAGGCGACCACCTTGGTGCCGGCGGAGGTCTGGTTGTTGTACGCGTCCAGGCACATCTGGCTGCTGCCGCTGTAGACGGTCAACTGGCCCGAGGACGTGCGTGTCCAGGCCTGGTTGGCGCCCCCGCTGCAGTCCCAGATCTGCAGTTGCGTACCGGCCGTGGTGGACGAGTTCGGCACGTCCAGGCACTTGCCGGCACCTATCGCGTGCAGCGCGCCGGTGCTCGTCCCGCCCCCGGAGGAATTGCTGTAACCGGCCGCGGTGATGTTGGCCTGGACGGCGTTCTCGGTGGCGTCCGACGGGTAGCCGGAGGTCATCACCCCTTCGTAGAAGGTGCCTTGGGCGCCCTTGCTGTTGTCGCCGCCGGTGCCCAGGATGATGGCTCCCTGCTTGCGCATCGGGTTGTAGCCCGAGACGTTGGGGCGGGGACCGTCGTAGAAGGTGGACAGCCCGCCGGACTGCGCGTTACCGCCGCGGATCGCCCAGTGGTTCGCCCCGCCCTTGATGATGGCGGTCGTGTACCGGTAGTTGATGGTCGGGTCGTTCGCGTTGTAGTGCTGGTTGACCCCCGAGAACAGCCCGTTCTCCAGGTCGGCCATGATCCAGGGGCCGTTGCCCGAGCCGTAGCCCCAGACCCTGATGTTGCCGAAGTAGATGGCCTCCATGGTGCCGTTGCCGTCGTCGTTGCTGTTCGTCTCGGCGTTGCCGTAGTCGAAGCAGCAACCGCCGTTGTAGTGCGTGCCGTCGAATATGGCGTACATGCCCTCCGGATTGTCCCCGGTGGCGATGCCGTTGGTGTGGTTGTTCCGGTAGCCCGTGCCGGGCGCCACGAAGACGCCGTAGGCCTTGTGGCCACCCACCGTGGTGGGCGCGGCGGTCGCGTTCGCGAGGTTGTCGGGACCGCCCGCGGCCCCTCCGGCGGGCGCCTGGGTGAGGTCGTTGCCGCGGCCCGACTGGTCGTAGATGACCGTGATCAGGCAGGTCGTCCCCGAGCAGAACGAGTCCTGGGCGGCGGCGTCGGCGTATCCGCCCGCGCTCAGGACGCCGATGTTGCGGGTCGTGTTGTCCGAGGCGCGCCGCACCTGGTAGAGCGGCCCGTTGTACGAGGCGTACAGTGCTCGCGTGGTGCTGTGCGCCGCCACGCAGGGTGTGTTGCCCGCCGCGTAGATGTCGCACGGACCGGACGTGGCGGCCCGGGCGGTGCCGGCCGTGGCCGTGGCACCGGCCAGAGCTCCGGCGACGAGCGCGGCCGCGGCCCCCGCCCGGGCGACCGTCGCCCAACGAGAGCGCACCGAGCGCGTCGGCGTGCGCACGTCCGGCCTGTCCCGGTGGCGTACCGCAGCGAGTAACCGCTGGACGCCGCCGCGCCCGGACAGCAGGCGGCGTCTCGTACGTGTGGTTCCCATCTGATCTCCCTACCGTGCCGGCGCAACCCGGGCGGGTTGTGGTGATGGCGCTGACAAATGCGGAGGCGCTGGAAGGTGCCGTTGAGCAGTGGGATTGCAGAGTGGTTCGGCGGGAGACGGTGCTCCCGGTGTCTCGTGCCCGTCAAGGGTGCGGAATCGTCTGCCGCGAACCGTGTCGCGGAATCGATTCGACAACCGATTCCTGTGGTGCGCAAGCTCTCTGCGTGCTCGAAAAGTTGCGGTGTTGCGGCATGCGAACGCCGGTGCGAGCGCCCGTGCCGCGCACGCCGCGGGCCACGCGGTGCGCCCTACGGCCGGAAAGGAGCGTTGATCCCGCGTTCGCTCCGCAGGACGCCCTGGCTCCCAACACCGCCGGTCGTGGGCTCCCGTCGAAGCGCTTGCGTCGAATCGGTTCGCTCTCGCCGGGAGGAGATCGCCCGGCGTGCGGGCGTGTCATGCAGCACCGTGTCGTGGTCGACGCCGCGGCGCGCAGGGACCTCGATGTGCTGCTGTCCCCGTCCGGCGGGGCCTGCTCCGGCACTGTGTGCGGCACCTCGGCAGATCCTGTTGGCGCCCCCGGTCTCGCTGCGTTCGAGCACGGCCGCGGCACCCAGCGGCCGACGGCCCCGAGTCAACGGCTCGGTGCGCTGAACCGAGCGTTGGCTTCGGCGTCCGTCCGATGGGATGAGCCCGGCGGTTCACTCCTGGCTCGCAGCGATAGGCGCTGCCTCATCGGCCTTCCGGTTCCCGCCCGTTGGGAACCCGGGCCCGATGCACGCGGCCGGACTCGCCGGCCGCGGCAGGCCCGCTTCGCCGACCGCGTCACTCGGTCCGCAGGGCCGTCGCCGTCGCTGCCCGGGCCGCCCAGCCCGCCGGGAGAAGGGCTCCCGTCACCGCGATGACCAGGCCGCCGAGGGCGAGCAGGGTGAGCGTCGGCGAGCGGTAGACGGCGATGACCGAGGCGGGCAGGGTCATCCCGACGGCGTGGCCCATGAGCGGCGTGACGAAGTGGTGCAGGGCCATGCCGAGCGGCACGCCGAGGATCCCGGCGAGCAGGCCGACCCCGGCGACCGAGGTGATCACCATCGTGAGGACCTGGCGGGGGGTCATCCCCACGGCCTTCATCACACCGATGTCGTGGACGCGGTCACGGGTGTCGAGGACGACCGTGTTGAGGACGCCCAGGCCCGCGACCACGACGAGCATCACCGTGAGGATGGTGATCAGGCCGTCCATGGCCACGATCACCCCGGACGTGCTCGTGCCACCGGTCCCGGCGACGGCACCGGTCGGCTGCAGCGCCGAGTTCAGCGAGGCCAGGTAGGACGACAGGTCACCGCCCGGAGCGGGCTGCACGTAGAACTGGGTCGGCCTGGCGTCGAGCCCCAGGTCCGTGAGGGTGGCGGCCGAGGTGAGGACCTCTGGCGGCGAGGCCACCGTGTACACGTTCCTGTCGTGCGTGATCGCCGCCTACAGCGCGGCGGTCCACAGTCCGTACCGGGCGCGCACGCTCGTCGCCCTGCCGACCGCTGCTCTCCTGCCGGCGGTGTTCCACAGGCAGAACCTGCCGACCTTCACCCCTCCATGCCGGGGAGCGCCCCACCGGCGGCTTCCAGGTCCGCGCCGTCATCCCCGTCGAGGAGCCCGCGTGACAGCGGCCCCCCGTGTGGTGATCGCCGACGACCAGGCGCTCGTCCGCACCGGCTTCGGCATGATCCTCACGGCCGACGGGATCGACGTGGTGGCCGAGGCCCGCGACGGGGACGAGGCGGTCGACACGGTCGGCCGCACCCGACCCGACCTGGTCCTGATGGACATCCGGATGCCGGGCACCGACGGCCTGGAGGCCACCCGGCGCATCCTCTCCGGTGAGCTGCCGGACCCACCCCGCGTGATCATGCTGACCACGTTCGACCTGGACCGTTACGTGTACGCCGCTCTGACCGCCGGAGCCAGCGGCTTCCTGCTGAAGGACGTCACCCCCGAGCACCTCGTCGCCGCCGTACGGCTCGCCCGCGCCGGGGACGCGCTGCTCGCCCCGGCGATCACCCGGCGCCTCGTCGAACGCTTCGTCTCCCGTGAGAGCCCGGCCCCCGCGCTGCACCGCGACCTGTCGGTGCTCACCCCGCGCGAGCTCGAAGTCCTCCGGGCCCTCGGCACCGGCCTCAGCAATGCCGAACTCGCCACCCGCTTCGGCCTGAGCGAAGCGACCGTGAAGACCCACGTGGCCCGCATCCTCGCCAAACTCCGCCTCCGCGACCGCGCCCAGGCCGTCGTCGGTCCTACGAGACAGGGCTGATCGTGCCGGGGACGGGCTGAGCGGCTCCGCACGGACGGTTGCCCAGGCGGCCGGTCCGGCCCCCGGCGTCACGTGGCAGGCAGCCCCCAGCGGGGTGCGTCGGCGTTGGGCGGTACGGGGGTCACGGTCAGGTCGGGGTGCTCACCCCGGGCGGTGACGACGGCGGAATCGCCCCTGTGCAGCTCGACCTCGATCGCGCCGTCGCCGGCGTTCGTGTACCGCAAAGCACGGCCGTGTGCGTCGCGTACGTCGATCGGTCCGGGTATCCCGTGCCGTACGACGCAGGGGGCGCCCGCCTCGCTGACCAGCCGGACCCAGCGGGTGGTGCCGGCCTGGCGGCGCGCGCTCAGCAGGAAGGCACCCTGGGTGCGGAAGCCGTGCACGACCAGGTCCGCCCAGGCGGCGGGCAGCGCGGGGAACACCCGGATGACACCGCCCCAGGACTGGCAGACCATGTCGTGCAGGGACTGCGCCGCCGACAGGGGCGTCTCGATCACCGGGCCCGACTCCTGGTACATGGTGTTGGGCTTGATGAACCGGGTCATGAGTTCACCGAGATAGCGCAGCGCGTCGTCGCCCTTGCCCAGCAGCGCCGACATCGACGCCGCGCCGGTGAAGGTGTAGCCCTGCAGAGCGCCCTCGAAGCCCACCCAGTGGGCCAGCGACTTCTCGATCAGGGCCCGTTCGTCGGGGGTGCGGCCGGTCACCTCGTAGAGGGGGTAGACCGCGAGCAGGTGCGAGTAGTGGCGATGCGACTTCGCGAAGGGGACGTCCGCGCCGATCATGAAGCCGTTGGCGTCCGTGGGATACGGCACCCGCTTCGCCAGGACCTCGCGCCAGCGCGGCACCAACGGATCGTCGACACCGAGGAGTTCGGCCGATTCGACCAGGGTGCGGCAGCCCCAGGTCAGCAGCATCAGGTCGTAGTTGCAGTCCCGTGAGTCCTCGCCGTACTCCGGGGAGAACGTGGCGGGCAGGTGAAGCCTGCCGTCCGGACCGGGCTCGAGGAAGTGCAGGTAGTAGTTGACTGCCCTGCGGAGGAGGGGGAACAGGACGTCCCGCAGGATCGACCGGTCCATCGTGTGGCGGTAGCTGAGCCAGACGTTATGCAACGCCCAGGTGAGGTCGCCGACTTCGGGGGTCGGCGGGTCCTGGCCGGGGATACCGACGCCGTAGCCCGTGAGCGTGCCGGCGGCACCGTTGACCAGCTGGGGGTCGGTGGTGCGGGGGATGCCGAACGAGTCCGTCCGGTACGGCTGCGCGACCTCGGCGGCCAGGTTGTCCCGGAACTCGCTCAACGCCCTGGTGAGGGCGTCGAGTTCGAGGTGGTTGGAGCCGTGGATGAGCCAGTACTCGAGCTGCGCGTTGAGGTTCCACCAGGTGTTCGGCCATGGGGTGGGTTCCAGCCAGGGGCCGCTGGTGGCCATGACGGGGGCGTCACGGCGGGCGGCGGAGGCGGCCTTGTAGAGCTGGATCCAGTAGAAGCGCTGCATGCGGGCGTCGGGCAGCGACAGGAAGCTCTTGCGGTAGTAGGCGTGCCACCAGGCGCGGTGGGTGAGGGCGAGCGCGGAGTAGGGCAGCCAGGAGGTGGCGCGGATCGTGGCCAGGGCCCTGCCCAGGGCCGTCGTCCGCGGATAGGAGGGCGCGACGTGGACGTAAAGGGTCCGTGTCCGGCCGGCGGAGCGTTCCCGCCAAGCGGTGACGTGCTGACCGCCCGACAACAGCGGCTGGACGGCGGCGCTGACCCCGTCGTGGTCGGCGACCTGGGCGGGCGGGTTGCCCTGGTAGCCGTCCGGCAGTGGTTTGAAGGCGGCCCGGGGGCTGATCGCGTCGGCCGGGTGGAACACCCACCGAAAGCCGCGCTCGCCCTCGCTCGGTGTCACCTCCACCGCCAGCACCGACCGGTCGTTGTGGACCAGGGCCCGCAGCGACAAGGTGCCCTTCTGCGTGGTCAGCGTTCCGGTCAACTCGGCGTCGTGCAGCGACAGTCGCCAGTCGACGCCGGTGATCGCGCCCACCGGCTCGAGGGTGAAGTACCCGATCGGCAGCCGGGCCAGACCGAAGAGGGAGCCGAACTCGGGGCGGTGGTCCTGCACTTCGGAATGCTGGACGTTGAAGCGTACGGCGGTCGTGGCGGCGCCCGGTTCGGCGTAGATGCCGGAGCCGAGGAATCCGTTGCCGAGAAAGGGGCCCTCGTACCAGGTCGCGGGCATGCGCTGCCACACCATGTCGGCGTCGTCGAGGACGGCCTGCCAGGGGTCGGAGGGCGGCCTGCCGGCCGATGCCTGCTGCGCCTCGTCGGCCGCTGCCGGGGTGGTGACGAGACTCGACGTCAGCAGGGCGCCGCCGAGAGCGGAACCGGTGGTGAGGACGGCGCGTCTGGAAGGGTCGGGCACGGATGGGTCAGGCACATTGCCTCCAGACGACGCAGGTGATTCATCGGATCTATCCCGCGAGGCAACTTAGACAGGCTTCAGGAGAGCGTCAATACATGGAGAGAGACCCGATGTATCGAGGGAGGCGCGCTCGACATCCCGAACTGGGAATTCCGTACGAACCACTTGTTATGACGGTGGTCATAACCCATGCTGTCCGGTATGGAGACGAACACGGCGCGTGCCCTGTGGGAGCGGCTCGAACCGGTCCATGACCTGCTCTATTTCGCCCCGGAGGCCCGCAGCGCCACGGACGAGCTCGGCATGCGCGGGTTCTGGATGAGCTACTTCGCCCTGCGGTCCGCTCCCCTCGGCGCGGTACCCGCCTCCGTAGTGACCGCCTGCTTCTACGTCTTCCATCCCGACCGGGTGGGACGGGCCCTGCCGGACGCCTGGCGGTACGCCGGCCCGCAGGACGTCCTGGTGGCGCGGCAGCGTGCCATGGAATCGGCGATGAGGCGCCTCTTCGGCCCCGAGGTCATCACCCCGGCGGACCTGGCCGAGGCCGCGGACCTGGCCTGGCGAGCCGCCTCCGCGGCCGACACCGCCGGACGGCCCCTGGCTGCCGCCAACCAGGCCCTCGACCGGCCGCGCCTGCCGCACGCGCGGCTCTGGCAGGCCCTGACCACGCTGCGCGAGCACCGGGGTGACGGGCATGTCGCCACCTTGGTCGGCCATCGGCTCTCCCCCGTGGCGGCCATGGTCGTCAAGGCGGCGGCCGGGGAATCCGACGCGGCACTGCTGCGTACGGGCCGCAAGTGGGAGGCGGTGGACTGGGAAGCCGCTGAGGCCGACCTGCGCGGGCGCGGCTGGCTCGACGAGAAGGGCGCGCTGACCGCCGCGGGCACTGCCGCGCACGACGCCGTCGAGGCCCAGACCGACGCCCTCGCCGAACGCCCATGGACGGCCCTGGGCCAGGAGGGCACCACCCGCCTGGCCCAGCTGCTCGAACCGTTGACCGCCGCGGTGCGCCAGGCCGAGCTGCTGCCGTCCGGAAATCCGGTGGGGCTCACGGACACCACTGTGTGATCCCCGGGCCACGCCGGCGCCGAGGACCCTGGGTTCAGCTCTCCGTGCGGGCGGGCAGCCGCCATCCCGGGCGCGGGAAGTGGCAGGTGTAGCCGTCGGGGTATCGCTCCAGGTAGTCCTGGTGCTCCGGCTCGGCCTCCCAGAACGGGCCGACCGGCTCGACCTCGGTGACGACCTTGCCGGGCCACAGGCCGGAGGCGTCCACGTCCGCGATCGTGTCCTCGGCGATCCGCTTCTGCTCGTCGTCCACGTAGTAGATCGCCGAGCGGTAGCTGAGACCGATGTCGTTGCCCTGCCGGTTCCTGGTGCTCGGGTCGTGGATCTGGAAGAAGAACTCCAGCAGCGCGCGGTAGTCGGTCACCTCGGGGTCGAAGAGGATCTCGATGGCCTCCGCGTGGGTGCCGTGGTTACGGTACGTCGCGTTCGGCACGTCACCCCCGGTGTAGCCCACCCGGGTCGCCGTAACGCCCGGGAGCCGGCGGATCAGGTCCTGCATGCCCCAGAAGCATCCGCCCGCCAGCACGGCCCGCTGCGTCTGTGCCGCCATGTCGGCTCCTCCCATGTCTGTCGCCTCGGTCACCCGCGCTGATCGCGTGCCGTGTCGTCGGCGTGTGGTCCTTGTGCCTACCACAGCGCTCAGGGCTCCCTAACAATTCCGCCTTGCGGCGTCACCGCGCAGACATCACCCTTCCTCAGAGGGGGTACCCCCTCTAGCGGAGGCTGATGATGTTCGAGGCAGGCGACATCCGTGAATGGCGGGGACACGACGTGGTCGACCCCCGCGGCCACAAGATCGGCAGCTTGGAAGCGGTCTACGTCGACACCGCGACCGACGAGCCCTTCTTCGCGACGGTCACCGTGGGTCTGCCCACCCGCCGCCGTCTCGTGTTCGTGCCCCTCACGGGGGCGACCGTCGGACCCGGATACCTCAAGGTCGTCCATCCCAAGGACCTGGTGAGGAAAGCCCCCACGATCGAGACCGACGGCGAACTGCCGGCCACCGACGAGCCGGAGGTCTTCGCGCACTACGACCTCGAGTACACGACCGGGGCCGGTGGAGAACGCCGCCTCGGCCGCCGCTGACCCCACACCGCCGGGAGCGCCGATGAGTCTCTTCCTGCTCCTCATCCTCATAGCCCTCGTGCTGGGCATCATCGGATTCGCTGCGCACGGGCTGTTCTACCTCCTGATCATCGGCGTCGTCGTGCTGCTCGCCGACCTCGCCTATGGGGCCGTGCGCTTCCGCAACGGAGGCCGCAGGCGCCGCATCGCCCGCTGACCTCTTTCCGTGTGCCGGTGGAGCCGACGTCCGCTGTGCGCGATCGGGTCAACAGCGCAACCAACCAAGGGGACTTGTCAGTCGTCACCTTTGATGACCCGTACCTCTTGACGACCCGCACCGCGCATCGCCTCGGCCAACCCCCCACCACCATGAAAGAGGCCGTATGCTCCGCATCCACTTCACGGCGCCGGACTTACAGAACATCCGGATCGCCCGTCGGCCCGATCCCCTGTGGGAACTCGTCTGCGCGGCCTGTCGCTTGGAGACCGGTCAAGGCCCGCTCGAGTTCGGCGCGTGGCGCAGGGACGTCCGCGAACGGGCGGCCCGGGACCTGGAGGCCCGTCGCGCCCTGCTCATGGTGCGGACGCTCGTCCCGCCCTTCGGCTACATCCCGGACTTCCTCACTCCGTCCGTCAGCGAAGGCGGCCTGCCCGCGCGCCTGGAGCAGGTACGGGCCACTCCGCGCCGCCGCCTCCAGCACGAGCTGGGTGTACTGGCGGGCGCCCGCCCGCTGCCACCGTGGACCACGGCTCTCGGCAGGCCCGGGGACCGGAGCATGGCAGCCCTGGTGAAGGCGCTGGAGGTCACCTTCCGGGCCCTGCTCGAACCGCGTTGGCGGCAGGTCCGCAGAGCCGTCGACGACGAGGTGGACCTGCGCTCCCGCGTTCTGCTCGACGGCGGTGTCCGCGCGCTGCTGGCGAGTCTGCGTCCGCTCGTGCAGTGGAATCCGCCCGTCCTCGAGGTGGACTTCCCCGTCCCCCAGGACCTGCACCTGCAGGGCCGGGGGCTGCTCCTCATCCCGTCCTACTTCTGCTGGGGCCGACCCACCGCCCTGGCCGACCCCGCACTGGGCCCCGTCCTCGTCTACCCGGTCACTACGCGGCCGTTCGACCAGGCCGCTGTGAACGGTGACGGCCTGGAGCGTCTGCTGGGCCGCACCAGGACCTTCGTGCTGACCGAGGTGGCCCGCGGCCGCACCCCGACCACCTCCGAGGTCGCGGAGGCCGTCGGTATCGCCCTGCCCAGCGCCAGCTACCAGCTCGCCGTCCTGCGGGACGGAGGCCTGGTGGCCAGCCGCCGGGAGGGCCAGTTCGTCCGCCACTCGGTGACACCGATGGGCCACAGACTCCTGGACACGGCCCCGGGCGGACGACTGGGGACGGGGTCGACTGCAACGCCCTGACGAACTGCTCGCTCGGGCGCCGAGAGGCTGGCGTGCGGGTATGGCCGATCATCCGCAGCGCCCGCTGCTCTTCCTGGATGTCGATGGAACGCTCCTGCCCTTTACGGGAGCGCGGCTCCCCTCGGCCCCTGTGGCAAACCGTCCTGGCGAACATCGATCCACGCATGGCCCGCGGCTGCCGGCCCTGCCCTGTGTGCTCATGTGGGCGACCGAGTACGAGGTGGGCGCGCTGAACTGGAAGAGGCGGGCCCTGGTCCGCGCTGCGGCGGGACGTCCGTTCGTCTGGGTCGACGATCAGATCACCGACCCGGGTCCACCAACCCCGGTCTCAGGAGCAGGAGTTGCATCCCCGGTTTACGGCGAGGGGTCTCTCTGCCCGGCTCAGCCTGTGTGGCCCTCTTCCACCCACGTCCCGCCGCGCATGATGACCCTGCCGCGTAGTTCCGGCTCGCCGCGCCAAGCGTGCACGCTCTTCGGCACCACGCGCACATAGACATGGGGACCCGCCTCCGCGCGCGGGTCCCAGCCGAACTTGGCGGTGAACGCGGCCGCTGCGTCAGCGGGCACTTCCCGGTCCGGGAAGCACTCTGCCTCACCCTGGAGAAGCACCACGTCGACGGTGTCCGGCAGCGCCAGGCGTATCCGTGGCTCCTCGCGGATGTTCCGCACGGTCGCCGAAGTGGCGGAGGTGCACATCCACACCGCTCGCCCGTCCCACAAGAACCACAGGGGCACCTGATGAGGTCCGTGAGCGGGATGTGCCGTAGCCACCCAGATGTCCCGCTCGGCATGGAGCCGTTCCAGAGTGTCGCGCCTCCGCTCCGCCGCCTTGCGGTGAACGATCCCCGAGGTCTGCACGGGGACGACCCTAGCCATCAGGTTCAGAGCGGGCATGGGGCGGGAGACCTACTCCCTGCGACCGATGAACCACTCAGCGACTCAGCAGTTGCGGATCGAGTAGACCGGCGTCCAGTTCACGGCGTAGACGGCGTTGTCGGCCGGGATCGTCTGGAGGACGCCTCCGCCAAAGCCGTAGAGACGGGCCGTCGCGCCCTCGGTCTGGCTGTTCTGGGCTTCTGCCCAGTCGATCCAGTTCGAGAGGGTGTACCGGGTGCAGGAGTAGAAGAAGAAGATCTTGAACTGGCCGGCCGTCGGATCCCACACCGAGGCGCAGAAGTAGCCGCTCTGGCAGTACACGCCTCCGCCGGCACCCGCGTAGGCCGTGCGCACGGCCGGCGAGACGGTGGGCGCGACGGCCAGGAGCGACGCGGGGTGAGCCCCCTCCGGCGCCGCGGGCATGGTCATGACCTGACCGCCCGAGCTGCCGTGAGGAACCGGAGCCGCCTGGGCCGTTCCGGCGGCGAGGACCGAAGCCAGCACCGTCGTCACGGTCGCGGCCAGCCCGAGAAGTGAGCGCGTGATACGCACGGTTCGACACTCTCCCGTTCGGCATGACGCTGATCGCGCATGCACGTGTCGTGGTTCTCGCGGTCCGGCAGCCATACCCCCGGCACGCTCGGTCATCGCTTGACCGGACCACGGTGGCCGTCCGTACGGAGGGTGTCAACGAGGGCAGTGCGCCGTGAGCAAGCCCTCGTGATGGCCTGGCCGCGTCATAACAGGCCTTCTAGCTGGGCGAGTTGGCCGGGAACAGGAGCGGGGCGGCCAGGTGCGCGGGCGGCGGCCCTTCGAGCACGTTCGAAAGGCTTCTGACGTGCGGGCCCGGTCGGCGATGGTCGCCCTCAGGGCACAACCGTGCCGCTGTACGACATCCCGCTGCCGTTCCGACGGAGGTCTCATCCATGCGCGCCAAGCGCTCCCTGCCCGGCACCATCGGCGTACTGGCCTGCCTGCTGACGGCCCTCTTCGCCACCGCACCGGCCCAGGCGGCCACCGCCCCTGTCCCCCGCGCCGCCGACCACGTCCAGGTCGCGGCCGCCCTCTCCCCCACGATCTCTCCGGCCGCCGACTACATCTACCGGGCGGACGACGAGACGTTCACCTGCTCACCGGGCAACCTGTGCCTCGAGGTGTGGGACCCGACCGTGTCGAAGTGGAAGGTCTACTTCCTCTACACCTGCGCCCGTTACTCACTGTCCCACTGGAACGGCGACGGCTACTACCTCAACAAGCAGACCGGGTCCGTGACGTCGTACCTCTACGACGCCAACGGCAACGTCCTGCGGGCCTTCTCCCCGCCCCAGGTGGGGACGCAGGACTGGGGCCCCGTCTGGTCCGTCCGCAACTGCTGACCCGCCCCACCTGACCAGGGAGTCGTTCGTGCCGAACATGTCCCATCCCAGATCGCGCCTCGGGTTATCCTTCGTCACCGCCTGGCTGGTGCTGGCGGCCGCCCTGTTCGCCGCGGTGCCCGCCCGCGCCGAGGCCGCCTCGCCCGCGCGGGCTGCGTCGGTGAGCGTGCCGGCGGGCGTCACCGCCGGAGTCGCCGTCTACGACCGTCAGACCGGCTCGTTCACCGAGCAGTACAACGCCCACCTGCAGTTCCGTTCCGCTTCGGTGGTCAAGATCCTGATCGCTCTCGACCGCTTGTGGGACCACGGTCCCGACTACACCCTGCCGTCGGACGACCGCGCCCGCCTCGACTCCATGCTGCGCTCCAGTGACGACTCCGTGGCGGACGACTACTGGACCGAGGACGGCGGCTCGGCGATCATCGACCGGATGGTGTCCCGCCTCGGTCTGACGGACACCGCGGACCCGCCGCCGGACTACCCCGGCTACTGGGGCTACACGGCGCTGTCGGCGGCCGACACCGTACGTGTCTACCGCTGGATCCTGGACAGCTCTCCCAGCGCCTTGCGGGACATCGTCATGGGCGACCTGCGCGCCTCCACGCGCTGCGGTGTCGACGGCTTCGACCAGCGCTTCGGCATCCCGGCCTCGTTCCAGCAGCCGTGGGCGGTCAAGCAGGGCTGGTCCGGCTTCGGCGCGACCAGTGACTGCGCCGACACGACGGCCTCCGCCGCCCGCGGCGAACGGGTCGCGACCGCGCCGGCCGCGGGGGTCGACCTCGCCCGGCCCGCCCTGCACACGACGGGCACCGTGGGGGCGGGCGACCGGTCGATCGTCGCCGTCTTCACCCTCCACCCGCAGGGCACGTCGTTCGGCGCCGCCTACAGCGCCCTCGACACCGTGGTGCGGTCCCTGAACGTCCCCGGTGCCGTGCCGCGCCCGGGTGCCTGGTACGGCACCTGGGGATCCCACGTCCAGGTCCGCGCCGGCACGAGCACCAGCTCGCAGGTGCTGACCAGGCTGCCCGCCGGGGTCGAGGCCCTGATCGGCTGTCAGAAGCAGGGCGAGCAGGTCACCATCGGGCAGTACACGAACGACTGGTGGGCCTATCTGCCCCTGTACGGCGGCTACGTCACCAACATCTACCTCAGCTATCCGGGCAACAAGCTGCCCGACGTACCCACCTGCTGAGGGCACCGCACGACACCGAGCCGCACCGGACCCCGTTCACCCTTCCCGCAGGGTCCGGTGCGGTGAGGAGCCGTACGCCTCGCGGTACAGCGTGGCGAAGCGGCCGGCGTGGTGGAAACCCCACCGGGCGGCGATCTCCGTGACGGTGGCTCCCTGCGTGGGGTCGGCGTTCATCAGGTCCTGGTGGGCGTGGGACAGGCGGACCTGGCGCAGATGGGCGAGCGGGGTGGTGTCGAGGTGCCGGCGGAAGGCGTACTGGAGGGCTCGGACGGTGACATGCGCGGCGGCGGCGATGTCGGCGACGGTGACGGGCTCGGCCGCGTGGTCGTCGAGGTAGTCCAGGGCGCGGCGCAGGGCCGCGGGGTGGGCGTCGCGCCGGTCGGCCGCGGTGGGGTCGGCGAGGGCGGTGTTGGGGAACGTCGACAGCACCGTTGCGGCGAGGTGCTGCGCGGCGGTGGAGACGATCAGCGGGTGCTCACCGACGGCGGGGTCGGCCAGGACGTTGTCGCGCAGGTAGCCGATCGTGTGGCGTAGCCGCTCCGCCGCGGCCGGGGAGTGCGGTCTGTGCCCGGTCAGGCGGACCGGCGAGCCGTCGGTCCGGTCGTCGGTGGCGGCGACCTGGGTGAGCACGGCCGGATCCAGCATGGTGATGTTGTAGCGGGCGCTGCAGATCCGGCCCGCGTACGGCAACTCGGGCGGCGCGAACGACACCACGTCGCCCGGGCCGAAGGCGTCCTCGACTCCCTGGTACCGGTGGTCCTGGATCGTGCCCTCGTGCACGAGACCGAGGCAGATCCGCCCGAGCGGCGTGACCGCGTAACTCATGTCGAAGTCGAAGTCCAGCTCGTCGACGCTGACCGGTCCGAGAACGCCTCGGCTCATCCGCGCCCTGCTGCTGTCCGGGCTGCCGTTGCCGATGGTCATCCTGGCGTAGGCGCGGCTGAGGAACTCCTCGGTCCGGCCCAGGTCGTCGCTGTCGAACGTGAACGTCTGCACGCAGGCCTCCTTCCTCGCTCCCGCGAACGGCCCCGACGCGGGCTCGACCAGGCAGTTTTCGTTTCCTGGCTACTGCCCCGGACATTCTTCGTTACGCGGCTGGCCTCCCGTGATCGGCGCAACACAGGGTGGACGCGGAGCGGCACGGTACCGGCGTCCGTCGGAGGTGCCGCACCGTGCGGGAACGGAAAGGGCAGTCGTACATGGCACCAGCGGACGATCCGGACGACAAGATCGCCGCCCTTGAGGAGGAGATCGACCAGTTGCGTCACGCATTGGTCTCGCATGCCGCCGTCGACCAGGCGATCGGAGTGCTGATGGGCTCGGCCGGTCTGCGGTCGCAGGAGGGGTGGGAGGTGCTGGAGACCGTCTCCCAGCACACCAACATCAAGCTGCGGGAGATCGCCCAGCACGTCCTGCGGTGGGCCGAGGACGGAGAGCTTCCGCACGCGATCCGCTCGGCTCTGCACAAGGCGGTGGTCACCACCCGGCGCCGCCGGCCGCGCACCGACTCCCGGCTCGGGCAGGACGCGAGCGCCCGGCGCGGCTGTCGGCAGGCGGCACCCGGTTCGCGAGCGAGCGGCGCCTCACGCCCCGGTGACCCCGCGCAGGCCTGCGACTGCGGTCGTCCTCTGTAGCCGGCCACGGCCGTGCGGGTGCAGGCGGCTTTTCGGCGAGTTCCCCTTTCAGGACCAGCCGCACCCGGGCTGGACCGGGCCCATGGATCCGCCGCCCGATCACGACGAGGAGTCCCATCGCGGCTCCGGCCGCCTGGCGGGCCGCAAGGCCGTGGCCGTCCGCTGCGACATTCCGAGGAGGGCACCTGCCGGGCGATCTGCTGCTGCCGAGCCTTCTGCGCCGCACACCGCTCACCGAGGACCGGCTCGCCCTCGAAGCCCATCTGCAGCCCGGCGGTTCACCGTTGGAGCGTGCGCTCGGTGCGGTACGTCGTCCCGTACTGCGGCGCGGGCAGAGGCACCGGCAGGTGCACACGGCGGGCTGCGGTGGGCCGACGTCCGGTGGGCCCGATGTACTTCCACAGCGGGGCCACCCGAGGCCGCGCTCAGGGCGAGTCCGGCAGGTCACACCCGTTGCCACAGGGCGGGGGTGACGTCGGGGGCCCAGACGTTCTGGGCCTGGTGGGTCTGCAGACACCGGTAGCGGATCTGACCGTGCGTCACGGTCGTCCCCACCTCGTACACGCGTCCCGCGCTCCAGGCGTCGGTCGTCCCGCTGTTCTGGCCGGCCGCGGACGTCTGGCCGGTGGTCTTCAGCGTGAGGCCGAAGTCGCTGAGGGTCGGGTTGACGGGCTGGAAGAAGGTGGTCCCGCCGCTGGTGCAGTCGCCGGAGCCGCCCGAGGTGGTGCCCTGTGCCTGGACGCCCGCGACGTACGGGCCTCCCGAGTCGCCGGGTTCGGCGCACACGTCCGTGCGCGTCAGGCCGTCGACGGTGCCCTCGGCGTAGCTCACGGTGGTGTCCCGCTGCTGGATGGTGCCGCAGTGCCAGCCACTGGTGGACCCGGAGCGGCACACGGACGCGCCGACCAGCGCTTCGGCCGAGCCGGCGACCTGGACCTCCTGCCCGTTGGCCGCCTTGACGTCGGGGGTGGCGGTCCAGTTGGCGTTGACGCCCACCCAGGCCATGTCCTTGCCGGGGAAGGTGGAGGCCTGGAAGGTGCCCTGGTCGGTCTTGTCGGATCCGGCGGTCCTGGACCCCGGCTTGCCGCAGTGGCCGGCCGTGACGAAGCCCTGCTGGGCCGCCTTGGTGACGGAGAACCCGATGGAGCACCGTGCGGTGGCGTCGATGTAGTAGGCGTCGCCGCCGAGGAGGTCCGCCAGGAGGTGCGGCCGGTGGGCCGACAGGCGGATGCGGACGCGGTCCGTCGAAACGCCGGCCGCCTTGACGAACGCCGTCGCCACCGCCCGGCTGGTGGCCTCGACCACCACCCGGTTCGTGCGGACGTCCGTGTACCACACGGGCGTGCCGGCGGTGCTCACGCGGGTGGCTGCGGCGTCCAGCTTCCGCTTGGCCGACCGCAGGTCGCCCAGGGTCCAGCGGACGACCGCCGCTCTGGCGCCCTGGGCCTTGATGCGGGGCAGGTCGGCGCGGTTGGTGGTGGCGACGGTCAATTCGGCCGCGGTGGCGCCCTGGACCCAGGCGCCGGCGTACCGGGTGCCCAGGGCGTTGTGCAGCAGGCCCGCCCGGGTGTCGGCCTCGGCCTCGTTGACCAGGCGCGTGCTCGCCTGAGCCGGCGTCAGTCGCAGATCCCGCTCCAGCGCGCGCAGCACTTCCGGGGACGGCTTGTCCGCGCCGAGGGTCTGGGCGGCCGTGGGGGCGGGGGCGTGGTCCGACGACGTTTCGGCGGATGCGGCCGGGTGCAGCGCGGCCAGGACGAGTGCGCCGAGGGCGATCAGGGCGGCGTTGCGTCCGACCGCGCGGTGTCTGTCTGCCATGCGGCATGTCTCCTTCGAAGGCGGGTGGGCGGTACGTCGATCACCAGGCCTTGCCGCCGACGGCGTGGGGGATGTCCGGGGCCGCCCTTTTGCGTACTTCGGGGGACTTCCGGGGTGGCATGTGCAGTAGCGCGCGGCCGGGTCGGACGGCGACGCAAAATCTGTGGGAGTACCCCGCCTCGGACTTCCCATGCCACTTCGGCCGGGAATTTTCCGGTGCGCTCGGCAGACCGGTCCGGGCTTTGTTCATCGCCCCGCAACTGCGTTAATCTTCACCGGATTTTCTCATCGGGACCGCTGCGTAACCTGCGGAAATGCGGACGGTGGGACGGGGCCGTGCACGGTCCCGGCGCGGTTCCGGGCCCTCGAGGTGAGGGCTCTGGGGAACGGGACGAGGGGTGCGCATGACGAGCAGGACCGCCGAGGTCGTCGACCGGGCCCCGGGTGAACAGGAACTGCGGCAACTGCTGGCCGGGCTGACCGCCGTACGCGACGGTGACTTCGGCACGAGGCTGCCGGCGGACGGCGAGGGTCTGCTGGGCGACATCGCCACGGTCTTCAACGGCATGGTGGACCAGCTGTCGGTCTTCACCTCCGAAGTGACGCGCGTGGCGCGCGAGGTGGGCACCGAGGGCACGCTGGGCGGTCAGGCGGAGGTGCCGGGGGTCTCGGGCACCTGGGCCGATCTGACCGACTCGGTCAACGCCATGGCGGGCAACCTGACCACGCAGGTGCGCGACATCGCCCAGGTGGCGACGGCGGTGGCCAAGGGGGATCTGTCGCAGAAGATCGACGTGCCCGCGCGCGGCGAGATCCTGCAGCTGAAGGAGACCGTCAACACGATGGTCGACCAGCTGTCGTCGTTCGCCGCCGAGGTCACCCGCGTCGCCCGCGAGGTCGGCAGCGAGGGCCGGCTCGGCGGGCAGGCTCAGGTGCCCGGGGTCGGCGGCGTCTGGCGCGACCTCACGGATTCGGTCAATTTCATGGCCGGTAACCTCACCTCCCAGGTCCGCAACATCGCCCAGGTGACGACGGCGGTGGCTCAGGGCGACCTCTCACAGAAGATCACCGTGGACGCCCGCGGCGAGATCCTCGAACTGAAGAACACCATCAACACGATGGTCGACCAGCTCTCCGCCTTCGCCGACGAGGTCACCCGCGTCGCCCGCGAGGTCGGCACCGAAGGCAGGCTCGGCGGGCAGGCGGACGTCAAGGGCGTCAAGGGCACCTGGCGCGATCTGACGGACTCGGTGAACTTCATGGGGGGCAACCTCACCGGGCAGGTCCGCTCCATCGCCCAGGTCGCCACCGCGGTGGCCCAGGGCGACCTCTCCCAGAAGATCACCGTGGACGCCCGCGGCGAGATCCTCGAACTCAAGGACACCATCAACACGATGGTCGACCAGCTCTCCGCCTTCGCCGACGAGGTCACCCGCGTCGCCCGCGAGGTCGGCACCGAGGGGAACCTCGGCGGCCAGGCGATCGTGCGAGGCGTGTCGGGGACCTGGAAGGACCTCACGGACAACGTCAACGTGATGGCGTCCAACCTGACCGGGCAGGTCCGCTCCATCGCGCAGGTCGCCACGGCCGTGGCGCGCGGCGACCTCTCGCAGAAGATCACCGTGGAGGCCAAGGGCGAGGTCGCCGCGCTGGCGGACGTCATCAACACGATGGTCGACACGCTGTCGGCGTTCGCCGACGAGGTCACCCGGGTCGCCCGTGAGGTGGGCACCGAGGGACGCCTGGGCGGTCAGGCGCACGTGCCGAACGTGGCCGGCACCTGGAAGGACCTGACGGACAACGTCAACTCCATGGCCAACAACCTCACCGGCCAGGTCCGCAACATCGCCCTGGTGACGACCGCCGTGGCCAACGGCGACCTGTCTAAGAAGATCGACGTCGACGCCCGTGGCGAGATCCTGGAGCTCAAGACCACCATCAACACGATGGTCGACCAGCTGTCGTCGTTCGCCGCCGAGGTCACCCGCGTCGCCCGCGAGGTCGGCAGCGAGGGCCGGCTCGGCGGGCAGGCGGAGGTGGAGGGCGTCGAGGGCACCTGGAAGCGGCTGACGGAGAACGTCAACGAGCTGGCCGGCAACCTCACCCGGCAGGTCCGGGCGATCGCCGAGGTCGCCAGCGCCGTGGCCGAGGGAGACCTCACGCGCTCGATCACGGTGGAGGCCTCCGGCGAGGTCGCCGAGCTGAAGGACAACATCAACTCGATGGTGGAGTCCCTGCGCCAGACGACCCAGGCCAACCAGGAGCAGGACTGGCTCAAGACCAACCTCGCCCGCATCTCCGGCCTGATGCAGGGTCACCGCGACCTGCCCGTCGTCGCCGAGCTGATCATGGACGAGCTCGCGCCGCTGGTCAGCGCCCAGTACGGCGCCTTCTACCTGGTGGAGGACAGCGCGCGCGGCCCCGAACTGCGGCTGGTGGGCTCCTACGGGTACCCCGACGACAGCGAGCGGCCCGAACGCATCCCCGTCGGGCGTTCGCTGGTGGGGCAGGCAGCGCGCAACCAGCGGCCCATCAGCGTGGAGGAGCTGCCGGCGGGCTACGTGACCATCTCCTCCGGCCTCGGACAAGCGGTGCCCAGCGCGCTGGTGGTGCTGCCCATCGTCGTCGAGGAGCAGGTCCTCGGCGTCATCGAGCTGGCCTCCCTCACCCGGTTCACCCAGATCCACCAGGACTTCCTGAGCCAGCTGATGCCCACCATCGGCGTCAACCTCAACACCATCGTCGCCAACGCCCGCACCGACGAACTGCTGGACGAGTCCCAGCGGCTGACCGCCGAACTCCAGGCGCGTTCGGAGGAGTTGCAGGTGCAGCAGGACGAACTGCAGCGCTCCAACGCGGAGCTGGAGGAGAAGGCCTCCCTGCTCGCCACACAGAACCGCGACATCGAGGCGAAGAACCTGCAGATCGAGCAGGCGCGGCAGGAGCTGGAGACCCGTGCCCAGGAGCTGGCGCTGGCCTCCAAGTACAAGTCGGAGTTCCTGGCGAACATGAGCCACGAGCTGCGCACCCCGCTCAACAGCCTGCTGATCCTGGCCCAGTTGCTGGCGCAGAACCCCTCGCGCAACCTCACGCCGAAGCAGGTCGAGTACGCGGGCATCATCCACTCGGCCGGGTCGGACCTGCTGCAGCTGATCAACGACATCCTGGACCTGTCGAAGGTCGAGGCGGGCAAGATGGACGTCGCCCCCGAGCGGGTCCCGCTGCGCCAGCTGCTGGAGTACGTCGAGGCGACGTTCCGGCCGATGACCACGCAGAAGAGCCTGGAGTTCACCGTCGCCACCGCCCCCGGCACGCCCGCCGACCTGCTCACCGACGACTCCCGGCTGCGGCAGATCCTGCGCAACCTGCTGTCGAACGCGGTGAAGTTCACCGAGCAGGGCGGTGTCGAGCTGCGCATCGAGCCGGCCGCGGACCGGGAGGTACCCGCCGGTGTGCACCGCGGGGGCCCGGTGGTGGCCTTCCGGGTGAAGGACACCGGCATCGGCATCCCCCAGCAGCAACTGGAGACGATCTTCGGGGCGTTCCAGCAGGCGGACGGCACCACCAGCCGCAAGTACGGCGGCACGGGCCTCGGCCTGTCGATCACCCGGGAGATCGCCCACCTGCTCGGCGGCGCCGTCACGGTCGACAGCACGCCCGGCCAGGGCAGCACCTTCACGCTGTACCTGCCCGTCGCCCGCGCCGACTTCGAGGACCTGCTGGATTCCGGCAGGCCGGTGGAGCAGCCGGACACCACGGCCGCCGACCAGCTCGTCCCACCCGGCTCGTCCACGCCGGCGGTCCAGCGGTCGGGGCAGCGTCGGCGGCGCCTACTGGTGATCGAGGAGCGCCCGCGGGGGCTGCTCACCCTCGTCGCCGAGCGGGCGGTCGGGGACCTCACGACCGATCCCGACGACCCGCACGGGGCCATCGACATCATCACGGCCGTCGGGGCGCAGGAGGCGGCGAGCACGCTGGCGGCCGAGCCCTGCCACTGCGTGGTCCTGGAACTCGGCATGCCCGACGACGAGGGCGCACGTCTGCTGGAGGCCATGCAGGGCGACTCGGCGCTGGCCAGTGTGCCGGTGCTGGTGCACACCGGCCACCGGGTGGATCCGGGGTACGAGCAGCGGCTGCGGGCCGGGGCGGCGGGCCGCCCGCTGGACTTCCTCTCCAGCCTGGACGAGCTGCGCGAACGCATCACCCTGCACCTGTCCGCCGAGGAGCCGGGCGACGTGCTGTCCCTGGTGCGCGCGGAGGAACCGCACCATACGGCCGCGCACGTGGTGGACGACGCCCACGAGGGCCGTACGATCCTCGTCGTCGACGACGACGCGCGCAATCTCTACGCCCTCAGCGGCGTCCTGGAGCTGCACGGCTTCCGGGTCCTGCACGCCGACAACGGCCGCAAGGGCATCGAGATGCTGCTCGCCCACCCGGAGGTGGCCCTGGTCCTGATGGACGTGATGATGCCGGAGATGGACGGCTACGCCGCGACCGCGGAGATCCGGTCGATGCCCCGGTACGCGGAGCTGCCGATCATCGCCGTGACCGCGAAAGCGATGCCGGGCGACCAGGAGAAGAGCCTCGCGTCGGGCGCCAACGACTACATCACCAAGCCCGTCGACGCCAACGACCTCATCGGCCGGGTCCGGCGCCGGCTCTTCGAGTGACGGCCGGGTCCACCGCCGAGCACGCCCGACCGGCGCGTGCGGTCCCTGGATGTCCGAGCCGAGGAACTGGTCAACCGTGAGCAAATTCCAGCAGCCGCCCGAACCGGACGGACAGTCCGCCGGTTTCCCGACGGCGGGCGTCGAACGGATCGTCCCGGACCGGCCCGCCGGGGTGCCCGGCGCCCGCAAGGGCGACGAGCCGGCCGGCGGGGAGAACGGCCCCACCTCCCCCGTCGGCAGACTCGCGGCGACCGTGCAGCGGCTGCGCCACGAGGTGCGGGCGGCGCACGCCGAGGCGGACGGGCGTGCCCTGATCGAACTGGCCAAGGGCATCCTGGTCGAGCGGCTGGGATGCGGGCCGGCCCAGGCGGCACGACAGCTCGCCGAGCTGACCGAGCAGGCGGGCGTGACGCCGCTGGAGTTCGCCGTCGAGGTCATCAACCAGGCCTCACGGGACCGGGTCTCCGAGGTCACCTCCGCCTTCCTCGCGGCCACCACGGGCCACGGCGACCGGGGCGGCTCCTCCGCCGTCCGGCTGCGCGCCGCCGAGAGCGGAGCGCTGGCCGCCCCGGACACCCAGGCCGTCGCCGACTCCCTCCTCGAACACGCCCTCACCCCACTCGGCGCGGTGGCCGTGGCCATTTGGGCGCTGGATCCCGACGGCTCGCTCACCCTGGCGGGCAGCGCCGGCTTCTCCGCCGCGGAGGCCGGGCGGTGGCGGTACGTGCCGCCCGGGGTCGCGACGGTGGCGCGGCGCGGGCTCGGCGAGCGCGCCGGGCACTGGATCGGCTGCCTGTCCGAGACCGGCCTGCCCTCCCTGGGCCGGCACCAGTACCCGGACGGCGGCCGGGTCGCCGTACCGGCCGGGGCCGGCGGGCGCATCCACGGGGTGCTGGAGATCGTCTGGCCCGCTCCGCTGGAACCCCAGCCCCCGCAGATCGTCCGTCAGGTCGAGGCCCTCGCCGAGCTGTGCGCGCACACCCTGGAGACCTCCTCCTTCCCGCGCGCCGACGACGGCTTCGGGCCCCGCGTCCTGCCGGACGTCGCAGAGCTGATGGAGCTGTCCGACGGGCTGCACGACCCGGCTCTGGTGCTCGTACCGCACCTGGACGCCGACGGCGACCTCGTCGACTTCCGCATCCACCATGTCAACAGCCACTTCCTGGACCCCGCCGGCCGGCCCCGGGGCGTGGTCAGCGGCGCCCTGCTGCTGGAGGCCTACCCGTTGGCGGCCGGCGGGAGCGAACTGTTCGAGCAGGTCGAGCGGGTCTATGCCACCGGTGAGCCCTTCCGCGCACGCAGGATGCGGCTGACGGCGCTGGTGGACGACGTGCCGTTGGCGGCGGTCGCCGACATCAGCATCACCCGGCACGGGCGCGGTGTCCTGCTCATCTGGCGCATCGAGGACGAGACGGCACGCCTGGCGAGCCTCCTGCAGCACGCCCAGCGTCTTGGCCGGATCGGCGGCTTCGAGGAGAACCTCCTCACCGGCGAGATCACCTGGAACGGCCAGCTCTACGACCTCTACGGCAAACCCGACTCGAGCACTCCGGTACCGCTGGAGGACCTGTCCGCCCACGCCCATCCCGACGACGCCGTCGCGATCGGCCGGTTCCTGCGCACGCTGCTGCACCACCGGCGTCCGGCGACCACCGCCTTCCGGCTGCAGCGGCCCGACGGCGTCACCCGGCACATCCGCGTGGTGGCCGAGCCGGTCCTCGACTCCGACGGCCGTCTGTCCGTCGTGCGGGGCGCCTACCAGGACATCTCCGCCCAGCACTGGACGGAGGTCGCCCTGGCCGCCACCCGGGACCAGCTCGCCCACACCGAGCAGCAGGCCAGCGAACGCGACCGGCTCACCCTGCAGCTGCAGCACGCCATCATGCCCCCAGCACAGGCCCCGCTGGAGGCGCCGGGCCTGCGGGTGGCCGTGCGCTACCGCCCCGCCGAGACGCAGAACCTGGTCGGCGGCGACTGGTACGACGCGGTCGTCCTGCCCTCGCGGCTGGTGCTGCTGTGCGTGGGCGACGTCGCCGGGCACGGCATAGAGGCGGCCACCAGCATGGTCGTGCTGCGCAACGCACTGCGCGGGCTCGCGGTGACGGGCGCCGGCCCGGGGCAGCTGCTGTCCTGGCTGAACATGGTCGCCCACCATCTCAACGGCGCCGTGACCGCCACCGCGGTCTGCGGCCTGTACGACCCCGAGCGGCGCACCCTGCGCTGGGCCCGGGCGGGTCATCTGCCCCCCGTCCTGGTACGGGACGGAGAGGCGGCACCGCTGCCCCTGGTCCAGGGACTGCTGCTCGGCGCCGTGCCCGAGGCGACGTACGAGGAGCGCGAGATCCAGATGGCCGTGGACGACACCTTGCTCATGTACACGGACGGACTCATCGAGCGCCGCGACCGATCGGTGGAGGAGTCCCTGGCCCAGCTGCTGACGGCGGCGCGCACGGTCCCGCCCACGCTCGACCAGCAACTGGACCGGCTGCTGACCCACAGCAGGTCCGACACCGACGACGACACCTGTGTCGTCGGGGTCCGGGTGGCGTAGGCATTTCGGGAGGGTGCTGATCCCGGATACGGCAAAAAGATCCGAATTCCCGGCAGTGCGGAAGTCAAACAACAGGAATTCCGGTGCGTGACGAGCTTTTGTCGGGGCACCAGAAGCGGCGGAGGTGGTAATCATGGTTCCTTTGCTTCTGGTACTTCTGCTCGCCGTGATTCTTTTCGGCGCGGGTTTCGCGCTCAAGGCGTTGTGGTGGGTCGCCATCGCGGTTCTGGTGCTGTGGCTGCTGGGATTCGTGGCCCGGCCCGCGGGACAAGGTGGCCGCCGGGGCCGCTGGTATCGCTGGTAGAAAAAACGATGCGAGAACAGGTCCCGTGGGCATAAGGCCGACGGGACCTGTTCACGTCCGCGTGTACGGCCCGAGCGTGGCGATCAGGAGGAGCACATGCTGACGAAAATCCCTGGCTCCGGGGCGTTCGGGCTGCGCGAACACCTGGGCAAAGAGCTCTTCGCACGGGTGGCCGGCCCTGACGGCCCGCGCAACCGCGCCCGTATCCACGGCACGCCGGGTCCTCGCTGGTTCGGCCCGGAACGCCCGATCCGGCGGGTGCACGGGGACGCCTCGATGTTCATCGGCGGTCTCTCGGCGCTGCTGCTGCAGTCGCTGCACCCGCTGGCCATGGCGGCGGTGGCCGCCCACTCCGGCTACCGCGGGGACCCCTGGGGAAGGCTGCAGCGGACGAGCACGTTCCTGGCCACCACCACGTTCGGTACGGCCGCCGACGCCGAGGAGGCGTGCGCCCAGGTCCGGTCGGTGCACGAGCGGGTGCGGGGCGAGACCGCCGAGGGCGAGGCGTACCACGCCGCCGATCCGCACCTGCTGGGCTGGGTGCACGCCGCGGAGGTCGACAGTTTCCTGCGGGCCCACCAGCGTTACGGCGCGCGGCCGCTGTCGGCGGACGACTGCGACGCGTACGTGGCCGACGCCGCGCGGATCGCCGTCGAACTCGGTGTCATCGACCCGCCCTTCGACCGTGCGGGACTGGCCCGGGTCCTCGACGCCTACCGTCCCGAACTGCGGGCCACGGCCGAGGCGCGCGAGGCCGCCCGGTTCCTGCTGCTCGATCCGCCCGTCCCGCTCGCCGCCCGCCTCCCCTACGGCGTGCTGGCGGCCAACGCGGTGTCGCTCCTGCCGTCCTGGGCCGCCCGCGCGTTGCGTCTGCCCCGGTTGCCGGTCGTCGACGAGTGGTGCGTACGGCCGCTGGGGTCCGCCATGACCTCGGCGGTGCGGTGGGTCCTGGCACCCGGGCGAGCGGCGATCCCTTCGCCCGCGAGCTGAGACGCATCGGGACACGCAATCTCCCGCCCCGGGAGATTGCGTGTTGAACATATGAATAAACTCTGGATCCTTCACGGAGAGGGATCCGGCGTGACTGAACACACCCCCCATGTCTGCCCGTTATGCGGGGCGCCGCGGGCCGCCGACGGCACTCCGTCCTGCTCCTGCGGCAGGCGCGTGGCCGACGCGCACCGTCAGGCGCGTACGGCGGAGGCGGCCGCCGCCGAGGACTTCGACCCGGTCCGCATCCGGCCCTTCGTGGAGCTGCAGGACGAGGAAGAGTCCAGCGATCCGCCGACGAGTACCGCGGGTGAGGTGCCCGCGCCCCTCCCCGTCGCCGGGCACGCTGACACGTCCCCCGCTTCGGCGCCCCCAGAGGGCGACTCGCGCCTGGCGTCTTCGCCGTCCGTCGACGCGCCGCCCCTGTCGCGTCGACGCACGGTGTTCCTCCTCGCGGGAGCCGCCGTGGCCGTCCTTGGAGCGGGCGGCGCGGTGGCCGGTCTGCTGTACGACGGCCCCGCCCGGGACGCCTCCCGGCCGGAAGGCGTCCGGGCGCCCCTGCCGGAGCCCGGCTCCTCCACGAGCGCGGCGGCCAGGGAGCCGTCGGCGAGTCCGTCGTCCGCGTCGGCGTCTCCCACGCCGTCCGCGTCCGCCTCCGCGTCACCCAGCCGGTCGGCGACTCCCACGAGCTCGGCCCCCACGGACGGCGCCCCGTCCGCCACCACGTCGACCAGACCCGCCCCCAGCGCGTCGAGCGGGCAGCCCCCGATCCTGCGCCTCGGCGACACCGGTCCCGAGGTGACCGAACTCCAGCTTCGGTTGCGTCAGGTGGGCCTCTACAACGGACAGGCCGACGGCGTCTACGACACCGACGTGGAGAACGCGGTCCGCAGCTACCAGTTCACCCGGCTCGTCGTCCAGGACGAATCGGGCGTGTACGGAAGGGCGACGAGGGCATCGCTGGAGTCGGAGACCAAGAAACCCTGACCCCGCATGTCCGTGCGGCGACGCTGCCCTTTCAGGCAACTCCCTTTGTCCCCATGGCCGGTGACCATGCGTCAGCGGCTGGATAGCCTGCGAGGGTGAGTCGCGTACGGGGTCCCGGTCCTTTCCTGCTGATCGTGATGCCCGGGCTGGTGGCGATGACCGGGGTGTCGGTGTTCCTGGCCTCCACCGGCGGCCTGTCCTCCGTACTGCCTCAGGGATCGAACGCCGCCGACGCGGCCACGAGCAAGGTCGACGGCTCCTACGTACCGTGGCTGCGCAAGGCGACCCAGGCCTGCAAGGTCGTCACACCGGCGGTGCTCGCCGCGCAGATCGATCAGCTGTCCGAATGGAGCGACGACACCGCGAGTCTGTCGCAGCAGGGCATCGCCCGCTTCACCGACGCGCAGTGGCGCACCTGGGGGCGGGACGACGACGGCAACGGGCGCTCCTCCCCGCACGACGCGGTGGACGCGATCATGGCGCTGGGGCGGCAGGACTGCGCCCTCGCCCGCCAGGTCACCACCTTGCGGACCAAGGGATCCGTCAACGGAGATCTGGTCGATCTCACGCTCGCCGCCTACCGGGCGGGGACCGGCGCGGTGGAGAAGGCGGGCCGCGTACCCGCCGCGGCCCAGGGCTTCGTCCGGCAGGTCGAGGCGCGGCTTCCCCGGTACGAGCCGCTCGTGCGGCAGAACCCCGAGCAGAACGCGGACCAGGCGCCGGCCGCCGTCCTGGCGCCCCCGGTCACCACGCTCACCGTCACCTCGCCCTTCGGGGCGCGCAAGCACCCGCTCACCGGCGTGACGAAGCTGCACACCGGGGTGGACTTCGGCGCACCCCGAGGGGCGCAGGTGTCGGCCGCGCGGGCCGGCCGGGTGGAGTTCGCCGGCATGACCCCGGCGTACGGGAACCGGATCGTGATCGACCACGGCACGATCGGGGGCAGGCGGCTGGAGACGACCTACAGCCATCTCTCCGCCCTGCAGGTCGGCGTCGGCCAGAGCGTCACGGCGGGCACTCCGATCGGTCTGGTCGGCTCCACCGGTCTGTCGACCGGGCCGCACCTGCACTTCGAGGTGCTGCTGGACGGGCAGTACACCGATCCGCTGCCCTGGCTCACACCCGCACGCTGACCTCGCGTTCGTGTTCCCGCCAGGCCAGGTCCCTCAGGTCCGGGGACAGCAGTGCCTCGACCGTCGTGCGGGCCAGCGCCTCGGTCGCCGCGAGCATGACGCGGCGGGCACGGTCGGAGGCGGACGCGGTGGCGAACTCGGCGGTGTGGTCGGAGGAGCCCGGGTCCGTGATCGCAACGAAGGGGTGAATCGCCGGCACCCGGCCACTGACGTTGCCCATGTCGGAGGAGCCCAGGTACACGCCCGGTTCGGGCGGAGTGAGCTCGATGCCCGCGCGGGCCAGGTGGTGAGCGAAGCGGCCGGACAGCACGCGGCTGTCGCGGAAGTGCTCGTAGCGGGGCGTGGCGCGTTCGACGGTGACGGTGGTGTTCGTGGCCCGGGCGACACCGTGTGCGCAGGTCAGCAGCTCGCCCGCGAGGTCGTCGAGGGCGCCGTTCGTCGCGGCGCGCAGGCCGAAGAGCCCTTCCGCGTGCTCGGGGACGATGTTCGTCGCCCTGCCGCCGTCGGTGACGATGCCCTGGACGTGCGAGCCCTGCGGCAGGCGCCGCTCGACGACGGCAAGGGTGTTGAACAGCTGGATCAGCGCGGCGAGGGCGTCGATGCCCTCGGTGGGGTTTCCGGTGGGGTGCGCGGCACGGCCGTGGAAGCCGACGCGGTACTGCGTCTGGGCGGTCAGGGGTGCCCACTGCCAGTCGTGGACCCCGGGGTGGAACATGAGCGCGGCGTCGATGTCGTCGAACACGCCGGCGTCGGTCTCGATGACCTTGCCGCCGCCGCCCTCCTCGGCGGGCGTTCCCACCGCCTGGACGGTCCCGGCGCCCTCCGGGAGCACAGCTCGTGCGACGAGGGCGGCGCCGAGGCCGGCGGCGGCGATCAGGTTGTGGCCGCAGGCGTGGCCGAGGCCGGGCAGGGCGTCGTACTCGAGCAGCAGGGCGACCGCGGGGCGGGGAACCGTTCCCGAGCGGGCGGCGAAGGCGGTCGGCAGGCCCGCGAGGCCGCGTTCGACGGTGAATCCCTCGCCTTCCAGTTCCGCGCTCAGCAGCTCGGCCGCCTGGTGTTCGGCGAACGCGCATTCGGGGTCGGCGTGCAGGGTCATGGCCGTCCGCCACAGTCGCTCCGCCCGTGCGGCCACCTCGCCGCCCACCCGTCCGAGCACTTCGTCGACAGCGTCGACCACGTCCGCCTCCCGGTCACTGTGCTGCTCACGTCGGAGATTCGAGTTCCAACGCGGGGGCGTTCCACACCCCTCGGAGCGGGCGGCGGTGAAGGGCGGGCGTTAGCCCGTCCCGGGCCAGGGCACTCGGGACGCGCGGCGGGTCCGGACGGGAGTCGCCGCTTCCTGGCTGGAGGTGAGGAGCATGGGACACGGTGGAAACGTCATCGACGAGCTGATGACGGATCACCGGGAGGTCGAGGAGATCTTCGGCCGGATCGAGGCGCTGCCGCCCGGCGACAAGAACCGCAAGGTGTACGCCGACCAGGCGACCATGGAGCTGGTGCGGCACTCGGTCGCCGAGGAGGCCTATCTGTACCCGGCCGTGCGTGAGCACGTCGCGGGCGGGGGCGCCCTGGCCGACAGGGAACTCGAGGACCACGCCAAGGCAGAGCAGATCATGAAGGATCTGGAGAGCTGCGAGGCGGACCACATGGAGTTCGACCGGCTCGTCGGCCTGCTGATGACGGAGATCCGGTCGCACATCGCGGACGAGGAGGAGAACCTCTTCCCCCGGCTGCGCGCCGCGTGCCCGCCGGAGGCGCTCGACAAGCTGGGCGACAAGGTCCGCCAGGCCAAGAAGATGGCGCCGACCCGGCCGCACCCCTCCGCGCCGGACACCCCTCCGGCCAACAAGCTGCTGGCGCCGGGGGCCGGGCTGGTCGACCGGATGCGGGACGCGCTCAGCGGCCGCGGCAAGCTCGACTGAGGAGCCGGCCGAAGACACGCCAAGGAGCCCGTCGCCCACCAGGGCGGCGGGCTCCTCCCTGTTCGCGGGACATCTGTGAGCAACGGCACTCGAGGCACCAAGTCCCCTGCCACGGAAGCGATTTCACGACCTCACGCTCCCCCGGGCCGACCCGCTCCGCGTCGACTCACCCTCCCGTTCTGCCACCATGGGCCCGCGCCGTCGTCCGGCGCCACGGAGGCCCGTGCAGCGCAGCAAGGTACTCCCTCCTCGTCGTCCGTCCCGCTGAGTCCTCCGACTCGTCTTCGAGTACCGCACTGTGTCTTCCTCACCTGCCCCTTCGCGCTCGCCCTGGCGCTCGCTGCGGTACCGCAGCATGCGCTGGTGGTCCGTGGCCAACTTCGTGTCGAACGCCGGTACGTGGATGCAGCTGACCGTGCAGAACCTGCTGGTCCTGCAGATCACCGGGTCGGCCGCCGCGACCGGCCTGTCCATGTCCGTGCAGGCCGCGCCCGCGCTGCTGATGAGCGTGCTGGGCGGGGCGGCGGTGGACCGCTGGCCGCGCAGGCTGACGGCCGCCGTCAGCCAGGCGCTGCTCGGTGCCGTCGCCTTCGTCATGGCCCTGCTGGTGGCCCTGGACCGGCTCGACATGACCGTGCTGCTGGTGCTCGCCGCCGTCACCGGCGTCGTCGCCACGGTGGACGGGCCCGCCTGCGCCCTGCTGGGCAACGACCTGGTGCCCGCCGAGGACGTTCCCTCCGCGATCGGCGTGGGCGCGCTCGTGCACAGCGCGGGCCGGCTCGTGGGGGCCGCGCTGGCCGGCATCGCCGTCGGTTTCCTCGGCACGGCCTTCGCCTACGCGGCCAACGGGATGTCGTTCCTGTTCGTCGCCGCGGTGATCCCCTTCCTGCGCCCCGTGCGCGGGAGCGAGCCCGTCCGGACCGGCGCGGACCGCGGTGCCGGCCCGCCTGCGAGCATGACCGTCCGGGAGGGGCTGGGCTTCTTCGCCCGGCGCTCCCGGCTGGTCGCGCTCGCCGGTGTCACGGCCGTCAGCACCGTCTTCGGCCGCAACTACGGACTGACCCTGGCGGTGCTGGTCACCGGGCCCCTCGCGGGTGGCGCCGGCGCGTTCGGCACGGTGTCCACGGTGCTGGCCGTGGGCGGCATCCTGGGTGCCCTGCTCGGCGGCCGGCTGCGCCGGCCGTCCGTGCGGCTGGTGGGCGTGCTGGCCGCCGCCGGGGGGCTGCTGCAGGTGGTGGCGGGGCTGTCGCCGTCGCTGGGCGTCCTGCTGGTCGTGGTGCTGCCGATGGCCGTGGTGGAGTCCGTCTCCGACACCGCGGGTACCGCCGTACTGCAGACCGACCCGCCCGCCCATCTGCGCGGCCGGGTGCTGGGGGTGTGGGGCAGCATCGGCACGGTGTGGAGTCTGGGCGGCCCGCCCGCGCTGGGGTTGCTGATGGAGGCGGCCGGGGCGCGCGGGGCTCTCGTCGCCGGTGGTCTGCTCATCGCAGGCGCCATCGGTTCCGGCTTGCTGGTGCGCACGCGCCGGACCGGGCAGCCGGTCATCGTCCGCGAGGAGGAGGGCGACGTCACGGGTCGGGACGCGCTGGACACCGCCGCCTGAGCGGGCGGCCCGGTTCGGGTGACGCTCAGGCGATGAGCGCCCGCCCCGGCTTGAGCAGGTCCACGAGCTGGTCCTGGTGAAGGGCCGCCACGGGGGCGAGCAGGTCGGGGTGGCGCAGCAGTGCCGCCGCGCGGCGGTCGGCGTCGTCGGGGGCGAGCAGGCGCCGGAACTCCACGGGCGCACCGGCCGTGTGGCTTCCGGCGACGACCGCCGCCACCGCGAGCTCGGCGAGGACCGGGTCGGTCAGCATTGCGGCCGCCCAGCTCGCGACGACCTCGTCGACCCAGGTGCGCCAGGCGTGGACTTCCTCGTCGTCCCGGTCGGGGTCGGGGTCGGCGCCGGTGATCCAGTCCAGCCGGCCTGAACCGCCGGGGCCCGCCATGCCGACCAGCGCCGCGTCCATCGGCGTCGGATAGCGCAGCCACGCCGCGACCGTCACGGCCTGGCGTGCCTGCACCTCACACAGGACCGAGGCCAGCGCGCCGCCGCCGGAGGGGTAGGCGCGGGTCAGCCACTGGGCGGTCGCCGCGATCAGCGGGGAGAGGTCTGTGAGCACTGCGGGGCCATCCGTACTGCGGGTGGGACACGGGGTGTGGAAGAACGGTAGCTCGCGCCGGCTACCAGGGACATGGCCCCGGCTCGTCGAGAGGCGTGGCATCGACCACATGCGCGCGGGAACCCGGTGAGCCGCACCCTACGTTTCCCACACCCCTGGAGAGGGTCATGAGTCTCCTGCGACTGGCCGGCCGTCCCCTGCTCGCCTCGATGTTCGTGGCCGGCGGCCTGAAATCCCTTAGTGCCCCCGAAGAGGTCGCGCCCGTGGCCGAGCCCGTGGTCCAGCCGATCACCGAGCGCGTCGACGGCCTGCCCGACCGCACCGAGCAGGCCGTACGGCTCAGTGGTGCCGTACAGGTGGCGGCGGGCCTGCTGCTGGGCACCGGACGGCTGCCGCGGCTGGCCGCGCTGGCCATCGCGGGCACGCTGGTGCCGACCACGCTGGCCGGGCACCGCTTCTGGGAGGCCGAGGATCCCGAGGAGCGCGCCCAGCAGCGCATCCACTTCCTGAAGAACCTCTCGATGCTGGGCGGTCTGCTGATCGCGGCCGACGACACCGCCGGGGCCCCGTCGCTGGCCTGGCGGGGCCGGCACGCGGCTCATGACCTGCGGCGCGATGCCCACCTGGTGCGGCGGTCCGTCCGGGCGACCGCGCGCCCCGCCGCGGCGGCCGGCCAGGTCCGGGCCAAGCTGGCGCACTGACTCCCTCCGCGGGGCCGCGCGGCCGTGGGCATGGAACGGCCCGGCCCCGTGGTGTCACGGTGCCGGGCCTCGGCGTGAGCGGTCTTCAGCCGCCGTTGAGGCGTGCGCGCAGGAGATCCTTGCCGAGTTCCGCACCCTTGCGGCTGGCCGCCTGGGCCTTGCGGAACAGGTCGGCGACCTCGGTGTCCTTCTCGCGCTCGGCGTCCTGGATGTAGGACTCCAGACGCAGGGCGTTGTTCAGGCATGCCTCGACGTACCAGATGAGGTTGTAGTCCTTGTCCGGCGTCCCGGTCACGCCGCCGGTCTCCGTGCTGCTGGTCATGCGGGCCTCCTCCAGCGGTGGTCGTTCCGGAGAGGGACGAGTACCCGCATCGCACCGGGCATTCAGCCGACGTTCCAGAGGAAGCGGTGGGTGTGGATGCCGAAGCAGGGGAACGACTGGATCCGGTCGACGCCGCCAAGGGGCCGTACGACGTCGTTGACGAAGTCGAGGAGTCCGCGCGGGCCGGCTGCGACCACCTCGGCGAAGAGGTCGAAGCCGCCGGAGGCCAGGACCGAGTGGACGATCGTCGCGACCAATGATTCGTGCGTGCCGTCGGCGGGTTCCCGCGAGCATGCCGAAGGGGGCCCGACCGGTCCCCCGCTCCGGTCGCGCCCCCGGGGCGAACTTACGTGCCAGGTGGCGGGTTCGGTACCGCGTCGATGCCCGCTGCGGTGGCCGAAAGACTCACCCGTGCACAGGTGAGTCCGGATGGTCCTGGTTCGCCCGGTGGAGGGCGGGCAGGTACAGCTCACCGAGGGCGAGGTGGGCGAGGACGACCTCGTACAGGTCGGTCCCGGCCGCCAGGAGCTGGCGTTCGAGGACGGGTTCGGCGCTGCGGACATGCTCGCGGACGGTCTGCGCGTGCATGCCCAGGGTGTGC
Source organism: Streptomyces sp. NPDC101152 (assembly GCF_044768275.1). Taxonomy (NCBI): domain Bacteria; kingdom Bacillati; phylum Actinomycetota; class Actinomycetes; order Kitasatosporales; family Streptomycetaceae; genus Streptomyces; species Streptomyces sp. NPDC101152. Next base: position 20,646 of record NZ_JBIWPO010000032.1, on the reverse strand, counting down.
GCGGCGCGTTCCGCGTTGCCTCCGGCGCCGATCCAGGTGCGCAGCGTGCGGCGCAGGTCCCGGGCGTCGGAGTCCAGGCGGCCGAGCAGGTCGTGGGCCCAGGTGCGCAGGGCGGATCCGGCCAGCAGGTCACCGAGCCGGTCGTGCCCGGGCCCGGCGCCGGCCGGTTCGCGGGTGTCGTGGGCCAGACCGACCTGCGCGTTGAGCGCGAGGTGGACGACGGCGCGGACGGTGAGGTCGGAGAAGTCCGCGTGGAGCAGGGACTCCACGCGTTCCATCCGGGCCCGCACGGTGTTGCGGCTGACGCCGAGGACCTTGGCGGCGCTGACAGCGGTGAACTCCAGCCCCAGCCGCGTGGTGGCGAGCAGTTCGGCGCGGGTGTGGTGGGCGAGGGTGTCGAGCGGGCGCAGCAGCCGCGTGGTCCAGGCGTGCAGCACGGTGGGGTCCATCAGGCGCTCGGGATGGGTGCGTTCGGCGTACACGGCCTGTTTGTCCGGGCGGAAACGCGCCACGGCCAGGGCGCTGACGGCCTGTCCGTACGCCGTGGCGGTCCGGGCGAGGCTCTGCGGGACGCTGCCGCCGAGGAGGGTCCCCGGGCGCCGGGCGACGAGCGAACGCAGCTCGGCGGCGGCCGTCTCCCGCGGCGCGACGACGATGACGTGCGCGTCGACTGCCGGGCACCGCACGACCAGTGCCTCCTCGCGCGTCACGTCCAGACAGTCCTCGGCGATGCGGTCGCGCTCCTCGGCGCAGCCCTCGAGGACGTAGACACAGGCGGTGTCGGTGTCCAGCAGACCGGGCCACAGGCCTGCGGCGACCCGGCGGGCGGCGACGGTGTCCTCGACCATCAGCAGCTGAAGGATCGCCAGGCGCAGGTCGGACGTGGCCCGTTGCAGGCGGTGGACGGCCTCCGCGGACTCGTGCGCCCGCAGCAGGAGTTCGAGGACCTGGGCGGTGTGGGTCACGATGTCGGAGGCCCGCCGGTCGAAGGGGGACTCACGGGAGACCGCGAGCACGCGGGCACCGTCGGGCCGCGGCTGTTCCACCCTCACCAGGCGCAGGTGACGGTCCGTCTCGTCCCACGCGGCGGAGGCGATGCGGCCGGCGGCGACGTCCGCGACCAGGTCGGCGTCCAGCGGCATCGACGTACCGGCGACGACGGCGCCGGTGCCGTCCTGGAGGCAGGCCGTGCCCTGCACGGCCCCCGCGAGCCAGGACACGACCCGGCGCACGTCGCGCCCGGTCGGCCGCAGCTGATCGAGCAGTTCCCGCGCCCACGTCGGGTGCTCGGCGCCCGTCACCTGTTCGGGACGGACCCCGTCCGTTCGGCCAGCCATGTCGGCCTTCTCCTCGTGCATCGCTTCCACCTCGGCGTATCCGCCGGGACGTTACCTCACGAGTGCCCGAGGGGCGTACGACCACCACCCGTCCCGGCCGGCTTTCAGGCGCCGCCCGCCGCGAACGCCCCGTCCGCCGCGAAGGCCAGTTCGGCGAAACGTTCGCCGATGCGCCGGTGGGTGGCGGCGTCCGGGTGCAGGGCGTCGGGGAGCGGGAGTTCGGCGGCGTCCTTCTCGCCGTAGAGTTCGCGGCCGTCGAGGTGGTGGAGGTGGGGATCGTCGGCCGACCGCTGGGCGACGATGCGGGCCAGTTCGTCCCGGACGACGTGCAGGGTGAGTTTGCCGCTCGCCACCTCGGCCGGGTCGCCCATGGCCTGGAAGCGGACCTGGCCCGTGTCGAGGGTGCCGATGTCCATCGCCGTGGGGCCGGGGGTCTCCTCGTGCATGGGGCACAGGATGGGTGAGACGACCAGCAGCGGGGTGGTCGGGTGGCCCTCGCGGATGATGTCGAGGAAGCCGTGCACGGCGGGCGTGAACGCGCGCAGCCGCATCAGGTCGGTGTTGACGAGGTTGATGCCGATCTTGACGCTGATCAGGTCCGCCGGGGTGTCGCGCAGGGTGCGGGCGGTGAACGGATCGAGCAGAGCGCTGCCCCCCAGGCCCAGGTTGACGAGCTCGACGCCGCCGAGGGTGGCGGCGAGCGCGGGCCAGGTGGTGCTGGGCGTGGTGGCGTTGGAGCCTTGGCTGATCGAGCTGCCGTGGTGCAGCCAGACCCTGCGGCCCGGCTGCGGGGCGGGCTCGACGGGGGCGTCGGTGCGCAGGGCGATCAGTTCGGTGGTCTCGGTGTGCGGCAGCCAGATCTCGATGTCCTTGACGCCGTCGGGCAGTTCGTCGAAGCGAAGGGTGCCGGCCGGGCCGGGCTTGAGGTCGGCGGTGCCGGCGGCCATGTCGATGGTCAGGGTGTTGCCGCCGGGGACGCTGCCCTGGGCGAACGGTTCGCCGTCCACGAACAGTTCGTACACGCCGTCCTCCGGGCGGTGCGCGAGGCCCGCGTAGAGGCGCTTGGTGGGGCGGGCGTCGAGTTCGACGGCCCTGGTGCGACTGCGGAAGGTCAGTCGTACGCCGGAGGGCTGGGACTCCGCCATGAGCAGCTGCCCGTCGGTGCACTGGGCGCGGGCCCAGGCCGGCAGTCGGTGCGGCAGCACGCCGTCCTCGGTGTGTTCGACCTCCACGGCGCCGCGCAGGAGGTCTGCCGTGACGGGGGTGGAGATCGCGGGTGCCGCGGTGCTCTTCATGGACTCAGACTCCTGTGGGTGGTGGGGCGGGCCAGTTGCGCAGCAGAGCGTCGAGCGCGTCCAGCAGTCGGGACCAGGTCTCCTCCGAGTCGGGGAGGCTGTGGCTGAAGCCGCCGGCGAGCTCCAGGCTCGAGTACCCGTGGAAGAAGCTCCCCAGCAGACGGACCGCGTGTGTCTGGTCCGGTTCCGAGAGGTCGTAGCCGCGCAGGATCGCCCGGGTCATCTGGGCGTGCCGGAGCCCCGCGCTGGTGGCCGCCGTCTCGGGGTCGAGACGGTGGCGGGCGGCGGCGGCGCGCCCGGGGTGCCGGAGGCCGTAGTCGCGGTAGACGTCGGCGAAGGCGACCAGGGCGTCCTTGCCCGCACGTCCGGCCAGCGCGTCGGCCGCCCGGTCGGCGAGTTCTTCCAGGGCGAACAGGGTGATGCGGGTCTTGAGGTCCTGGGAGTTCTTCACGTGCGAGTACAGGCTGGCGACCTTGACGTCGAACCGTCTGGCCAGCGCGGAGACGGTCACCTGCTCGAAGCCCAGCTCGTCGGCGAGCTCCGCGCCCGCGCGGACGAGTCGTTCGGTGGTCAGCCCCACGCGCCCCATGTGCGCCCTTCCCTCTGCCTGCCATCCAGATGCCTGAACCGATTATGCGTTTGCCTATTACCTTTAGGCAAATTAGCCTCACCCTTATGAAGCCGCTGACCGAGCGAGAGATCCGTGCCGCGTTCGTGAACTGCACCAAGGGGGAGGCGAAACGCCTGTCGGTGCCGCGCGACCTGGAGGAGCGCCCGTGGGACGACCTGGACTTCCTCGGCTGGCGCGACCCGCAGGCCCCCGACCGGGCCTATCTGGTGGCGGAGTTGGAGGGCGGCCCGACGGCCGTCGCGCTGCGCGGCTCCGGCGCGGGTTCCTGGCAGTCCCGGCGCAGCATGTGCTCGTTGTGCCTCACCATTCACTCCGGCGGCGTCTCACTGCTGGTCGCGCCCCGGGCGGGCAGGGCCGGGCAGCAGGGCAACTCGGTGGGCGCGTACATGTGCAGCGACCTGGCCTGCTCCCTGTATGTACGCGGCAAGAAGGACGCGGGCGTCGGCGCGCGGCTGCACGAGACCCTCAGCCTGGAGGAGAAGATCGCCCGCACCGTCGCGAACCTCGCCGCGTTCGTCGCCAGGGTGAGGTCGGCATAAGCTCGGCGGATGGCGAAGTACTTCGACGTGCACCCCGACAACCCCCAACCGCGCACCGTCGCACAGATCGCGGACAGCATCCGGTCGGACGCGCTCATCGCGTATCCGACCGACTCCTGCTACGCGCTGGGCTGCCGTCTCGGCAGCCGTGACGGCATGGAGCGGATCCGCAGCATCCGCCATCTCAACGACCGGCACCACTTCACCCTGGTGTGCCAGGACTTCGCGCAGCTCGGCCAGTTCGTGCGCGTGGACAACGACGTGTTCCGCGCGATCAAGGCGTCCACGCCCGGCAGCTACACGTTCATCCTGCCCGCCACCCGCGAAGTGCCGCGCATGCTGCAGCACCCGAAGAAGAAGACGGTCGGCGTCCGCATCCCCGACCACGTCGTCACCCAGGCGCTGCTCGCCGAACTGGGCGAGCCGCTGCTGTCCAGCACGCTGCTGCTGCCGGACGAGGACGAACCGATGACGCAGGGCTGGGAGATCAAGGACCGGCTGGACCACGTCCTGGACGCGGTGGTCGACTCCGGGGACTGCGGGACCGAGCCGACCACGGTCATCGACTTCTCCGACGGTGAGGCGCAGATCGTCCGGCGCGGGGCCGGGGACCCAACCCGCTTCGAGTGAACTCCAGCATCACCCGAGGCCGGGGGCCCTTCCGGCGCGGCCGGTGGCCCGTGCAACGATGACGGCACCCGGCCCGTCGGGCCGTGGATCCGGTCGCCGCCGAGCACACAGAGAGGCAGCCCCCCATGACCTCCGTACAGGGAACATCCGTCGACATCACCACCGAGGACGGCGTCGCCGACGCCTATGTGGCACACGCGGCCGACGGCAGCCCGCAGCCCGGTGTCCTGATGTACATGGACGCCTTCGGACTGCGTCCGCACCTCCAGTCGATGGCCGACCGGCTCGCCGAGGCCGGCTACACGGTCCTGGTCCCCAACGTCTTCTACCGCAGCGGGCGTTCGCCGGTCTTCGACCTGCCCGAGTTCATCGACCCGTCCACCCGGCCCCAGATGTGGGAGCAGATCATGCCCGCCATGCACGCCCTCACCTCCGAGCGCGCCAAGCGTGACGCGGGCGCGTATCTCCAGTGGCTGGCGGACTTCCCGTTGGTGGCGGACGGGCCGGTCGCCGTGACCGGTTACTGCATGGGCGCCCGGCTGGTCCTGTACACAGCCGGGACCTACCCGGACCGGGTCGCCGCCGCGGCCGGTTTCCACGGCGGCCGGCTGGCGACGGACGCCCCGGACAGCCCGCACCTGGCGGCGGAACACATCACGGCCGAGGTGTACTTCGGCCACGCGGACCAGGACCAGTCGCTGCCGCTCGAGCAGCAGCAGCTGCTGGAGGAGACGCTGACGGCGGCGGGCGTACGGCACCGCTGCGAGGTGTACGCGGGCGCGCCGCACGGCTACACCCAGGCGGACACGGCGTCGTACAACAAGGAGGCCGCCGAGCGTCACTGGGCGGCGCTGCTCGACCTCCTGAACCGCACGTTCTGAACCACACCTTCTGAGCGGTTCCCCTACGACCGGCGGTGTGCGCGGGGGTTGGGCCCCGGGCACCCCCCCGCGCCCGGCCGGGAAACTATTTTAAATCCCCCCCCCCCGGGGGCCCCGGGGTGTTTGGGCAGCCCGCCAAAACCCTTTAAGCGG
>NZ_JBIWPO010000032.1:0-15170 GCF_044768275.1 Streptomyces sp. NPDC101152 | reverse complement strand
GCGTCCTCTACAACCTCAACCCAAGTTTTTTAACACCACCTTCTGAGGGTTACCCCTACCACCGGGGGTGTCCGCGGTTTTGGCTCCGCGGACACCGCCCGTCGCCTGCCGTTCAACTTATTGACATGCACGCACCTCGGTGCCACCGTGAGAGCGCTCTCAAGCTGGTCCGGACCATTCCCCCCACGGAGGTCTAGCGTGCCCAGAAGGCTCACCCGCCGACTACTGGCCCCGGCCGCGGTGACCGCGCTGCTCGCGGCAGTCCTCGCGCTCCACTCCCCCTCGTCCGCCGACGCGGCGGTACCCGAAACAATCCCCCTGACACTGACCAACAACTCCGGCCGGAGCGACGCGGTCTACGTCTACACGATCGGCACCCTGCTCTCGACGGGACAGCAGGGCTGGGCGGACGCGAACGGCACGTTCCACGCGTGGCCGACCGGTGGCAACCCCCCAACTCCCGCACCGGACGCGTCCATCGCCGGACCCGGCGCGGGCCGGTCCACGACGATCCGGCTTCCCAAGTTCTCCGGCCGCATCTACTTCTCGTACGGCCAGAAGCTGGTGTTCAAGCTGACCACCGGCGGTCTGGTCCAGCCCGCTGTGCAGAACCCGAGCGACCCGAACCACGACATCCTCTTCAACTGGTCCGAGTACACGCTCAACGACTCCGGTCTGTGGCTCAACAGCACACAGGTCGACATGTTCTCGGCGCCCTACGCGGTGGGCGTACAGCGCTCCGACGGGACGACGGTGAGCACCGGGCACCTCAAGTCCGGTGGCTACAACGGGGTCCTGAACGACCTGCGCGGCCGCTCGGACGGCTGGGCCGGGCTGATCCAGACCCGGTCCGACGGCACGGTGCTGCGCGCCCTTGCACCGGGGCACGGGCTGGAGTCCGGTGCACTGCCGGCGTCCGTGATGGACGACTACGTCAACCGGGTCTGGCAGAAGTACACGTCCGCGACGCTGACGGTGACCCCGTTCGCCGATCAGCCCGGCACCAGGTACTTCGGGCGGGTCTCGGGCGGCGTCATGAACTTCACCGACGGCGCCGGCGCTGTCGTCACCAGCTTCCAGAAGCCCGACGCGGACAGCGTCTTCGGCTGTCACAAGCTGCTGGACGCCCCCAACGACCGGGTACGCGGGCCCATTTCGCGCACCCTGTGCGCGGGCTTCAACCGCTCCACCCTGCTGGTCGACCCCAACCAGCCGGACGCGTCCTCGGCGAACTTCTACCAGGACGCGGTGACCAACCAGTACGCCCGCGCGATCCATGCGCAGATGGCCGACGGCAAGGCCTACGCCTTCGCCTTCGACGACGTCGGCGACCACGAGTCGCTCGTCCAGGACAGCGCCCCGCAGCAGGCGTACCTGACCCTCGATCCGTTCGACTGACGCCGAAAGTCGAGGCGCGCCCTCGGTCTCGTGGCGGCGTGATGGAGTGCGGGATGTCGTGGATCTAGGCTCTCCCCGGCACCCGTACAACCCGAGGAGCGCAGCCGTGTTCGACGTCGTACCGGAGTACCCGTATCCCGAGAGCCGACGGCCGGACTCGGCGCCCGTGCCACACGAACTGCTCGATCCGGTGCTCGGCCTGCTGGGGGTCTGGCGCGGGCGGGGCGAGGGTGGGTATCCGACACTCGACGCGGGGTTCTCGTATGCGCAGGAGGTCGACTTCAGCCATGACGGACGGCCCTTTCTGCGATACGAGGCGCGGGCGTGGCTGGTCGACGCCGACGGCGCGCCGGTGCGGCCCGCTGCGCGGGAGAGCGGGTGGTGGCGGCTGCAGCCGCAGGGCCGTGTCGAGGCTCTGATCACGCAACCCACCGGTATCGCGGAGATCGCGGTGGGCCTGGCGGCCGACGGCGTGGTGGACCTCGCCACCGACGGGGTGGCCCTCACGCCCACCGCCAAACGGGTGGATGCCACCCGCCGCCGCTACACCCTCACCGACGCCGACACCCTCGCCTTCGTCCACGACCTGGCCGCGGTGGGGCAACCGCTGCAGCACCACCTGTCGGCGACCCTGCGCCGGCAGCGGTAGGCGCGGCAAGCCTCACGCACCCTTGCTTCCGCCAGCCCCTTGCCCGTAGACCTTGCTCCACAACCGCCGTGACTCTGGGGGGAGTTGGCGTATGCAAGGCGCGATCGACGGGTTCCGCTACGGTGCGGTGACCCCGGTGGCGGTCTATCTGATGGCCTGCCTGGGAGGGGCGCTGGGACTGCGGTGCATCGTCCGCTCCCTGCTCAACGAACAGTCCTGGAAACCTGGTTGGCTGGCGCTGGGCGCCGCGTCGATCGGCTGCGGGATCTGGACGATGCACTTCATCGCGATGCTCGGTTTCCAGGTCGAGCAGACCGGGATCCGCTACGACACCGGCCTGACGCTGCTGAGTCTGGCCGTGGCGATCGTCGTGGTCGGCGTCGGCGTGTTCATCGTCGGCTACCGGGGCGCGGGACGGGTCACCCTGGGCGTCGCCGGCGTGATCACCGGGATGGGTGTCGCGGCGATGCACTATCTCGGCATGGCCGCCGTAAAGGTCAACGGGGACATCCGGTACGACATGGCCACCGTCGGCCTGTCGGTGGCGATCGCCATCGTCGCGGCGACCGCCGCGTTGTGGGCGGCGGTCTCCGTTCGCGGCTTCCTGGCGAGCCTGGGCGCCAGCCTGGTCATGGGCCTGGCGGTGTCCGGCATGCACTACACGGCGATGGCCGCGGTGAGCGTGCACGTGCACGGCACGGGCGCCTTCGCCGGTGACTCACCCGCCTCCCTGCTGCTGCCCATGCTGCTGGGGCCGGTCGTCTTCCTGCTCCTGGCCGGCGTGGTGGTCATGTTCGACCCGCTGCTGGTGCTGGGCGACGGCGAGTGGAACCGGTCGCCCCAGCCGGCCGAACCGGTGGCACCGGGGTCAGAAGGCACCTCCTCGGGGGCCCCGCCGTGACCGCCCGGCCACGCGCGGACGCGTACGGCACCGCACCCGCCGCCCCCCAGTGGGCGCCGCCACGGCCTGACGACTGGTGAACTACCGGCCTGCCCGCCGCCGTTCGCGCGCCGGACGGCGGTGGGTGAAGGGGCCACGCCGGTCGACCCCCTTCTCGTGCGCCGGGAGATCGTTGTTACGGTGCACCGGTGTCTGACTCCTCACGCGATACCGCCGAGGGCGCCGGCTGGGGCGCCGCCGAACCCGGCGAGTACAAGCGGCTGATGCCGCCCAAGGTAGTGAAGCTCTCCTGGCTCGACCCGAAGACCCTGTGGTCCGCCCGCAACGGCGTGGTGGCCTCCTGGTTCGGGGATCCGACGGGCCGTACCCGCGGCCGGTGGGTGGCCCAGCGGGAGGCCGCGGGGGCACCCGCCGACAAGGTGATCCGGCGCGAGGACCCGGAGCGGTTCTCGTTCATGGTGATCGGTGACACCGGCGAGGGCGACGACTCCCAGTACGCCGTCGTACCGGGCTTCTTGAAGACGAGTCAGGGGACGAGGTTCGCGATCGTCGCCAGTGACGTCATCTACCCGGTCGGCAGCGCCGACGACTACGGCACCAAGTTCTTCCGCCCCTACCAGGACTACCCGGCCCCGATCTACGCGATACCCGGCAACCACGACTGGTACGAGGATCTCGGCGCCTTCATGCGGGTGTTCTGCGCCGACGCACCACCCCTGCCGCGCGAACCGGCGCCGCGTCCCTTCACCCGGGCCTGGGCGCGCTCGCTCCTGTGGCACCGGCCGCGTCCGGGTGACGGCCGGCACCTGGACGAGGTGCGGGAGTTGCGGTCGGCGCCGGAGCAGCAGGCCGTCCAGCCGGGCCCGTACTGGGCGATCGACACGGGGCCGCTGCGGATCATAGGCATCGACACCGGTCTGCTCGGCACCATCGACGCCGAACAGGGCGCCTGGCTGCGCGAGGTGTCCCAGGGGCCACGGCCGAAGATCCTGATCACGGGCTCACCGCTGTACGTGGACGGCGAGCACCACCCGTGCACGATCGAAGGGGGCAGCGGGACCGTCGACGACATCGTCCGTGACCCGGCGCACCACTATGTGGCGTCGATAGGCGGCGACATCCACAACTACCAGCGCTACCCGGTCGACGTGGACGGCCGCACCCTCCAGTACGTCGTCTCGGGCGGCGGCGGCGCCTTCATGCACGCCACGCACACCATTCCCCGCGTCGGCATCGCGAACGTCACCGAGGAGGACTTCCGCTGCTATCCACTGCGCGGTGACTCCCTCGCCTTCTACAGCCGCCTCTACGGCCACCGGCTGCGGCTGCATCGCTTCTTCACGCTCACCGAGGCGGAGGCCACGGCGGTGATCGCCGAGCGGCTGGGCATCCCGCCGACCCGTACGCCGGGCGGACCGGTCCGGGTCAGCCGCCGGGTGCGGCTGGTGGCGAGCCTGCTCGGTGCGGGCGGCCGCCCCGACCGCCCCTCCCGCTTCCGTCTGCCGGTTCGGAAGATCTACACGCAGTTGTTCTCCCCGTCCTCGGCGACCTACAGCCCGCCCTTCTTCAAGAGCTTCCTCCGTCTGGACGTGACCCCCGAGGAGGTCCGGGTGCGCTGCTACGCCGCCACCGGAAACCGGGCCCAGGAGATCGAGCCGCCGGTCGAGGACGAGTTCACCATCCCCCTGGCCTGATCCGGGGCGCGAGGACGGGAACACTTCCCCCGACGGCCGGGTTGGCACCGCCGTACTGCTTGATTCGTCAAACAACCCGGAGGAACCCGTGCCGTCGACCTCTCGTCCTTTGCGCAAGCTGGGCTTCTTGACCATCGGCCTGTTCGACGAGTCCGATCCGCGCCGGGGTCACGAGTCCACGCTGGAGATCATCGAGCTGGGCGAGCGGCTCGGCTTCGACAGCGCGTGGCTGCGCCACCGGCATCTGCAGTACGGCATCTCCTCCCCCGTCGCCGTGATGGCGGCGGCCTCGCAGCGCACCAGCCGCATCGAGCTGGGTACGGCCGTCATCCCCCTGGGCTGGGAGAACCCGTTGCGGCTCGCGGAGGACCTGGCCACGGTCGACATCCTGTCCGGGGGCCGGGTCAACCCGGGCGTCAGCGTGGGACCGCCGATGAACTTCGACCAGGTCAAGGAGGCCCTGTACCCGGACACGGCGGACGCGGAGGACTTCTCCTACGAGCGGGTGCGCCGGCTGCTGGACTTCGTGCGCGGCGAGAGCGCCAGCGACTTCAGCGGCGTACAGGGCTTCGAGGTGTTCTCCGACCGGGTGCAGCCGCATTCCCCGGGGCTGGGCCGGCGGATGTGGTACGGCGGCGGCAGCCTGAGCTCGGCGCGCTGGGCGGGCGAGCACGGCATGAACTTCCTGACCAGCAGCGTCGTCAAGGCGGAGGGGGACGAGGGGCCGTACGACTTCGCGAAGATCCAGCTGTCGCACATCCGTGCCTTCCGCGACCGGCACCCGGACGGGCGGAGCGCACGCGTCTCACAGGGCCTGGTGGTCATCCCCACCGACTCCGCGTCGCCGGAGCAGCGCAAGAAGTACGAGGAGTACGCGGCCAAGCGCACCCCTCGGACGACCGCACCGCAGGGCCCGGCCCGCATCCTGTTCGCGCCCGACCTGGTCGGGACCTGTGACGAGATCGCCGAACGGCTGCACGCGCATGCCGCGTTCCGTGAGGTGGACGAGGTGGCGTTCGCGCTGCCGTTCACCTTCGAGCACGAGGACTACGTGCAGATCCTGACCGACATGGCGACGAAGCTGGGTCCGGCGCTGGGCTGGAAGCCGTCCGTCTGAGGTCACCAGCGGCCGGCCTCGGTGCCGACGACGGGTGTGGACGGCCTGCCGTCCACACCGACGGGGGTGTCGCCGGTGAGCATCACCCGGTGCATGATCCGGGGGAAGTCGAGGTGGGCGTTGTCGCTGGGGGCGAGGTGGATGGTGGCCCGGTTGTCCCAGAAGGCCACGCTGCCCGGCTCCCAGCGGAAGCGGACCGTGTACTCGGGCCGTACCGCCTGCTCCAGCAGCATGTCGAGCAGGGCCCGGCTCTCGGGACGGGAGAGGCCGGTGATCTGCTCGAGGTAGTAGCCGTTGACGAAGAGCACCCGCTCGCCCGTCTCCGGGTGCACGCGCACCAGCGGGTGCACGGAGGCGACCTGGTGGTCCAGCAGGTGGCGCAGGTAGCTGTCGTCGCCGGGGCGGGGCTGGTAGCCGACGCCGAGGCGGTGTTCGGCCCGCAGTCCGTCGACGAACTCCCGTACCGGGGCGGACAGTCCCGCATAGGCGGCGGCCAGGTTGGACCAGGTCGTGTCACCGCCGTAGGGCGGTACGGTCTCGGCGCGCAGGATCGTCGCGGCCGGCGGATCGACGCGGGCGCCGTGGTCGCAGTGCCAGCCGCGGAGCAGGGTGTGCCGGCGGCGCTGCAGCCACTCCTCGTGCTCCATGCCGAACCTGCCGCCCAGCTCCAGCCGGTCGGCGGTGGTCTCCACCTCGGGGAAGCCGGGCGGTGAGGCGCTGCCCCGCCTGCCCAGGACCACGGGCTCCCCGAACCGGCGCGCGAACGCCACGTGTCCGGCGTGGTCGAGCCGCTGCCCGCGGAAGAACACGACCTTCCAGCGCAGCACCGACGCCCGGATCGCCGCGACGACGGCGTCGTCGAGGTCGCCGTCCAGTCGGACACCGGTGATCTCGGCGCCGATGTGCCCGGCGACGGGCTTCACCTCGATCCCGGCCAGGTCCTGAGCCCCTGCCGCCGCGTCCCGGTTCGTCGTCATGCGCGCTCCCCTGCTCGGTACGTACCGGCCCTGCAAAGATCGTGACAGCGTTCGCCGACGGTGGCGACAGTGCCCCACCACGGTCGCACCACGTGCCCGGTCGTGGATTGAGCCGTTCCGGCCCCAACGACCCTCCCTGGCGCTTATGTTCACGGCGGAACTGATCTTCGCCCCTTGTCCCAGGAGGCCTCTTCCCCATGCGCAACGCTCTTCGTTCCGCCGTCGTCGGCGCGATCGTCACCGGCACGGTTCTCACCTGTGGCACCGCCGGTGCCACACCGCCCGGACCGGGCGTCACCGCCAAGCTGATCAGCCGGACCACCGTCGGGAACACCGACTACGTACTGCGGGAGATCACCGTCCCGCCCGGCCAGAGCACCGGCTGGCACTACCACGACGGCACGGTCTACGGCTTCGTCCGCCAGGGCACCCTCAGCCACTACCACGCCGACTGCGCGGAGGACGGCGTGTACCCGCAGGGCACCACCGTCCGGGAGCCGGGCGGCCCGAGCGACGTCCACCTCGGCCGCAACGAGGGCGCCACCCCGCTGGTCCTCGACGTCCTGTACGTCCTGCCGCACGGGGCGCCCTTCTCCGAGGACGCGCCCAACCCCGGCTGCTCCTTCCAGTGATCAACAACCGGGCGGCAGGGGCTGCTCGGCCCAGATCGTCTTGCCCCGGTCGGTCTGCCGGCTGCCCCAGCGGTGCGTGAGCTGGGCGACCAGCAGGAGTCCGCGGCCGCCCTCGTCGAAGGCGTGGGCCCGGCGCAGATGCGGTGAGGTGGAACTGCCGTCGGAGACCTCGCAGATGAGCGTGCGGTCCCGGATCAGCCGGAGCTGGACGGGCGGGGCGCCGTAGCGGATGGCGTTGGTGACCAGTTCACTGACCACGAGTTCCGTGACGAACGCCGCCTCGTCGAGGCCCCAGACACTCAGCTGCTCGGTGGCGGCCTGGCGGGCCGCGGCCACCCGCTCGGGGTCGGGCGTGATGTCCCAGGTGGCGACCTGGTCCGCGCCCAGCGCACGGGTGCGGGCCAGCAACAGGGCCACGTCGTCGCTGGGCTCCTCCGGCAGCACCGCCTTCAGCACCGTGTCGCACAACGTCTCGAGGGTGTCCGCCGGAGCGGTCAGCGCTCGGCACAGTTCGGCGGTCGCGTGGTCGACGTCGCGGTCACGGTCCTCGATCAGCCCGTCGGTGTACAGGGCGACCACCGCGCCCTCGGGCACTTCCAGCTCGGTCGCCTCGAAGGGCAGGCCGCCGACGCCGAGCGGGGGGCCCGCCGTCATCTCGACCAGGCGCGCGGTGCCGTCCGGCAGCAGCAACGCGGGCCCGGGATGACCGGCGGCGGCGAGGTTCAGACGCCGCGAGACCGGGTCGTAGACCGCGTACAGACAGGTGGCACCGAGTTCGGCGACCTCGTCACCGCGGTCGTCCGACGCCAGGTGGGTGACCAGGTCGTCGAGGTGGGTGAGGAGTTCGTCCGGCGGCAGGTCCACGTCCGCCAGCGTGCGTACGGCCGTACACAGGCGGCCCATGGTCGCGGTGGAGGGAATGCCGTGGCCGACGACGTCGCCGACGACCAGGGCGACCCGGCTGCCGGACAACGGGATCACGTCGAACCAGTCGCCGCCGATCCCCACCAGCGCCCCCGAGGGCAGATAGCGGTGGGCCACCTCCACCGCGGCCTGGCCCGGCAGGCCCTTGGGCAGCAGGCTGTTCTGCAGGGCCAGCGCCGTCGTGCGTTCCCGGCAGAAGCGGCGGGCGTTGTCGATGCAGACGGCGGCCCGGCTGGCCAGTTCCTCCGCCAGGACGGCGTCGTCGTCCCCGTAGTCGTCCGGGTTCGCGATCCGTACGCCGACCGCGACCCCCAGTGTGGTGCCGCGGGCGCGCAGCGGCACCGCGACCATCGAGTGCACCCCCCGGCGCTGGGGGCGGCCCGCCGGAGCGCGGGCGTTGCGTTCGGCGACCCATCGCATGAACTCGGGCTCGCCCGCCTGGCTGACGACGGCCCGCCCGGCGCGCAGGGCCTTCGCCGGCGGCGAGAACGCCGGGTAGACGTCCGCGTCCCCCACGTGCACCGCGGCCTCGGGCGTCCCCTCGGTGACCGAGCCATGCGCGACGCGGCGCAGCACGATGTCGTCCTCCAGCAGCGCCGGCCGCTCCTCCGCGCCGAGGACCCAGTCGAGCAGGTCGACGCTGGCGAAGTCCGCGTACCGGGGCACCAGCAGTTCGACGAGTTCCTCGGCGGTGCGGACCACGTCCAGGGTGGTGCCGATGGAGGCCGCCGCCTCGTTCAGCAGCGCCAGGCGTTCGCGGGCCCAGTACTGCGCGCTGCTGTCGAAGGCCGCCAGAGCGACCGCGCGCACCTCGCCGGAGTCGTCGCGCAGGGGCCACATCTCGGTGGTCCAGGCGTGGTCACGGTTGACGGCGGGAGCGCCCGTGTAGCTCTCGTAACGGGCCGGTCGCCCCGTCTCGGCCACCTGCCGCAGATGGGCCAGGAAGCCCCGGCTGTGTACGGCGTCCTCCACGGTCTCCGAGAAGAAGCGCCCTCGCAGCGCCTCCTCGGGCACGCCCATCACCCGGGACGCCACGTCGTTGACCCGCAGATAGTGCTGCCGGGTGTCGAAGACCGACATCGCCATGGACGCCTGCTGGAAGGCCTTCCCTGCCAAGGTCGGCTCCCCGGGCCGCTCGGCGGTGATCACCCAGCCACCGGACTGACCGTCCCCGTCGAGCACGGGGCACGCCCTGAGCAGCAGGGCGACGGAGGAGCCGTCACGGTGCCGGATGCCGACGACGCCGTTGAGCGCCGCCACCTCCTCACCCGGCGGCTCCGCGGCCAGGAACTCCCGTACCGGCCGCCCGACGGCCTCCTCGGCCGCGTATCCGGTCAGCTGCCGGGCACCTTCGCTCCACCCCGTCACCATGCCCCGGGCATCGACGATCACCGCAGCAGAGCCGTGCTCCATAGAGTTCAGGATCGTTCTTTTGCCCGACTGCTTCAACCGAAACGGAGGACCGGCAGGCCCTCCGTTTCGCCGCTGTCACTTCTGGCGGGCCCGCAAGGCGGCGAGGGCTCGGTCCGCGTGGGTGTTCATGCGGAGTTCGCTGCGGACGACCTCCAGGACCGTGCGGTCCTCGGCTATGACGAAGGTGACCCGTTTGGTGGGGGCCAGGGTGAAGCCGCGTTTGACGCCGAAGCGCTCACGGACGGTGCCGTCGGCGTCCGAGAGGAGGGGCATGCCGAGGGTGTGGCGGCCGGAGAACTCCTGCTGGCGTTCGACGGTGTCGCCGCTGATGCCGACGGGGTGGGCGCCGACCTCGGCGAACTCGGCGGCGAGGTCGCGGAAGTGGCAGGCCTCGGCGGTGCAGCCGGCGGTGAGGGCGGCGGGGTAGAAGAAGAGGACGACGGGGCCGTCGGCGAGCAGTCCGGAAAGGGTGCGCGGGGTGCCGGTCTCGTCGGGGAGCTCGAAGTCGTCGATCTTGTCGCCGACGTTCACCGTCTCGCTCATGACCGGGCCTCCGCGGTCCTGGCGACGCTGCGGGCCCACAGGACGAGGGGCAGCTGCAGGGGCAGCCGACCGATGGCCGCCGCCTTCTGCGGGGCCGGGCGATGGCGCCAGTCGACGGCCATCTTCACGTTCGCGGGGAAGACGCCGACGAAGAAGGCGGCCGTGGCGAGGGCGGCCGCCTTGCGGGTGCTGGGCAGAGCGAGGCCGGCGGCGAGGGCGAGTTCGGCGGCGCCGCTGGCGTAGGTCCAGGTCCTGGGGGCGCCGGGCAGGGCGCTCGGGATGGTCGCGTCGAACTGGCGTGGTGAGGCGAAGTGGGCGGCGCCCGCGGTGGCCAAGAGGCCGGCGAGCAGCAGGGGCGAGCGTTCGGACCGTGGCACGGTTCCTCCTCTGGGGGCTGCCGCGCGATATTACTGGATGGTAAATCGCGCTTGCGCACGGGCCTGTTCGACCGGCTGCTGCCGCCTCCCGCGCCGTCGGGCCGGGGTCAGACGGTGGTGTGCTCCGGTTCCTCGTCGGTGGCGTGGTCGAGGAAGTCGTCGACCATGCGGTGGAAGAGGGTGGCGAGCTGCCGCAGCTCCTCCGGCGTCCACTCGGACAGGGCGAGCTGCATGCCGCGCGCGCCGGCGTCCCGGACCCGCGCGATGGCCTGCTGTCCGGCTTCCGTGAGCTGGATGCGCTGGGCACGGCGGTCGTCGGGATCGGGCACGCGGGTGACGTATCCGGACTTCTGCAACTGCTGCACGGTGCGGGTGACGTGCGAGGCCTCCACTCCCAGCCGAGTGGCCAGCTCCCCTGGCCGCAGCGGCTCCGAGTCGGCGACCTGACGCAGCAGCGCCACGGCGGCGCGGTCCAGCGGCACCCCCGCGAGCGCCATCAGCCGGTCGTGCTGGCGGGCGCGCGTGCTCAGGTAGGTGATGCGGGTGAGCGCGCGCTCGATCTCGACGACCTCGTCGGACGCGGGGGTGTCGGGGATCTCGGGGAGCGGTGGTGTGGACATGCGTCCACTTTACCCTATTGTTGCGTAACTCAAGTAATCAGTCGGGGCATGGTGCGCCGGCTCCCTGGACGACCTGGCCGTGCGGGCCTGTGACGGTCACCGGGAGCGGGTTGCTCCCGGGGTCGCCGACCAGCTCCGCGGCGACGACCGTGCACCGCAGCTGTGCCGCGGCGAGGGCGGCCTTGCTCCCGAAGGAGACGGTGAGCCGGATGTCCACGCGGCCCTGGCGGGTGGACACCTCGACCCACTTCGCGGCCCCGGCCGACTCGCTCGGGTCCGGGGTCGGCGCGGCGCTGAACAAGGGAGCGACCGGCCGGTACGCGACGGACGGCAGCAGCGTTCTCAGCCCCTCGGTCCGCTCCGCGCCGGTGGGGCCCCGCAACAGCACGTCCACGGCCGCCCCGGCGTCGACCGTCCCGGAGACACGCCGCTCGACGCCACGCAGGGCGCCGTCGGCCACGTAGTAGACGCGGATCGTCGCCACGGCCCCGCTCGCGGGTCCGCCGGCCTCCACCACGCCGGTCGTGGGAATGCCGCAGGAGGCCAGCGCTCCCAGCGCCGGTACCAACACCGCCCACGCCGCTCGGCGTACCCCCCTGGTCACCGGTGCTCCCCGGGCTCGGTACCGCTGTCGGTCGGCGACCCCAGCGGCAGTTCGACGGTGAAGACGGCGCCGCCCTCCGGCCGGTTCGCGGCGCGTACGGTGCCGCCGTGCACACGGACGTTCTCGGCGGTGATCGCCAGGCCGAGGCCACTGCCCTCGGTGCGGGCGCGGGCAGCGTCGGACTTGTAGAACCGTTCGAAGACATGGGGCAGCACGTGCCGGGGAATGCCGGGCCCGCTGTCCAGCACCTCGATGACGGCAAGGCGCCCCGCCCCGGACCGGGCGCCCTCCCTCAGGCGCAGCCTGACCGGGCGGGCGCCGTGCCGCAGGGCGTTGCCGACGAGGTTGGCGACGACGACGTCGAGGCGGCGCGGGTCGACGCGTCCGCGCAGGGTGTCCGGCGGTGGCAGCTCGGTGGCCACCAGGTCCGTCCAGGCCCGGGCGGCGAGGGTGCGCCGCAGCGACTCGGCGAGGTCGATCTCGTCGAGGTGCAGCACCGCGGCGCCGGCGTCGAAGCGGGAGATCTCCATCAGATCGTCCACCAGGCGGGCCAACTTCACGGTCTCCTCACTGATCAGCCGGACCGCGGTGGCGGTGTCCGGGGCGAGCCGGGCGGCGTCCTCGTCGAGGACGTCGGTGACCGCCGACATGGCGGCCAGCGGGGTGCGCAGTTCGTGCGAGACGTCCGCGGCGAAACGGCGGGCCCGGGCCTCCATGCCGCGCAGTTCGGCGACCGACTCCTCCAGGGCGGCGGCCGTCTCGTTGAACGTGTGGGAAAGGTCGGCGAGTTCGTCGGAGCCGTTGACGGCGAGGCGGGTGTCGAGGCGCCCCTCGGCGATGCTGCGGGTGGCGCTGCGGAGCGCCCGCACCGGCCGCAGTACGCCCCGTGCGGCGAGCAGGGCCAGCAGCACGGCCAGCACCAGGGCGGGCACGGTGGCCCGTTCGACTGCGGTGACCAGGGCGTCGACGTAGGCTCGTTCCGTGGTCTGGGGCACCGTCAGGAAGATCCGGACACCCGAGGGTGCGGAACGTGCGTCGGTGAAGACGACCGGCATGCCGACGACGAGCGCGGTGTGGTCCCCGCTCCTCACCCGCTGGAAGACGGTCGCTGGCCGGTCGTCGACGGCCGCGCGCAGGGCCGGCGTGAGTTCCGCGAAGCGGTCGCCGGCCTCGGACGTCACGCTCATGCCGCCGTAGGTGACCATGACCCGCCAGTTGCCGGACGGACCGGCCGCCGCCAATTCGAGGGCGAACCGCCTGAGTTCGGCCGGGCGCGGGGGCACGGTGAGACCGGGGGCGAGCCGGTTGGCCTGGGTGCGCAGTTGCGTGATCACCGCGTCCTGGCTCTGCTGGAGCACGCCGGTGCGCGCCTCGCGGAAGGTCAGGGCACCGGTGGTGGCGGCCGTGACCGCGGCGACGAGCGCGAACGCGACGACCAACCGGGTGCGCAGGCCGAGCAGTTGGGGGACCCTGCCGCGCCCCGCGAACAGGCCTCCGGCGCGGGTTCCCGGCGGACGCGTCACAGCGAGGCGAACCGGTAGCCGAAGCCGCGCACGGTCTCGATGTAGCGGGGGTCACCCATCTTGCCGCGCAGCCGTTTGACGCAGGCGTCCACCAGGCGCGCGTCGGCGTGGTAGCTGTGCTCCCAGACCGCCTCCAGGAGTTGCTGCCGGCTGAAGACCTGGCCGGGCGAGGCGGAGAGGGTCAGCAGCAGCCGCAGTTCGGAGGCGGCGAGCGCGACGGGCACACCGCGCAGGGCGACCGAGAAGCCGGCCCGGTCGATGGTGAGGTCGCCGTAGGTGTCGAGCTTCGGTATGCCGCCGTCGCCGGACGTGTGGGCCGCCCGGCGCAGCACGGCACGGATCCGGGCGTCCAGGACCCGCGCCTGCACGGGCTTGACCACGTAGTCGTCGGCTCCGGCCTCCAGCCCCACGACGATGTCCTCGTCGTCGCCCCGGGCGGTGGCCATGATGATCGGCAGCGTCTGGTCGAGGTCGCGCAGCGCTCGGCAGACGTCCAGGCCGGGCATGCCGGGCAGCATCAGGTCCAGCACCGCGACGTCCGGCCGGAAGGAGCGGGCCTGCCGGAGCCCGTCCTCCCCCGTCACGGCGGTGCCGACCTCGTGGCCCTGGCGGCGCAGGGCAAGGGCGACGCCCTCGCGCACGGCGCGGTCGTCTTCGATCAGCAGTACACGTGGCATGGGCTCAGTATCCGTACGCGCCCAGAGCGGTCGGGGCTCTGTTACCGGATGATCACATGAGCGGCCAACCGATTGGGCGTTGTCTTTTCGTTACCGTTCGGGCCAGGTCCGATCACAAAGCGGTCACAACCTGAGCGACCATGACCGCGCACAAAGCAACTCGAGCCGGCCGTCGTCGCCGGGGTGGTCCCGCGCACGCCCTCGCGGGCGGGCGGAAGGGACGGCTGTGGGGAGGTGTCGCCGCGATCGCCGTGCTGGGTGCGGCCGGCTTCGCGGCCGTCGGCTGGACTTCCCCCGGTGGCGGCACCGACCACGCGGAGTCCGCGCCCGGTGCGCCGCCCGCGCGGGTCGGCTCCCCGTCCCCGACACCGTCCCCGAGCAGCACCCCCTCCTCCCGTCACCGTCCCTCCGCCTCGCCCTCCCCCGAGAAGATCCCGGCGACGGGCCCGGGCACGTTCACCACGGCATCCGGCACCAGCGCCCAGGTCGGCACCGGGAAGGTGCTGCGCTACCGGGTGGAGGTGGAGGAGGGTCTCGACCTGTCCGCCGCCGCGGCCGCCAAGGAGGTCGAGCGCATCCTCGCCGACCGGCGCGGCTGGACGGCCGACGGCCACTCCGCCTTTCAGCGGGTGGCCGGCGGCACCACCGACTTCGTCGTGAAGATCGCGACGCCTGGGACGGTGGACAAGATCTGCGGGGAGTACGGTCTGGACACCGAGGGCGAGGTCAACTGCAGCGTCGCGCACAACGTGGTGGTCAACCTCAAACGGTGGCTGCTGGCCACCCCCGTCTATGCCAAGGACGTCACCGCCTACCACGCCCTGATCATCAACCACGAGGTCGGCCACTTCCTCGGCCACGGCCACGCCGGCTGCCCCGGCCCCGGAAAGCCGGCGCCGGCCATGATGCAGCAGATCAAGGGCATGCACGGCTGCGTACCGAACGTGTGGCCCTACGACGAGCAGGGGCGGTACATCACCGGCCCGGCCGTTCCCTAACCCTGGGTACCCGATCCCTCAGCGGGGCGGACGGGTGGCGGAGGTGCGGACGACGAGGGTGGGCGGGATGACGATGTGCGGGATCTCCTCGGCCGCCGGGACTCCCGTGTCGGGGTCACCGAC
>NZ_JBIWPO010000031.1:0-98594 GCF_044768275.1 Streptomyces sp. NPDC101152 | reverse complement strand
CAGGGGCAGGGTCTCGGAGGCGGTGACCAGTTCCCGCAGCGGGTGCCGGGCCAGGACCGCGTCCACCTCCGGCGTCAACGCCGCCGCCAGACGGGCGGCCGCGGGGCGGGTCTCGTCCCGCAGGGCCGCGACGGCGCCCAGTACAACGTCACATTCCACTGGCGCGAGACCGGCCGCAGCCCGTTCGTACAGCCGCGCCCCCTCCTCCAGCACGAGATCCGTGTCCATCCCCGCCGGGATCTTGATCTGGGCGTGGTGACGCCAGGTGGTGACGGGGTCACCCCAGGCCTCCACGGTGTACGTCCACCGGCCGGGGGCGCCCGCGGTGACCGTGGCGCCCCAGCGGTCGGTGCCGGGCGCCAGCTCGCGCATCGGCGTCCAGGGGCCCGGGCGGCCCTCGGGGTCGGTGAGGACGACGTTGGCGGCGACCGCGTCATGGCCCTCGCGGAAGACGGTGGCCGAGATCTCGAACGACTCGCCGGTGACGGCCTTGGCCGGCCTGCGCCCGTGCTGCACGATCGGGCGGACGTCCAGGACGGGTATGCGCCCGACCCCGGTGGCGTCGGCCGCGGAGGGTGGCTCCGGGGTCGGCGGTGCGGCGTCGGCGGGGCGCACGAAGGGCGCTTCGGTGTCGCGCGTCGGGGGTGCTGACGTGTGGTGCGTGGCGGGCATGACCGCTCCTGTCCGCGTCATACGTGGGTGGGCGGATGGTTGTGGGGAGTGGGTCCTGCGGGTGGGGTGGTGCGTGGTGTTCCTGTGGAGTACCCGAGAGACGGGCCGGTGTACCGCAGGAGCCTTCCCACCCTATTCGGGTGGGCAATCCGGCACTTTGTTAACTACTCACGCGTATGTCTACGCACAAGACCGGCCCCGTTCGTGAACGAACGGGGCCGGAAACAGGGCTCTTCGGTGACGAGTACGACACTGTGCCCTAGGAGGGCGGCACCTGCAGGAGTTCGTCCGGTGAACCGAGGCCCCGGCCGGAGACCTTCCCGGACGCGGCCCCTTTCACGAGCGCCGTGGCCACCTGGGCCGGCGTGGCCTTCGGGTGGCCGGCCAGATACAGCGCGGCCGCGCCCGTCACGTGCGGGGTCGCCATCGACGTACCGGAGAAGGTCGCCCTTGCGGTGTCGCTCGTGTACCAGTCCGAGGTGATCGACACGCCCGGGGCGAACAGGTCGAGGGCCGAGCCGTAGTCGGAGAAGGCGGCCCGCGCGTCCTTCTGGTCACTCGCGCCGACCGTGATGGCCTCCCTCACGTCCGCCGGGGAGTACAGCGCGGCCGGCAGGCCGTCGTTGCCCGCGGCGACGGCGTAGGTGACGCCGGACGCGATCGAGTTGCGGACGGCCGCGTCCAGCTGGGCGTTGTAGGTGCCGCCCAGGCTGAGATTGGCCACGGCGGGCTTGTGCGCGTGCCGGGTCACCCAGTCGATACCCGCGATGACCTGCGACGTCGTACCCGATCCGGAGTTGTCGAGGACCCGCACGGAGACCACCCTGGCCTTCTTGGCCACGCCGTACGTCGTGCCGGCGATGGTGCCGGCGACGTGGGTGCCGTGGCCGTTGCCGTCGGAGGCGGTCGCGTCGTCGTCGACGAAGTCCCAGCCGTAGCTCGCGCGCCCGCCGAAGTCCTGGTGGCTGATCCGGATGCCGGTGTCGATCACGTAGGCGGTCACCCCGGCGCCCCCGGAGTCGGGCGAGGTGTAGCTCCCGTCCAGCGGCAGGCTCGGCTGGTCGATCCGGTCCAGGCCCCAGGACGGCGGGTTCTGCTGGGTGCGGTCGAGAGCGACGCGGGTGTCCTGGACGACCGAGGCGACCTGCGGGTCGGCCGCGAGCAGCCGGGCCTGTCTCTCGTTCGCCCTGATCGCGTATCCGTTGAGGACCGTGCCGTAAGTCTGGCTGATTTTCGCCCCGTATTTCTCGGCGATGCCCTTTCCGTCCGCCGACGGGGCCTTCGTACCCCCCTTGAGCGTCACCAGATAGCTTCCGCTGACGGAGCCGGGCTCACCGGCGCCGAGTATCCGTCCCTCCGGTGCGGCGTGCGCGGGCAGGGTGCCGGACGAGAGCGCGGCGACGCAGGCCACCGCGGTCAGGCCCCCCAGCCGGCGCAGACGCCGGGTGCGCGTCCGTGCCATGTCCGAGTTCCCCCCTCTTTCGACTGCACCTCGCAGCCTCTCGTGCGGGGTGAAGCGCCACAAGGGTGCCTACGGGGGTGGAATCGGCCATGTCCGCCATGGCGGACGGGTGAGGGTTGCGGTGATTTCCGGACTGTGTACGACTGTGCGACCCACCTTGGGTGTCCCGTGGTTCCGGACCCCCTTCGCCCGATACCGTCGATGTTGACGACGGGACGCACACCGCCGTGCGTCCTCCTGTTGTGCACGTATGCCGAGGTGGAATGTGAAGGCGATCCGGCGAT
The DNA here is from genome assembly GCF_044768275.1 of Streptomyces sp. NPDC101152. Lineage (NCBI taxonomy): Bacteria > Bacillati > Actinomycetota > Actinomycetes > Kitasatosporales > Streptomycetaceae > Streptomyces > Streptomyces sp. NPDC101152. Next base: position 96,176 of record NZ_JBIWPO010000031.1, on the reverse strand, counting down.
TCACTGTCCGTCCCGTTCTCCCCGAACCCCTCCGGCCGCTCGGTGACCTGGCGCGCAACCTGCGCTGGTCCTGGCATGCCGAGACCCGTGACCTCTTCCAGTCCGTCGACCCCGAACGCTGGGCCGCCTCCGAGGGCGATCCCGTACGGCTCCTGGGCGGGGTGTCGCCGACGCGCCTCGCGGAGCTGGCCGAGGACCGCGCCTTCCTGCGCCGCCTCGGCGCGGTCCTGGACGACCTCGACGACTACCTGAACGGCGAGCGCTGGTACCAGGCGCAGTCCGGTGAACTGCCCGCCGCGGTCGCCTACTTCTCGCCCGAGTTCGGCATCACCGCCGCCCTGCCGCAGTACTCCGGTGGCCTCGGCATCCTGGCCGGTGACCATCTCAAGGCGGCCAGCGACCTCGGCGTCCCGCTGATCGGCGTGGGCCTGCTCTACCGGCACGGCTACTTCCGCCAGTCCCTGTCCCGGGACGGCTGGCAGCAGGAGCACTACCCGGTCCTCGACCCGAACGAGCTGCCGGTGGCGCTGCTGCGGGAGGACGACGGCAGCCCCGCCCAGGTCCGGCTGGCCCTGCCCGGCGGCAAGCAGCTGCACGCCCGGATCTGGCTGGCCCAGGTCGGCCGGGTCCCCCTGCTGATGCTCGACTCGGACGTCGAGGAGAACGACCTCGGCGAGCGCGGGGTGACCGACCGGCTCTACGGCGGCGGCAGCGAGCACCGGCTGCTGCAGGAGATGCTGCTCGGCATAGGGGGAGTCAGGGCCGTACGGACGTACTGCCGGCTCACCGGCCACCCCGCACCCGAGGTCTTCCACACCAACGAGGGACACGCGGGCTTCCTCGGCCTCGAACGCATCGCCGAACTGTGCGCCGAGGGGCTGGACTTCGACTCGGCGCTGGAAGCCGTGCGTGCCGGGACCGTCTTCACGACGCACACCCCGGTCCCGGCCGGTATCGACCGCTTCGACCGCGAACTCGTCGCCCACCACTTCGGGACCGACGCCGAGCTGCCGACCATCGATGTCGAGCGGATCCTCCAGCTCGGCATGGAGACCTACCCCGGCGGCGAACCCAACCTGTTCAACATGGCCGTGATGGGCCTGCGCCTGGGCCAGCGCGCGAACGGCGTCTCGCTGCTGCACGGTCAGGTCAGCCGGGAGATGTTCTCCGGGCTGTGGCCGGGGTTCGACCCCGAGGAGGTGCCGATCACCTCCGTCACAAACGGCGTCCACGCGCCCACCTGGGTCGCCCCCGAGGTGTTCCGGCTCGGCGCCCGGCAGATCGGCGCCCAGCGCACCGAGGACGCGCTGACCGTCGGCGGCTCGGACCGCTGGGACGCCGTCGGGGACATCCCCGACCAGGACATCTGGGAGCTGCGCCGCAACCTGCGCGAGCAGCTGGTGGACGAGGTACGGGCCCGGCTGCGCGCCTCCTGGCGCCAACGGGGCGCGGGCGACGCCGAGTTGGGCTGGATCGACGGGGTTCTCGACCCCGACGTCCTCACCATCGGGTTCGCCCGCCGGGTGCCGTCGTACAAGCGTCTGACGCTGATGCTGCGCGACCGGGACCGCCTGATGGAGCTGTTGCTCCACCCCGAGCGTCCCATCCAGATCGTCGTCGCCGGCAAGGCGCACCCCGCGGACGACGGCGGCAAACGCCTCGTGCAGGAACTGGTCCGCTTCGCCGACGACCCGCGGGTGCGCCACCGCATCGTCTTCCTGCCCGACTACGGCATGGCTATGGCGCAGAAGCTCTACCCCGGCTGTGACATCTGGCTCAACAACCCGCTCCGCCCGCTGGAGGCCTGCGGCACCTCCGGCATGAAGGCGGCCCTCAACGGCTGCCTCAACCTGTCCGTCCTGGACGGCTGGTGGGACGAATGGTTCCAGCCCGACTTCGGCTGGGCGATCCCGACGGCGGACGGCGTGGGCACGGATCCCGACCACCGGGACGACGTGGAGGCCGCGGCGCTCTACGACCTCCTGGAGCAGCGGGTGGCGCCCCGCTTCTACGAACACGGCCGGCACGGCCTGCCCGACCGCTGGATCGAGATGGTCCGCCAGACCCTGACCCTGCTCGGCCCGAAGGTGCTGGCCGGCCGCATGGTCCGCGAGTACGTCGAGCGGCTCTACACCCCCGCCGCCCACGCCCATCGCGCCATGGACCCCGACGCGGCGCGCGAACTCGCCGCCTGGAAGGGGCGGGTGCGGGGGGCCTGGCACGGCGTGCACGTGGAACACGTGGAGACGTCGGCCGTCACGACGACGGCGGAACTCGGCAGCACGCTCGGTCTCCGGGTGAGGGTGGGCCTCGGGGACCTGGGCCCGGACGACGTCGAGGTGCAGGTGGTCTCCGGCCGCGTCGACCCGGAGGACCGCATCGCCGACGCCACGACCGTCCCCCTCAAACCGGCGGGCGGCCCCGACCCCGAGGGCCGCTGGATCTACGAGGGCCCCCTGTCCCTGGAGCGCACCGGCCCCTACGGCTACACCGTCCGCATCCTCCCGACCCACCGCCTCCTCGCCTCCAGCGCGGAGTTGGGCCTGGTCACGGTCCCGTCGGAGGAGACGGCGGAGGGAGCGGGGGTACTGTTCCGCTGACCGCGCGGGGGCGGGCGGCCTGTGCCCGCCCCCTGCCGGCCAGGGAACGAGGTCGCGACCCGGCTGGCGGAAACCGGCAGGGAGGCCGGGGTCCTCGACGCGTCAGTCAGCGGCCGAGCGGCCGCCGCAGCCGTGGCCCCCGATCGTCGCCGCCTTCGGGTTCACCCCCATTGATCTGGACTGAGCGACGGTCACCACTCGGAGGTGTCGGCGCACAGTCGGCGCAGGATCTTGCCGCAGCGGCGGGCGTAGGCGGTCTGCAGGCCGCGGGTCGCCGGGCCGCCGGCCTTGGCGAACCACTTGGCGGGGCGGCTGAAGGCCGTCACGGTCAGCCAGACCGTGCCGTCCCCCGTGCGTTCCACCAGGAAGGACTCCTCGCCGCACTCGGGGTGGCCGGTCAGCGTGCCGTACGCCCAGCCGGCCCTACGGGGTTCCTCGACCGTGTAGATGACACGGCAGGGCGCCTTGATCATGCCGGCGAGGGTGACGGTGACGTCGACGTCGGGGGCGGCCCGGTCGGCGCTCGCGTCGATGCCGACCCCGAGTTCCCGGTGCATCTCCCAGGTGAGGACCGCCTCGGCCGCCCGGCGGAAGCACGCCTCGCCCTCCCCGATGCGCGTGCGCACGTCCAGGTGCCGGAAGCCCGGTGGGCAGAAACCGGCTCGCCGGGTCGCGCCGACGTCGTCGTAGGTGAAGTCGCTCGGGGGCATGGGACACAAGAGTAGGGCGGTACCCGGGGCTGCCGTCGCCCCGGGTACCGCCCGCCAACCACCCTCGGGTCAGCTCACGTTGACGGCGGACCAGGCGGCCGCCACCGCTTTGTACTCGGTGCTCCCGGAGCCGTACAGCGCGGCCGCCGCGGACAGCGTGCCCGCGCGGGCCGACTTGTAGTCGGTCGTCGACGTGAAGTACGTCGTCAGCGCCTTGTACCAGATCTGCAGCGCCTTGGCGCGGCCGATGCCGGTGACCGTGGAGCCGTTGGACGTGGGCGAGTTGTAGCTCACCCCGTTGATGGTCTTGGCGCCGCTGCCCTCCGAGAGGAGGTAGAAGAAGTGGTTCGCGACGCCGGACGAGTAGTGGACGTCGAGGTCGCCCACCGAGGAGGACCAGTAGTCGGCGCTGCCGCCGTCCTTGCTGGGCTTGTCCATGTAGCGCAGCGGGGTGCCGTCGCCGTTGATGTCGATCTTCTCGCCGATCAGGTAGTCACCCGGGTCGGAGGCGTTGTTGGCGTAGAACTCGACGCCGGTGCCGAAGATGTCCGAGGTCGCCTCGTTCAGGCCGCCGGACTCACCGCTGTAGTCCAGGCCCGCGGTGTTGGCGGTGACGCCGTGGCTCATCTCGTGGCCGGCCACGTCCAGCGAGGTGAGGGGGTGCGTGTTGCCGGAGCCGTCGCCGTAGGTCATGCAGAAGCAGGAGTCGTCCCAGAACGCGTTCACGTACGAGCTGCCGTAGTGGACGCGCGAGTACGCGCCGACACCGTCGTTCTTGATGCCGCTGCGCCCGAAGGTGTTCTTGTAGAAGTCCCAGGTCTCCTGCGCGCCGTACGCGGCGTCCGCGGCCGCCGTCACGTCGGTGCTGGAGCTGGAGGCGGTGCCGGTGCCCCACGTGTTGGTCGTGTTGGTGAACAGCGTGCCGGTACCGGAGCTGGTGCCGTGCTTCAGGTTGTACGTCTTGTGGTTGCCGCGCGAGGCGTCGGTCAGCGAGTACGTCGAGCCCGACAGCGAGGTGGTGAGGCTGACCGTGCCCGAGTACAGCGTCTTGCCGGTGCCGGTCGCGTTCTCGATGCCCTGGTACTCGAAGAGCTTCTTGCCGGTGGTGGCGTCGGTGATGACGTGCAGCTGGTTCGGGGTGCCGTCGTCCTGCAGGCCGCCGACGATCGTCTCGTAGGCGAGGACGGGCGTGCCGGAGCCGGCCCAGATGACCTTGCGGGCGCCGTCCGCGGTGGACTGGGCGGAGCCGAGGGTCTTGGCGGCGGACACGGCCTGTTTCTCCGCCTTGGCCGCGGTGATCTGCGGCTTGAGCGAGGCGACCTTGACGGCGGCCTTGGTGGCTCTGGTGACGCCCTCGGTCCTGCCGGACTTCGCGGTGTGCACCACGAGGTCGCCGCCGAGGACCGGCAGACCGGCGTAGGTGCGCTCGTAACGGGTGTGCACGGTGCCGTCGGCGTCCTTGACGACGTCCTTGACGACCAGCTTCTCCTTGGCGCCGAGGCCTATCTGCTGTGCCGTCTTCGCGACGTCGGCCTGGGCCTGCTGGATGAGCGCGGTGCGGGCGGCGGTCGACAACAGGGTCGGGGCCGCGGCCGGGTGGGCGATGGCCGGGGCCGCCTGGGTCTGGGCGGAGGCCGCACCGGTGGTCAGACCGGTGGTGAAGAGGGCTCCGGCGGCAACGGCGGTCGCGATGGCCAGAGTCGAGCGCTTGTGACGCGCGTAGAGGGGGGTCACACAAGCTCCTTCGGTGGGGGAGCTCCCACCCGGCGTGGGGCGGCCGGGTAAGAGGTTGGAGTGAAGTTGTGCGGCGGTTGTGAGGAAGCGTGACATCAGGGACGCGTACATGTCATGACCCCCACGTGATGTTGACCGAAAACCGACTCCACGGTGAACGTTTCAGGAATGTAAATGGGCGCCGCCCTGGGGGAGTTGGCCCCCTCCGGGACGGCGCCCTCACGCCGGTGCCGTCACCCGCGGCCTACGGGAACGTCACCTTCCAGCTGTTGAGCGTGCCGACGTCCTGCGCGGCCTGGTCCTGTACCCGCAACATCCAGGTCCCGTTGGCCGTCTCGGCGGACGCGTTGACGGTGTAGGTCTCCTGCACGTTGTCCGCCGAGTCCGAGGAGCTGAAGTTCTTCAGCCGGTACGCGGTGCCCGACGGACCGAGCAGATCGATCACCAGGTCGCCCCGCCAGGTGTGCGTGATGTCGACGCTCACCTGGAGGTTGCTTGGCGCGTTTCCGCTCCTGCCGGAGACCGTGATCGAGGAGCTGACGGCGGGCCCGTTGTCGGGGATCGCGACCGGCGTCGTGTTCTCGTACGACGTCCCGCCCCCGCCGCCCCCGCCGGAGCGGGCGCCCACCGCGACGGCCGCCCAGGCGTCCTGCACCGCCTTGTACTCGGCGCTCGTCGTGCCGTAGAGCTCGCCGGCCGCCGCGAGGGTGCCGGTGCGGGCCGAGGCGTAGTTGGTGGTGGACGTGAACTTCGTGGTCAGCGCCCGGTACCAGATCTGCAGCGCCTTGTCCCGGCCGATGCCGGTGACCGGAAGCCCGTCCGCGGTGGGCGAGTTGTAGCTGACGCCGTTGATGACCTTGGCGCCGCTGCCCTCGCTCAGCAGGTAGAAGAAGTGGTTGGCCGGGCCGGAGGAGTAGTGCACGTCCAGGTTGCCGAGGCCCGAGTACCAGCTGTCCTTGGACGAGCCGTCCTTGCTGGGCTTGTCCATGTAGCGCAGCGGGGTGCCGTCGCCGTTGATGTTGATCTTCTCGCCGATGAGGTAGTCGCCGACGTCGGTCGAGTTGTTGGCGTAGAACTCCACACCGGTGCCGAAGATGTCGGAGGTCGCCTCGTTGAGCCCGCCGGACTCGCCGCTGTAGTTGAGTCCCGCGGTGTTGGAGGTGACGCCGTGGCTCATCTCGTGGCCGGCCACGTCGAGGGCGGTCAGCGGGTCCGCGTTGCCGGAGCCGTCGCCGTAGGTCATGCAGAAGCAGCTGTCGTCCCAGAAGGCGTTCACGTACGAGTTGCCGTAGTGGACGCGGGAGTAGGCGCCCACGCCGTTGTTCTTGATGCCGCTGCGCCCGAAGGTGTTCTTGTAGAAGTCCCAGGTCTCCGCGGCCCCGTAGTGCGCGTCGGCGCCCGCCGTCGCGGCGTTCGAGGTGGTGCCGTCGCCCCAGGTGTTGCTCGTCTGCGAGAACAGCGTGCCGGTGCCGGAGGTGCCGTGGTTCAGGTTGTACGTCTTGTGGCCCCCGCGGTCGCCGTCGGTAAGCGTGAAGCTGGAGCCCGACTGCGTCGTGGTCAGCGGGACCGTGCCGCTGTACTGGGTGTTGCCGGTGCCGGTCGCGTTCTCGATGCCCTGGTACTCGAAGAGCTTCTTGCCGGTGGTGGCGTCGGTGATGACGTGCAACTGGTTCGGGGTGCCGTCGTCCTGGAAGCCACCGATGACGGTCTCGTACGCGAGGACGGGCTTGCCGCCCGCCGCCCAGACGACCTTGCGGGCGCTGTCGGCGCTCGCCTTCGTGCCGCCGAGGGCCTTCGCCCGGCTCACGGCCTGCTTCTCGGCGGCCGCCCTGGTGACGGCCGGGGTGAGGTTCGCGATCTTGATCGCGGCGCTGGTCGCCTTGATGACGTCCTTGGTGGCGCCCGACGTGGCGGTGTCGACGACCAGGTCGCCGCCGAGGACCGGCAGACCGGCGTAGGTGCGCTCGTAGCGGGTGTGCACGGTGCCGTCGGCGTCCTTGACGACGTCCCGGGCCATCAGCTTCTCCTTGGCGCCCAGGCCGATGTCCCGGGCGGTCTGCGCGCGGGAGGTGTCGGCGTCACGCAGCAGCTCGGCGCGCTGTGAGGGGGAAAGCTGCACGGCCGCGTGCGCGGGGTTGCCCTTGACCGCGGGCGACGGGGTCTTCTGGGCGGGGGCTGCGGACGCGGCACCGGACTGGACGGCCGCGGCGAGCAGCGCGGTGACGCCGGCGAGGGCGACGGCGGCGGCCCGGCGGTGCGTGACGTGGGAGGTGCGTCTGCGAGAGGAACTGCTTCTCAACACTGACTCCTTCTGCGTGGCCGCGGGGTGCGCGGCCAGGGGAGCCGGACGGTGGGTCGACCGTCCGGGCAGAACTGGGGGTGGAGCTGTGGGGTTGCTGTGTTGAAGCTGTGGGAAGGGTGGCAGCAGCTCGCGGTTTCTGTCAGGAGCGCGTCAGGAGGTTGGCCGGAAATGGTTCGTTGTCCGGATGTTCATGTTCGCTATACGGACGGCTGGTCGAACGGCCGCGGAAGGCCGTTCACGGCTCCCCGTGCCAGGTCCGCCACAACGCCGCGTACGCCCCGTCCGCGGCCACCAGCTCCTCGTGCGTGCCGAGTTCGGTGAGCAGGCCGTTCTCCATGACCGCCACCCGGTCCGCGTCGTGCGCGGTGTGCAGCCGGTGCGCGATCGCGATGACGGTACGGCCCTCCAGCACGGCGGCCAGCGCGCGCTCGGTGTGCCGGGCGGTCGTCGGGTCGAGCAACGCCGTGGCCTCGTCCAGGATCAAGGTGTGCGGGTCGGCCAGTACCACGCGGGCCAGGGCGAGTTGCTGGGCCTGCGAGCCGTCGGTGGGCGAACCGCCGTCGCCGAGCCGGGTGTCGAGGCCGTCCGGCAGCTCCCGCACCCACCCGTCGGCGCCGACCGTGGCCAGGGCGGACCACAACTCCTCGTCGGCGGCAGACGGTTCGGCGACCAGGAGGTTGTCGCGGACCGAGCCGAGGAACACGTGGTGCTCCTGGGTGACCAGCACGACCTGCCGGCGCAGCTGCTCGGGACCGAGCTCGACCACGGGTACGCCGCCGACCGCCACCGTGCCATCGGTCGGCGCGTCCACGCCCGCGAGCAGCCGGCTCAGGGTCGTCTTCCCGGCGCCGGACGGCCCGACCACCGCCAGCCGCTCGCCGGGCCGCACGGTCAGGTCGACGCCGCCGAGCACCTCGCCCCCGCGGTCGTAGGCGTACCGCACACCGGTCACGTCGATGCGGTCGCCGTCCGGGACGGGGGCGTCCGTCGGCCGGGTGCGCGGGGCCCGGGCGAGGCCCTCGACGCGGGCGAAGGAGGCGCCGCTGCTCTGCAGTTGCTCGATCCGCATCAGGATCTGGTCGAGGGGGTCGCTCAGCCGCTGCAGGTACAGGGCCGCCGTGACGACCGCGCCCAGGCTGAGGGTACCGCGGTCGTGCAGGAACCCGCCGACCAGCAGGACGGCGGCCACGGGCACGAGGTAGCAGACCTCCACGGCGGGGAAGAACACGGTCCGCAGGAACAGCGTGTACAGCCGGGTGCGCCGTGAGGTCTCCAGCGCGTCCCGGCCGGCCGCGACCCGGCGCTTCTCCAGCCGCAGCGCCTCCACCGTACGGGCACCGGACGCGGTCGCCGCGAGGATCTCGGCGACGTCGGAGGTCGCGGCGCCCTCGGCGAGGTAGCCGTCCCGGGCGCGCCGCAGGTACCAGCGCAGGGCACCCCAGATGCCGACCAGGCCGAGCAGGCCGCAGGCGCCGAGGAGGGGGTTCAGGGTGAACACCGCGCCGAGCAGGAACAGGGCCTGGACCGTGTTGACGAGCAGTTCGGGCCCGACGTCGCGCAGGGTGGTGCCGACGAGCGCCACGTCGGCGGTGCCGCGGGCCGTCAGGTCGCCGGTGCCGGCCCGTTCCACGACGGCGGCGGGGAGGGCGAGGGCGCGGTCGACGAACTGTTCGCGGACCCGGGCGAGGGTGCGTTCGCCGAAGCGGTGGCCCGTGTACCGGGCCCAGCGCGCCAGCAGCAACTGCGCCAGGGAGCACAGCAGGATCCACAGGGCCAGACGGTCCACGGCGCTCACGCCCTGGCCGCCGCGTACGTCGTCGACGATGCGGCCGACCAGGTACGGTCCTGCGAGCCCGGCCGCGGCGGCCAGGGAGTTCAGGACGAGGGTGGCGGTGAAGGCCCCGGCGTCGGCGCGCAGCAGGCGTGCCATCGCCCGGCGGACGTCGGCGGGTTCGGCCACGGGCAGCCTCGACGCGGTCAACGGACGGCCTCCTCGGCGTCTTCCTCCCGGGCGACCAGGGCCCGGTACCCCGGTTCGCCCTCCAGCAGGTCGCGGTGCCGTCCCACCGCCTCCACCTTGCCGTCCACCAGGAAGTACACGGTGTCCGCACGGTCCAGTACGAGCGGTGACGTGGTCGTGACGAGGGTCGTACGGCCCTCACGCGCCGCCCGCAGCCGCTCCGCCACCCGGGCCTCCGTGTGGGCGTCCAGGGCCGACGTCGGCTCGATCGCCAGCAGCACCTCGGGATCGGCGAGCAGCGCGCGGACCAGGCGGACCCGCTGGCGCTGACCGCCGGAGAGGTTGCGCCCCTGGGCGTCGACCGGGGAGTCGAGGCCGTCGGGCAGCCCCTGGACGATGTCGTCGGCGACGGCGGTGTGCACGGCCGACGCGATGTCCTCCTCCGTCCGCTCCCGCCGCCCGGCGACCAGTTCCCGCAGCGTCTCGGCGAACAGGTCCGCCTCGTGGTCCGCGACCAGGACGCGCTCCCTGACCTGCCGCAGCGCGATCTCGCCGAGCGGCACCCCGCCCCAGGTCGCCGCCGACGGGGCGTAACGGCCGAGGCGGTCGACGACGGCGGCCGCGTCGGTGGGGCGGGCACAGGCCAGCGCGGTCAGCCGGCCCGGGGCCACCAGCACGCCCGACTCCGGGTCGTGCAGGGCCGACGGCTCGGCGGGCGCGTCGCGGGTGCCGTCGTCCGGCATCGGCTCGAGCCGCAGGAACCGTACGACCCGCCGGGCCGACACCAGGCCCCGGCTGATCTGGTAGCCGCACTCCACCCAGAAGGCCACCGGGCCCACCAGGACCGCCACATAGCCGTACACCGAGACCAACTGGCCGATGGTGATGGAGCCCTGGGCGGCGAGCCGGGCCGCGAGCCAGGTGACGACGGCCAGGAACAGGGTCGGCAGGCCGACGCCCAGGGCCTGGACCCAGCTGGTCACCGCCCCGACCCGGTAGCCCTGGCGGCGCAGCCGCTGGGAGTCGCGCTGGAAGGCATCCGCGAACAGGCCCTTGCCGCCGAGGCCGTTGAGGACGCGCAGGCCGCCCGAGAGGTCGGCGATGCGGGCGGTGAGCACGCCCTGCCGCTCCCGGTACTCGGTCTCCGCGCCCTGCAGCCGGGCCAGCAGCGGTCCGACGAGGACCACGATCACCGGCATGCCCAGCAGGACGACCGCCGCGATGAGCGGCGAGACGGACAGCAGCAGCCCGGCCACCACCAGGTACGCCACCACCGCGCCGACCCCGGGCCCGACCACCGTCAGCGAGGTGCTGATCGTCTGCACGTCGCCCACGCCGATGGTGACGACCTCCCCGGCCCCCACCCGTCGCTGCAGCGCGGACCCCAGCCGGACCGCGTGACCCACGATCACCTTCACCGTGCGGAAGTTGGCGTCCATCCGCACCCGGGTCATCGTGCGGTGCCGCATGATGCTCAGCCAGGCGTTGAACACCCCCACCCCGAACAGGGCGGCCGTCCAGCGGGCCAGGGCCGGGTAGTCTCCGGGCTGCAGGCCCTCGTCGATCGCCCGGGACAGCAGGTACGGCGTGGCGGCGAGCAGCACCATCCACACGCTGCCCAGCACCGCCCCGGCGACGGACCGCCCCGGCTGGCAGCGCACCAGCCACCACAGATAGCGGGCGCCACCACGCCGGTCCGGCTCGCCCGGATCCTCGTATGCGTCGATCACCTGTCCCCCTGGAGCCTCACGCCAGACTGTCCCGCCACGCCCGGTGGAGGTCGGCGAACCGGCCGGTCCCGGCGACGAGTTCGGCCGGGCTGCCGTCCTCGACGATCCGGCCGTGCTCCATGACCAGCACCCGGTCCGCGATCTCCACCGTCGAAAGGCGGTGGGCGATGACCACGGCCGTACGGCCCCGCAGGACCGTCAGCATGGCGCGCTGCACGGCCCGTTCACCCGGGATGTCGAGCGAGCTGGTCGCCTCGTCGAGGATCAGCACGGCCGGGTCGGCGAGCAGGGCGCGGGCGAAGGCCACCAGTTGGCGCTGGCCGGCCGAGATCCGCCCGCCGCGCTTGCGCACGTCCGTGTCGTAGCCGTCGGGCAGGGAGCTGATGAACTCGTGCGCGCCGATCGCCTTCGCGGCCCGCTCGATCTCCTCCCGGGTGGCCTCCGGCCGCCCGATGGCGATGTTCTCGGCGACCGTGCCGGAGAACAGGAACGCCTCCTGCGTCACCATCACCACCCCGCGCCGCAGTTCCGGCACGGACAGGTCGCGCAGGTCGACGCCGTCCAGGAGCACCCGCCCCGCGGAGGGGTCGTAGAAGCGGGCGAGCAGCTTGGCCAGCGTGGACTTGCCGGCGCCGGTCGAGCCGACGACCGCGACCGTCTGCCCGGCGGGCAGGGTCAGGTCGAAGCGGGGCAGGACCTCGCCGCCGGTGCGGTAGCCGAAGCGGACGCCGTCGAAGACGACCTCCCGGCCGGGGTGCTCGCCCTCCCGGGGCGGCAGTTCCCGGGGCTGGGACGGCGCGGGCACGGACGGGGTCTGGGCGAGCAGACCGGCGATCTTCTCCAGGGAGGCCGCCGCCGACTGGTAGGAGTTCAGGAACATGCCGAGCCGGTCGATCGGGTCGTACAGGCGGCGCAGGTAGAGCACCGCGGCGGCCAGCACGCCCAGTTCCAGCGAGCCGCCCGCGACCCGGTAGGCGCCCCACAGGACGATCGCCGCGACGGCCGTGTTGGCGACCAGCCGGGAGCCCACGACATAGCGGGCCATCTCCAGGAGTGCGTCGCCGTTGACCTTCTGGTGCCGCCGGTTCAGCTCCCGGAACTCGGCGTCGTTGGCGGCCTCGCGGCGGAACGCGCGCACCGGGCGGATGCCGTTCATCGTCTCGACGAACTTCACGATGACGGCCGCGATGGCGGTGGACCGCAGCCGGTACACCCGCACCGCACGGCGCTGGTAGACCCGCACGAGGAGGTACAGCGGCACGAAGGACACCACCGCGACCGCGCCGAGGCCCAGGTCCAGCCAGAGCAGCATGGCCGAGATGTAGACGAAGGACAGGATGACCGTCACCAGCTCCTGCAGGCCCTCGTTCAGCAGCTCCCGCAGCGACTCCACGTCCGTGGTGGAGCGGGAGATCAGGCGGCCGCTCGTGTAGCGCTCGTGGAAGTCGACGCTGAGCGCCTGGGCGTGCCGGAAGATCCGGCCGCGCAGGTCGAGGAGCACGTCCTGGCTGACCCGGGTGGAGGCGATGACGAACGCGTACTGCAGCCCGCCGGAGACCAGCGCGGACAGCAGGTAGGCGGCTCCCACCGCGATCAGCGGGCCGTGGTCGGCGCGCCGGAACGCCGGTACGGCGGTGTCGATCGCGTACGCCACCAGCAGCGGGCCCGCCTGCACCGCCGCCTGCTGCAGCAGCAGGAGGAAGCTGGTGAAGGCGACGCGGGCCTTCATCGGCGCGAGCAGGGAGCGCAGCAGCGCGCCGGTGGCGCCCGGCGGCGTGGGCAGGACGTCCCGGTCGAAGGGGTCGCCGGCGTCCTTGCGGCGGGGCAGGTCCGGTTCGTCGTCGGCGGCGGGGACGGATGTCGTCGGGGCCGTCATCGATGGTCCTCCGCTTCCTCGGTGCCGGACATCAGGTGGGCGTACTCCGCGTTGGTGCGCAGCAGTTCGTGGTGCGTGCCGACGGCGGCGATGCGGCCCCCGGACAGCAGGGCGACCCGGTCCGCGAGCAGGACCGTGGACGGGCGGTGCGCCACGATCAGCGCGGTCGTGTCCGCGAGCACGTCCCGCAGGGCGGCCTCCACGGCGGCCTCCGTGTGCACGTCCAGGGCCGACAGCGGGTCGTCCAGGACGAGGAACCCGGGTGTGCCGACGACCGCCCGCGCGAGCGCCAGCCGCTGCCGCTGGCCGCCGGACAGACTGAGGCCCTGCTCGCCGACCTGCGTGTCCGTGCCCTGCGGGAGGGCGTGCGCGAAGTCCGCCTGCGCGACGGCGAGCGCGCGGTCCAGCTCGGCCGCGCCCGCGCTGTCGTCGGCGCCCATCAGCACGTTCTCCCCGACGCTCGCCGAGAACAGGGTGGGCTCCTCGAAGGCGACGGCCACCTTGGCGCGCAGTCGCTCACGGGACATGGCGGTGATGTCCTCGCCGTCCAGCGTGATACGGCCGGACGTCACCTCGTGGAGCCGGGGCACGAGCGCGGTGAGGGTCGTCTTGCCGCTTCCGGTGGCGCCGACCAGGGCCATGGACTCACCGGGGCGGATGTGCAGGTCGACGCGGTCGAGGACGGGTGGGGAGTCCGCGGGCGCGTCCGGGTAGCGGAACCGGACGTCCTGGAAGCGCAGCCCCCGTTCCCCGGCGACCTGCGAGGCCGTACCGACGGTCCGGTCCTCCGGCTGCTCGTCCATCACCTCGAAGTACCGCTCCGTCGCCGTCGCCGCCTCCTGGCTCATCGCCAGCAGGAAGCCGATCGACTCCACCGGCCAGCGCAGGGCCAGCGCCGTCGACAGGAACGCGACCAGGGTGCCCGCGGTCAGCGAGCCGTCGGCCACCTGCACCGCGCCCACCACCAGCGCCGCACCGATCGCGACCTCCGGCAGGGTCACGATGACCGCCCAGATCGTAGCCAGCAGCCCCGCCTTGCGCAGCTCCGTCCCCCGCAGGGTCCGCGTCAGCTCCCGGAAGGCCCGCGCCTGGCTGCGGTGCCGGCCGAAGCCCTTGATGATGCGGATGCCGAGCACGCTCTCCTCGACGACGGTCGTCAGATCGCCGACCTGGTCCTGCGCGAGCCGGGCGACCTCGGCGTACCGCTTCTCGAAGACCACGCACATGACCATCACGGGCAGCGCGGGGCCGAGGATCACCAGGCCCAGGGTCCAGTCCTGGAGCACCATGATGACCACGCCGATCACGATCGTCACGCTGTTGACCAGCAGGAACGTCAGCGGGAAGGCGAGGAACATGCGCAGCAGCATCAGGTCCGTGGTGCCCCGCGACAGCAGCTGGCCCGAGGCCCAGCGGTCGTGGAAGGCGACCGGCAGCCGCTGCAGATGCCGGTACAGATCCGCCCGCATACCCGCCTCCACGCTCGACAGCGGACGGGCCACCAGCCACCGCCGCAGGCCGAACAGCACCGCCTCCCCGATGCCGAGCAGCAGCAGGTACAGCGCTCCGAGCCACACGCCCGCCGGGTCCCGGTCGGCGACCGGCCCGTCCACCATCCACTTCAGGACCAGCGGGATGACGAGGCCCGCACAGGAGGCGACGATCGCGACGAACGCCGCGGTGAACAGCCGTACCCGCACGGGCCGGACATACGGCCACAGGCGCAGCAGGGTTCGTACGGCCGACCGGTCCTTGGTGGTTGCACGTGTCGTCGTCATCAGGGCTGAGCCTACGGACCGGCACTGACAACGCCCACCGAGTTTTGGCCGGACCGGGATCGGCCGCAGGTCCTACGACCTGGGCGTTCGAGGGGTCGTACAGGAGGGGCGAGGGGGGTCTTACGCGGGCATCAGCCGATCGGTTGATGCGGCTTCGAGCGCGACGGCCGATGTGGGGGCGGGCCGCCGACCGCGAACCTGATGCCATGTCCGTCATCGAAGTCAGCGAACTGCGCAAGTCCTACGGCGGCCGGACCGTCGTCGACGGCGTCTCCTTCGCCGTCGAGGAGGGCGAGATCTTCGGGATCCTCGGCCCGAACGGCGCCGGCAAGACCACCACCGTCGAGTGCGTCGAGGGCCTGCGCGTCCCCGACGCCGGCCGGGTCCGCGTCACCGGCCTCGACCCCGTCGCCGACCACGCGCGCGTGGCCCGCGTGCTCGGCGCCCAACTGCAGCAAAGCGAACTGCAGCCCAAACTCACCGTCCGCGAGGCGCTGGAACTGTACGCCTCCTTCTATCCGAGCCCGCTCGACTGGGCGCCGCTCGCCGAACGCCTCGGGCTCACCCCGAAGCTGGCCACCCGGTTCGCCAAGCTGTCCGGCGGCCAGAAGCAGCGCCTGTTCATCGCGCTGGCGTTGATCGGCAACCCGCGTGTCGTCGTCCTCGACGAACTCACCACCGGCCTCGACCCACGCGCCCGCCGGGACACCTGGCAGCTCATCGAGGACGTGCGGGCGAGCGGGGTGACGGTCCTGCTGGTCACCCACTTCATGGAGGAGGCCCAGCGGCTGTGCGACCGCATCGCCGTCATCGACCAGGGCCGGGTGGCCGCCCTGGACACCCCGGCCGGGCTGATCCGCCGCTCGGCGGGCGCCACCGTCATCAGCTTCACCCCGTCCGCCCCGCTGGACGACCGTGACCTCCAGGCCCTCCCCGGGCTGGCGTCCGTCGAGCACCGGGACGGCCGGATCACGCTGGCCGGCACCGACGAGACGGTCAACGCCGTCATCACCCTCCTCGCCCGCCACCGCGTCACCGCCCACCAACTCCGCGTCGTGGACGCCACGCTCGACGACGCCTTCCTCGACCTGACCGAGGCCGACACGAAGGAGGCAGCGTCATGAGCACCGCCGTCCTGCGGACCGAGGTCCGCCTCTTTGGCCGCGAACCCGGCGCGATCTTCTGGATCCTGCTCTTCCCGACCCTGCTGCTGGTGATCCTCGGCTCCATCCCCGGGTTCCGGGAGCACCACAGCGACCTCGGCGGACTGCGCACCATCGACGTCTACGTCCCGGTGGCCGTCCTGCTCGGTCTGATCGTCGGGGGCCTGCAGTCCATGCCGCAGACCCTCACCGGCTACCGGGAGCGCGGCATCCTGCGCCGGATGGCCACCACACCGGTCCGCCCGTCCGCCCTGCTGTCCGCGCAGATGGTGGTGTACGGCGCCGCCGCCGTGGCGTCGGCGCTGCTCGCGCTCGCCGTCGGACGGCTCGCGTTCGACGTGCGGCTGCCGCGGCAGGCCTTCGGCTACCTCCTCGCCCTGCTCCTGGCCGTCCTGGTCGCCCTCGCTCTCGGATCGGTGGTGTCGGCGCTGTCCCGTACGACGAAGATCGCGGGAGCGATCGGGTCGGCCGTGTTCTTCCCGTCGATGTTCTGCGCCGGAGTCTGGCTCCCGGTGCAGTCCATGCCGCATCTGATGGGCAGGATCGTCGGGTACACCCCCTTCGGGGCGGCCGCGCAGGCGCTGAACCAGGCGGCGGCCGGGCACTGGCCGGGGTGGGGTCACCTGGGCGTGCTGGTGGCGTGGATCCTGCTGCTGACGGGTGCGGCCGGCCGCTGGTTCCGCTGGGAGTAGGGGGAGGCCGTGCAGACTGGCGACATGACCGCGAGGGACCGGCAGATCGAGCGGCGCTGGGAACAGCTGCACACCTGGGGGCCGTACGGACTGCTCGCCATCGGTCTGGCCCCCGCGCTCGCCACCTCCGACCCGCACACCCATCCGGCGAAGTGGTACACCGGCTGGGCCCTGGTCGCCACCGCGGTCGCGCTCCAGCTGTGGTGGCACGGCCACCGCCTGCGCCTGCCCGGCCGGGGCCGCACCCCGTCCCGGGCCGGCACGGCGTACTACGTCGTGCGGTGGGCCCTCGCCTTCGCCCTCACCTGGCTCAACCCGTTCTTCGCCTTCTACGCGGCGAGCGGCTACATGGACGCCGACGAGACGATCCGGGGCAGCAGGCGGCAGCGGCTCGGCCTGTTCGCCAGCGCCGTCACCGTGGCCGGGGCGCAGGCCGGCGGGATGCCCTTCCGCAGCGGGGCCCAGTGGATCGTCTTCGCCGCGCTCGTGGTCGCCAACTCCGGCCTGCAGATGGTCGTCGCCCACCTCACCACACAGGAGAGCCAGCGCTCCCAGGAACGTGGCGAGACCATCGCCGAACTCGAGCGCACCAACGCCGCGTTGCAGCAGGCGCTCGACGAGAACGCCGCCCTTCACGCCCAACTCCTCGTCCAGGCACGGGAAGCGGGGGTCGCGGACGAGCGCCGACGGCTCGCCGCGGAGATCCACGACACCATCGCCCAGGGCCTGACCGGCATCATCGCCCAGCTCCAGGTCGTCGCGAACACCCCGGAGCCCGAGCCGGTCCGGGAGCACCTAGGCCGCGCGATGGAACTCGCCCGGCACAGCCTCGGCGAGGCCCGCCGCTCCGTGCACAACCTCGCGCCGGTGGCGCTGGAGAACGACGGACTGCCCGAGGCGCTGAAGAAGACCGTCACCGAATGGGGCGAACGGACCGGCACACGCGCCGAGTTCACCGTCACCGGCACCGCGGAACAGCTCCACGAGGAGGTCGCAGCCACCCTCCTGCGGATCGTCCAGGAGGCGTTGTCCAACGCCGCCCGGCACGCCCGCGCCTCCCGGGTCGGCGTCACCCTCTCCTTCCTCGTCGACGAGGTCATCCTCGACATCCGCGACGACGGCACCGGCTTCGACCCCCTCGCCGTCCCCGCCCGCACGCACACCGGCGGCTTCGGCCTCGACGGCATGCGCGCCCGCGCCGAACGCATCGCCGGCACCCTGACCGTCGAGTCCGAACCGGGGCACGGCACGGCGCTGTCCGCTCGCGTACCGTTGGTCCGCCATGACCAGTGACCAGCCCGTGACCCTGCTGATCGTCGACGACCACCCGGTCGTCCGGGACGGTCTGCGCGGCATGTTCGACTCCGCGCCCGGCTTCACCGTCCTCGGCGAGGCGTCCAACGGCGTCGAAGCCGTGGACCGTACGGCGGAACTCGACCCCGACGTCGTCCTGATGGACCTGCGCATGCCGGGCGGCGGGGGAGTGGACGCCATCCGCGAGCTGACCCGGCGCGGCGCCCGCGCCAAGGTCCTGGTGCTGACCACGTACGACACCGACTCCGACACGCTGCCCGCGATCGAGGCCGGCGCGACGGGCTACCTCCTCAAGGACGCCCCGCGCGACGAGCTGTTCACAGCGGTCCGGGCGGCGGCGGACGGCCGTACGGTGCTGTCCCCGGCGGTCGCCTCCCGCCTGGTCTCCGCCGTCCGCGCGCCCGGCAACGAGCCGCTCTCCACCCGCGAGCGCGAGGTCCTGGCCCTCGTCGCCAGGGGCACCTCCAACCGAGAGATCGCCCGCGAGCTGTTCATCAGCGAGGCGACGGTGAAGACCCATCTCACCCATCTGTACGCCAAGTTGGGCGTCAGCGACCGCGCGGCGGCGGTCGCCACGGCGTACCAGCGCGGGATCCTTGGCTAGTTCTCCGCTTCACCCGGCCACCTTCAGCAGCAGGACCGCCCGCGCCGGCACCGTGATCACCGTCCCCGCCCGGTGCTCCACCCCCGGATCCTCCGCCTGGTTCTCCCCCGACGTGTCGACGACCACCTCGTACCGGTCCGCCCACGGCGGCCCGGGCAGGAGGAAGCTCACGGGCCGGTCGCCCGCGTGCAGGACGGCGAGGAAGCTGTCGTCGAGGATGGGGTCGCCGTGCTCGTCGCGGCCCGGGATGTCCCGTCCGGACAGATACATGCCGAGCGTGCCGGCGGGCGCGTACCAGTCGCGTTCCGTCATCTCCGTGCCGCGTGAGGTGAACCAGGCGAGGTCGCGCAGTCCGTCCGCCGAGTGGGCGCGGCCCGAGAAGAAGGCGCGGCGGCGCAGCACCGGATGCCGGTGGCGCAGGGCGATCAGCCGGGAGGTCAGGTCGAACAGCGCCCGCCAGCCGGGCTGGTCCAGCAACTCCCAGTCCAGCCAGCTGATTTCGTTGTCCTGGCAGTAGGCGTTGTTGTTGCCCCGCTGCGTGCGGCCGAGTTCGTCACCGGCGACCAGCATCGGCACGCCCGTCGACAGCAACAGGGTGGTCAGCAGGTTGCGCAGCTGGCGGCGCCTGAGCCCGCGGACCCGCTCGTCTTCCGTCTCGCCCTCCGCCCCGCAGTTCCAGGCCCGGTTGTCGTCCGTGCCGTCCCGATTGCCCTCCCCGTTGGCCTCGTTGTGCTTGCGCTCGTAGGACACCAGGTCGCGCAGGGTGAAGCCGTCGTGCGCGGTGACGAAGTTGACCGAGGCGTAGGGGCGGCGGCCGCCCCAGGCGTACAGGTCGCTGGAGCCGGACAGGCGGTAGCCCAGGTCCCGCACATCGGGCAGCGCGCCCCGCCAGAAGTCCCGTACGGCGTTGCGGTACCGGTCGTTCCACTCCGTCCACAGCGGGGGGAACGCGCCGACCTGGTAGCCGCCCGAGCCCACGTCCCACGGCTCGGCGATCAGCTTCACGCGCCGCAGCACCGGGTCCTGCGCGATCACCGCGAGGAACGGGGAGAGCATGTCGACGTCGTGCATCGAGCGGGCCAGCGCCGCCGCCAGGTCGAAGCGGAAGCCGTCCACGCCCATCTCCGTCACCCAGTAGCGCAGCGAGTCGGTGATCAGGCGCAGGACGTGCGGCTGGACCACGTGCAGGGTGTTGCCGCAGCCCGTGTAGTCGGCGTAGCGCCGCGCGTCCGACTGGAGGCGGTAGTAGCCGCGGTTGTCGATGCCCTTCAGGGAGAGCGTCGGGCCCAGCTCGCCCGCCTCCGCCGTGTGGTTGTAGACGACGTCCAGGATCACCTCGATGCCGGCCGCGTGCAGCGCCCGCACCATCCGCTTGAACTCGCCGACCTGCTGTCCCGTGGTGCCGGATGCGGCGAACCCGGCGTGCGGGGCGAAGTAGCCGATGGAGTTGTAGCCCCAGTAGTTCTTCAGGCCCCGGCGCAGGAGGTGGTCCTCGTGGGCGAACTGGTGCACGGGCAGCAGCTCGACGGCCGTGACGCCCAGCTTCACCAGGTGCTCGATCGCCGCCGGGTGCGCGAGACCGGCGTACGTGCCGCGCAGGTCCTCCGGGATGCCCGGGTGCAGCTTGGTGAAGCCCCGCACGTGCAGTTCGTAGATGACGGAGTCCGCCCACGGGGTCTTCGGCCGGCGGTCGTCGGACCAGTCGTCGTCATCGTGGACGACGACGCCCTTGGGGACGTACGGCGCCGAGTCCCGGTCGTCGCGGACGGTGTCGGCGACCTGCTGCTGCGGCCAGTCGCGGACGTGGCCGTACACCTCCGGCGGCAGGCCGAAGTCGCCGTCCACCGCGCGCGCGTACGGGTCGAGGAGCAGCTTCGCCGGGTTCCAGCGGCCGCCGGTCCACGGGTCCCAGCGGCCGTGCACCCGGTAGCCGTACCGCTGCCCGGGCAGCACGCCCGGCACGAAGCCGTGCCAGATCTCGTGCGTCAGCTCGGTAAGCCGCGCGCGGCTCTCCCGGCCGCCCTCGTCGAACAGACACAGCTCCACCGCCTCCGCCCCGCCCGCCCACAACGCGAAGTTGGTGCCCGCCACCCCGTCCGGACCGACCCGGAACCTGGCCCCCAGCGGGGTCGGCGCCCCTGGCCGCACCGGCACGCCGGGCACCCTGCGCGGTGCCCCGTTCACGGCGGCGGCCGGAGCGGCGCGCTCCTCCGTCACCGCCTCCTGCTCGGCTGCGCTGGACACCAGTCCGCCTCCCACGGCTCATGGAACAACGCGAAAAGGGGAGTACGGCGTCCCGGCCACGGCACCCCCTCGCGCCGTTCTCCCCGTTGTTCTGCCCAGACCATGGCTCGCACTCACGTTTCCCCGGGGCGGGGCGGTCGTTGGGCAGCCCGTGAGGCATGCAAACAGACGCGCGCGGCGCGCGGGGGCCGCCCTGGCCGCCGTACTGACATGGGCAGGACTGCTGACCGGCTGCACTTCGCACGGCGGCGGCATCGGCGGGATGTTCGGCAAACCCCCCGCCCCGGAGGACGTCATCCGTGTCGTCCCGGACGACGGCAGCAAGGACGTCAGGGCCGACCAGCGGCTGCTGGTGCGGGTGCCCAGCGGGCGCCTGGAGTCGGTGAAGGTCGTCGAGTCCCAGGACGCCCAGGACATCCAGGTGCCCGGCCACATCTCCGAGGACGGCCTGCGCTGGCAGCCCGACGACCCGAAGCTGGCGCTGGCCGCCAAGTACACCGTCGACGCGGTCGCGCTGGACGGCCAGGGGCGCCGGTCGGCCCGGCACACGACCTTCACCACGTACGTCCCCGACGAGCGCTTCATCGGCTACGTCACCCCGGAGAACCGCTCCGTCGTCGGCACCGGCATGATCGTCTCCCTGCAGTTCAACCGGGAGATCGACAACCGCGCGGCCGTCGAACACGCGATCCATGTCACCGCCCGCCCGGCCGTCGAGATCCGCCCGCACTGGTTCGGCAAGGACCGCCTCGACTTCCGCCCCGAGAACTACTGGGCACCCGGCACCCAGGTGACCGTCGACCTGCGGCTGCGCGACGTCGAGGGAGCGCGCGGCGTCTACGGCATCCAGTACAAGACGTTCTCCTTCACCGTCGGCCGCAGCCAGGTCTCCCTGGTCGACGCGGCCCGGCACACCATGGAGGTGCGCCGGGACGGCGTGCTGATGGCGACCGTGCCGATCACGGCCGGCTCGCCCCAGCACACCACCTACAACGGGAAGATGGTGGTGATGGAGATGCTCGAGGTCACCCGCATGAACAGCCGCACGGTCGGCTTCGGCGGCGAGTACGACATCCCGGACGTCCCGCACGCCCTGCGCCTGACCGACTCCGGCACCTTCGTGCACGGCAACTACTGGGCGCCGGAGGCCCCCGGACACGTCAACATCAGCCACGGGTGCGTGGGGCTCCGGGACGTCAAGGGCGGCGGGGCCGACACCCCGGCCGGCTGGTTCTTCGACCGCAGCCTGATCGGGGACGTGGTCGAGGTGGTCCACAGCAATGACAAAAAGGTCGCTCCCGACAACGGACTCGGGGGATGGAACATGGGGTGGAAGGAGTGGAAAGCGGGCAGTTGATGTTGCGACAGAACGGTGACCTTCGGCTGACAAAAATCTCAAATCCCTGCGGTTACTATGCGCCAATGCGCTCGCCTGGCGCACCGGGGTGGGGCCTGACCAGGCCCGGGAGGGGAGATCCAGTTGAACGTGCGACCGATATCGGGGGCGTCGGTTGACGCACGCGCGAGCAGAGCGGGCCGGGGCGGCGGCCGGGGGAGCAAGGGGCTGCTGGCGCTGACAGTCGGCGCCCTGGTGTTCGCCGCCACCGCGTGCGGAGGGGGCGGCTCGGGCGCCGGAGCCGCCTCAGGCGACGGCAAGGGCAAGAACGCGGACAGCACGCAGAGCAAGCAGTCCGAGGCCGTCGTCGCCATCGCCCCGAAGAACGGCGCGACGTCCGTCGACACCAGCGGGGCCCTCAAGGTCACCGCGAGCAAGGGCACGTTGACGCAGGTGGAGGTCAAGGACGCCAAGGGCGGGCTGATATCGGGCTCCATCACCGGCGGCGGCGCCTCCTGGACGCCGTCCACGCACCTGGCCGCGTCCACCAGGTACACGGTCCACGCGGTCGCCAAGGACGCCGAGGGGCGTCAGGCGGCCGAGGACTCCAGCTTCACCACCCTCACCCCGCAGAACACCTTCATCGGTGAGTTCACCCCCGAGGACGGCTCCACCGTCGGCGTCGGGATGCCGTTCTCGATCCGCTTCACCCGGGGCATCACGCACCCCCAGGACGTCGAGAAGGCGATAAAGATCAAGACCGAGCCGGCCGTCGACGTCGAGGGCCACTGGTTCGGCAACGACCGTCTCGACTTCCGTCCCGAGCAGTACTGGAAGTCCGGCACCAAGGTCACCGTCAGCCTGAACCTCGATGGCGTGGAAGGCCGTCCGGGCGTCTACGGCAAGCAGTCCAAGACCGTGAACTTCACCATCGGCCGCAACCAGGTCTCGGTCGTCGACGCCAAGAAGCACACCATGAAGGTCATGCAGGACGGCAAGGTCGTCAGGACACTGCCGGTCACCACCGGCAAGCCCGGATACGACACCTGGAACGGCCAGATGGTCATCAGCGAGAAGCTCCGGGTGACCCGGATGAACGGCGACACGGTCGGCTACGGCGGCGAGTACGACATCAAGGACGTCCCGGACGCCATGCGCCTGACCGACTCCGGCACCTTCGCCCACGGCAACTACTGGGGCGGCGACGCCTTCGGCAACTACAACGCCAGCCACGGCTGCATCGGCCTCGAGGACGAGCGCGGCGGCTACGACCGCTCGCTGCCGGGCGCCTGGTTCTTCGACCACTCCATCGTCGGCGACGTGGTGACGGTGAAGAACTCCGACGACCACACGGTCGACCCGGCCAACGGCCTCAACGGCTGGAACATGCCGTGGTCCACCTGGAAGTCGTAGAGGTCCACTGACGTACGGCCCCGGTGTGAGGTACCGCACCGGGGCCGTCTTGTTAGTGCCCGTTAGCCTGCTTTCATGACCGTGAATCTCGAAGTCGCCGAAGGTGTCGGCACCATCCGGCTGGACCGTCCGCCCATGAACGCGCTCGACGTCGCCACGCAGGACCGGCTGAAGGAACTCGCCGAGGAGGCGACCCGGCGCGAGGACGTACGGGCCGTGATCGTCTACGGCGGGGAGAAGGTGTTCGCGGCGGGCGCGGACATCAAGGAGATGCAGACCATGGACCACACGGCGATGGTCCTGCGCGCCCGTTCCCTGCAGGACTCGTTCACGGCGGTCGCCCGGATCCCCAAGCCGGTGGTGGCCGCGGTCACCGGGTACGCCCTCGGCGGCGGCTGCGAGCTGGCGCTGTGCGCGGACTACCGGATCGCCGCGGACAACGCGAAACTGGGCCAGCCGGAGATCCTGCTCGGCCTGATCCCGGGCGCCGGCGGCACCCAGCGCCTGTCCCGGCTGATCGGCCCGTCCAAGGCCAAGGACCTCATCTTCACGGGCCGTATGGTCAAGGCGGACGAGGCGCTGACGCTCGGTCTGGTGGACCGGGTCGTGCCGGCCGCCGAGGTGTACACCGCCGCGCACGACTGGGCGGCGAGGCTGGCGCAGGGGCCGGCGCTCGCGCTCCGGGCCGCCAAGGAGGCCGTCGACACCGGGCTTGAGACGGACCTCGAGACGGGTCTCGCGGTGGAACGCAACTGGTTCGCGGGCCTGTTCGCCACCGAGGACCGCGAGCGCGGCATGCGGAGCTTCGTGGAGGAGGGGCCGGGCAAGGCCAAGTTCCTCTGAGGGCCCTCGCGGCTCTTGTCATCGACGGCGCGTCTGATCCGGGTCCCTCGATGGGGCGGTTTATGGGAGCCTTAAGGCAACCTTAAGTCTGGCTTGTCGAGGGAGCCCGTCGATTGCCACCAAAGGGGCATTCGCCGCAGCTCATGCAGGCTGTCAAGGGTGCTGAAATGCCTTTGTCATATGTCAACCGGCCTGTTCGGAATGGTGGATTCCGGGGGGTGTATTCCTCCGGAACGGCCACGGAGGGTGCCGCGGGCGGCCATGATGGGGGCATGGCGGGGCTGGAGGGCATGGAACAGCCGCGGGGACATGGCCGTGCGACCGCGGCGCGCTGGTCGCCCGCGGTCGAGGACGAACGGGCGCTCAAGGCACTGGAGTTGTTCGGCAACCCGACGGAGGCCGAGGTCCCGCTCCCCTCCCGCCCCGAGTCCGCCGCCACCGCCCGCCGGCTCGCCCAGGTCGTGGTCCTGCGTCAGTGGGGACTGACCCCGAAGATGACGGAGGACGCGGTCCTGCTGGTCTCGGAGCTGGTGGGCAACGCCGTCCGGCACACCGGCGCCCGCGTGTTCGGCCTGCGGATGCGGCGCCGCCGGGGGTGGATCCGCGTCGAGGTCCGCGACCCCTCGCGGGGGCTGCCCTGTCTGATGCCGGTCCAGGACCTGGACGTCAGCGGGCGCGGCCTGTTCCTGGTGGACAAGCTCTCCGACCGCTGGGGCGTGGACCTGCTGCCCCGTGGGAAGACGACGTGGTTCGAGATGCGGGTCGCCGACCGCTAGCCGACGTCGCGGACCGCTGGCCGGGGCACTGAACCGAGCTGCGAGGTCGCGGGACGTTGGCCGGGTTTCTTGGACCGTTGGCGGGATCGTGGGCCGCCATGGGCCGGAGTCGCCGTCCCGCGGTCGGTCACTTGGCCGAAGCGCGACCCGAATCCCCTCCCCCGTTCGGGTCAATGGGCGCTTTTCTTACCCGGCGGCTCTTAAATGGTGCAGGTGACTGAGACCGATCGCCGCACGGCCCTGCGCACGGGTGCCGGGCTTCTCGCCGCAGGTGCCCTGACCGCCGGATGTGCATCGCACGGTGCCGTCGCACATCCCACCCCCTCCGCCCATCCGTCCACCTCACCCAGCGAGTCCGCGACCGCCGCCACGCCGGCCGCCGCCCCCTCCCCGCGCCGCTTCGCGGGCCAGCCCGCGCAACTCCTCCACGGCCCCCGCAACCGTCCCCGCGTCGCCCTCACCTTCCACGGGCAGGGCGACCCCGCCATCGCCCACTCCCTGCTGACGGAAGCCGAGAAGCACGGCGCGCACCTGACCGTGCTGGCCGTTGGCACCTGGCTGGACCAGTATCCGGACATGGCCCGCCGCATCCTCCAGGGCGGCCACGACCTCGGTAACCACACCCAGCGCCACCTGGGCATCGACACGATGTCGGAGGCGGACGCCCGCGCCGAGATCACCGACTGCGCCGACCGGCTGCGCCGCCTGACCGGCTCCATCGGCACCTGGTTCCGGCCCTCACGCGCCCCGCAGGCCACCCCGCTCGTCACCCGCCTGGCCGGCGACGCCGGTTATCCGCACGTCCTGTCCTACGACGTCGACTCCCTCGACTACACGAGGCCCGGCGCCACCGCCATCACCGGCAAGATCATGGGCGAGGTGCGCAACGGGTCCGTGGTGAGCATGCATTTCGGGTACCCGGACACGGTCACTGCCCTCCCCGCCGTACTGGAAGAACTCGCCCGCCGCGGCCTCTCCGCGGTGACCACCACGGAGTTGTTCAGCTGATGCAGCGCACCCGAATTGCACACGCTCTCGTCGCGACCGTCGCCCTCGCCGCCCTGGCCGCCTGCAGCTCGGGCTCGAGCGGGCACAAGAAGGAGGCGCACGCCAGCAAGGCGCCGGTCACCTCCTCGCAGCAGAATGCCGCCGTCCAGGGGCTGCCCGGCATGCCCCCGGTGCTCGACCCGCAGGACGTCTACGCCGCCGACCGCCCCAATCAGCTCTCTCCGGTCGTCAAGGACTTCCCGTCCCGGGTGTACGTCCCCAACACCAACTCCAACACCGTCTCGGTCATCGACCCGAAGACGTACAAGGTCATCGAGACCATCCCGGTCGGCGTGCAGCCCCAGCACGTCGTGCCGTCCTGGGACCTGAAGACCCTGTGGGTCAACAACGACCGGGGCAACACCCTCACCCCCATCGACCCGCGCACCGGCAAGGCCGGCGCCCCGGTCGACGTGCACGACCCGTACAACCTCTACTTCACGCCCAACGGCAAGTACGCCATCGTGATGGCCTCCCTCGACCGCGAGCTCGTCTTCCGCGACGCGCACACCATGAAGACGGCCAAGACCGTCCCGGTCAGCTGCTACGGCGTCAACCACGCCGACTTCTCCACGGACGGCCGCTACTTCATCGTCTCGTGCGAGTTCAGCGGCGAGCTGCTGAAGGTCGACACGGAGCACATGAAGGTGATCGGGCAGCAGAAACTGCCGTTCCACGGCTCGATGCCGCAGGACGTCAAGATCTCGCCCGACGGCAAGCGGTTCTACATCGCCGACATGATGGCCGACGGGGTGTGGATCCTCGACGGCGACACCTTCGCCCAGCCGACCCTCCTGCGCACCGGCAAGGGCGCGCACGGCCTCTACATCAGCCGCGACTCGCGCGACATGTACATCTCAAACCGGGGCGAGGGCAGCATCTCCGTCTTCGACTTCGCGCAGAACAAGGTCGTCGAGAAGTGGCACCTGCCGGGCGGCGGCAGCCCCGACATGGGCGGCGTCTCCGCCGACGGCAAGGTCCTGTGGCTGTCCGGCCGCTACAACTCCGAGGTGTACGCCATCGACACCCGCACCGGTCACGAACTGGCCCGCATCCCGGTCGGCAGCGGCCCGCACGGCCTCGCCGTGTATCCCCAGCCGGGCCGCTACTCGCTCGGTCACACCGGCATCTTCCGCTGACGGCGCAGCAGCAGCGCCTCCGCGCCCACCGGTCGGTAGCCGGCCGCCTGGAACGTCCGCATGCTGCGGGCGTTCCCCGGCGCGACCTGGGCCCACAGCGGCTCGTCGGCCAGCTGCCGGGCCGCGGTCACCAGCGACCGGCCGAGCCCCCGGTGCCGTACCGCCTCGTCGACCTCGACCGAGACCTCGAGGCGGCCGGCGATGCCGCGCCCGGTCACCAGCACCCCGCCGTCGGCCGACCACGCGCGCACGTCGTCGCGCCTGCCGCGCGCGTACACGATCCGCGGGTGCGAGCCGTCCTCGATCTCGGTCAGCTCGATCGGCGGGTCACCCGGCAGCGGGGCGCCGACCAGCATCGCGTCGACGGTCTCGGCCGTGCGCCCCGTCCGCTCGACGAACGCCGCCAGGAACCGGGGGTTCATGGGCGCGGCGAGCGCGTCGCAGTCGGCGGCCCGCAGGGCGTCGTACACCCACGCGGGGTCCTCGTCGGTGAACACGACGGCGTGCGCGGTGAAGGCGAGGACACCGGCGTCCCGCGCACATGCCTGCGGTACGACGGTCGTGGTGCCGTCGGCCGGCGGGAAGGCACCGTGCGCCGCCGCGTCGAGGATGTCCCGCAACGTCTCCATGACGGCGCTCCTTGAGTCTCCACCCACTGGAAGGCCCACACTCGCAGACATGATCGATGACGGCACCGGACTTCTCACCATCGGTGAGCTGGCGCGGTCCACCGGGCTGACCGTGCGCACCATCCGCTACTGGTCCGACGAGGGCGTCCTGACCCCGGTGACCCGCTCCACGGGCGGCTACCGGCTCTACGACGCCGAGTCCGCCGCCCGCCTGGAGCTGATCCGCACCCTGCGCGAGCTGGGCCTCGGCCTGGCCGACGTGCGCAGGGTGCTGGCCGGGGAGCGGACCGTGGCTCAGGTCGCGGCGGCGCACGTGGTCGCGCTGGACGCGCAGATCCGTTCGCTGCGGGTGACCCGTGCGGTGCTGTCGACCGTGGCACGACGTGGTTCGAGTGCGGAGGAGACGACCCTGATGAACAAACTGGCGCGGCTGTCGGCGGCGGAACGGCAGCGGATCGTGGACGACTTCGTGGAGGAGGTCTTCCACGGGCTGGACACGGCGGACCCCTGGATCCGGGAGCGGACCCGGACGATCGGCGTGCACCTGCCGGACGACCCCACCCCGGAGCAGGTCGACGCCTGGGTGGAGCTCGCCGAACTGCTGCAGAACCCGGACTTCCGGGCGGCGATGCGCAGGATGATCGAGTTCAACGCGGCGGACCGCGGCCCGGACACGCCGTCGGGCACCTCGATGTGGTTCATCCGCCGGATGGTGGACCTGGTCGGCGCGGCACGGGAACGGGGCGTGGCGCCCGAGTCGCCGGAGGCGGACGCGGTGCTCACCGAGGTGTTCGGGGAGGGCACGGACCGCGCGCAGGTGCTGCGCCGCATCGACATGGGCAACGAGGTGGCCCGCTACCGGGAGTTGGCCGCCGTCATCAAGGGGGAGCCGGAGCCCCCGAGGTTCCAGGAGGAGTTCGGCTGGGTGGTCGCCGCACTCACGGCTTGGCCGGGCCGTTAGTCTGACCTGCGGCAGAACGCCGGTAAGACAGATCAGACGCGACACAAAGGGGCGGATCGGTGGCGGACATCGAAGAAGCGCGCAAGGAGTTCCAGCGGATCGACACCGACGGCGACGGGTTCATCACCGCCGCCGAGTTCAAGACCGCCCTCGCCCAGGGGGGCGACTGGAACGTCACCGAGACGGTCGCCGAGGCGATCATCAAGTCGCGTGACCTGAACGGTGACAAGGTGCTGTCGTTCGACGAGTTCTGGGCGCACCTGAACAAGTAGCGTGCGACGAAGGGGCGCCGCCGGTCGATCGACCGGCGGCGCCCCTTCCCCGTCGATCCGGGTCAGCGCGGGGCGGAGAGCCACTGGCTGAGCCAGGCGAAGGCCGGTGGGTACTCCGCGGACCAGGTGTTGTAGTTGTGGCCGCCGGTCGGCAGGAACAGCGTACGGACGGTGACCGGGGAGTTGGCCGCGGCCGCCTGGAACTGCGTGATGTAGGAGACCGGGCTGGCCCGGTCCTCGCGCGAGGTGGCGAGGAACAGGCTGACGTGCGCCTTGGTGTGCCGCACCAGGTAGGTCGGGCTGTTGACACGGCGCACGGTCGGGTTCGTCAGGACCGACTTGTCGCCGGTCAGCGGGTCGGGGTCGAGGGCGGCACCCGCGCCGAAGACCTTCGGGTACTGCAGGGGCAGCCGGGCGGCGCAGAAGCCGCCGGTCGAGAAGCCCATCAGGCCCCAGCCGGAAGGACCGCGCAGGGTGCGGAACTTGTGGCTGATCAGGTCCGGGACGTCCACCGACATCCAGGTCGCGACCTTGCGGTTGGGCAGGTCGGTGCAGTCGGTGTCCACACTGCCGGGGTTGACCACGGGCATCACCAGGATGAAGGGGTGCGCCTTGTTCTGGTTCAGCAGGTCCGAGTAGGCGCCCGGCATGCCGCCGTGTTCGAGCCAGGACTGGGGGGAGCCGGGCACGCCGTGCAGCAGCATCACGACCGGGAACCGCTTGTGCCGGTAGGCCGGGTTGTCGTACTGGGGCGGCGTCCACACCAGCACCTGCCCGGACAGGGCGGACTTGCGGCCGTGGAAGTAGGTGTCCAGGACGCCGCCCTTGGTGCTGTGGTTGAACTTCGCGCGCTGTACGGGGGGTCCCGGCATCGCGATCGCGTTGGCGTTGTGCGTGGTGCCCATGAGGTCGTCCCAGGACGCGTACAGGCCGTAGCTGTTGTTGATCCAGGTGGCCACGACACCGATCGCGGTGAGCTGGCACAGGCCGATCATCACGGCGTGCGCCAGCCAGCGCACCGGCCTGGGGCCGCGGATTCTGGTCCACAGGGCGATCGTGCCGATCATCGCCACGGCCGTCGCGACGATGAGGGTGACGAAGAACGACGTTCCGGTGAGGGACACGCGCCGACCACCTTTCTGGACCACTGGGCGGGGACGAAGCGGGCGATACCCGCCGTAGCGTCCCACAACGCCCACACATACCTGCTACTGGGGAAGAGGGGACTCGGCGATCACCGGTTCCGGCCGACCGGGACGGGCTGGGGAAAGTGATCACCGCGTCGGTGCCAGGAACCTGCCCTCATCCGTTCGGTCGACACTCGGAATAGTCCCGGACTCCCTCGGGTTGACGCCCCCCAGACGTATGCGTGCGCATCGATCACGAAAGGTCTGTCATGAAGATCGGCATCATCGGCGCGGGCAACATCGGCGGCAACCTCACCCGGCGGCTCACCGCCCTCGGGCACGACGTCGCCGTCGCCAACTCCCGCGGTCCGCAGACCCTCACCGAACTGGCCGAGGAGACCGGCGCCACCCCGGTCCCCGTCGAGGAGGCCGCCCGCGGCGCGGAGGTCGTCGTCGTCACCGTCCCGCTGAAGGCCGTACCGAACCTCCCCTCCGGGCTGCTCGCCGGGGCCGCGGAGGGCGTCGCGGTGGTCGACACCGGCAACTACTACCCGCAGCAGCGGGACGGCCGGATCGCCGCGATCGAGGACGGGGGCCTCACCGAGAGCCGCTGGACCGAGCGCCACCTCGGCCAGCCCGTCATCAAGGCGTTCAACGGCACCTACGCGGCCGACCTGCTCGAACGCCACCGCCCGGCCGGCGACCCCGACCGCATGGCCCTCCCCGTGGCCGGCGACGACGAGGCGGCCAAGCGCAAGGTGCGCGCGCTGATCGACGAGCTCGGCTTCGACACGGTCGACGCCGGCGGCCTCGACGACTCCTGGCGCCAGCAGCCGGGCACCCCGGTGTACGGGCTGCGCGAGGGTGTCGACGGCGTGACGAAGGCGCTCGCGGAGGCGTCCCCGGAGCGCCCCGCGGACTTCCGAGGCTGAGCCGTAGCTCAGACCACCCCGAGTGGCCGGTGCGGCCCGTCCGGCAGTTCCACCTCCACCGGATCCCCGGGCCGCACCACGCCACCCCTCACGACCACGCTCATGATCCCGGCCCTGCGCCGCAGCGAACCGTCGGCGTCCCGGCCCACGACCTGCTTCAGCAGGCCGCCCTGGAAGTTGTCGATCTGCAGACAGGGGTTGCGCAGCCCGGTCACCTCGACGACGGCCTCGTCGCCGAGCCGCAGCAGGGTCCCGACCGGCAGCCCCAGCAGGTCGATCCCCCGAGTGGTCACGTTCTCCCCGAGCTCCCCGGGCGCGACCGCGAACCCGGCCTCCCGGACCTCCTCGAACAACTCCTCGTGGATGAGGTGCACCTGCCGCAGGTTCGGCTGCGAGGGGTCCCTGGCCACCCGAGACCGGTGCTTCACCGTCGTCCCGGCGTGCACGTCCCCCTCCACCCCGAGCCCTTCGAGCAGCCTGACGCTCTCCCGGTTCGGCTTGGTGAACGAGTACGTGCCGTTGCTGCTGACCGCGCTGACCGACCCACCCATGACGAGAAGCTCCCCTCTGCCCCGCGACGCCACCGCGTCCCTGTTCGGAGCCTACGTCGGCGGCTCAGCCCACCTGTGCCCATTTCGTCAGCGCGGCCTTGTCGGCGAAGTTCGCGACATCCATGTCGTGCGGTTCGCTCGTGTACTGGTGGAAGCGCCAGGAGGCCTTGATGCGGGGCTTGCCCGCCGTCACGTAGTCGGCGATCCACAGGCCGTCGCCGGCGTACGACGTGGTGTCGATGTTCAGCCAGAAGTCGCGGTTGGTGTAGAGGATCACCCGGTTGTGCGGCCGGAGCTGCTTCACCTTGCGGATGAAGTGGTCCTTCTCCGCGTTGCTCGCGTGCGTCCCGGAACTGGTCGTCTCCCAGTCCACGGCGAGGACGTCGCCCGCCTTCTCGGGGGCGTGCGTGACGAAGTACTCGGCCTGGGCGTCGAGGTCGCCGGGCCACAGAAAGTGGTAGAAGCCGACGACCAGGCCGGCCTCGCGGGCCGTCCTCGTCTGGGCGGCCAGTCTCGGATTGACGTACGAACGGCCCTCGGTCGCCTTGACGAAGGCGAAGGACAGGCCGTCCGTTCCGTACGAGGCGGACTGGTACGCGCTGACGTCGATCCCGTGCAGCATGGGGGGACTCCCTGAAGTTCCGTCGTGGGGACAGGAGTTGAAGGCACCCAATACCTTAGGACGGCAACCCCGAGCAAGCCCCGTTCGCCTAGGACCTTCGTCCGGCACGCCGAGGCCACGCACCGAACATCGCGGGCACCGCACTGGACCTTCAAAACACCCCCTAGCACTCGATGATGTTCACCGCGAGCCCGCCCCGCGCCGTCTCCTTGTACTTCACCGACATGTCGGCGCCCGTGTCCTTCATCGTCTTGATGACCTTGTCCAGGGACACCTTGTGCGAGCCGTCGCCGCGCATCGCCATCTTCGCCGCTGTGACCGCCTTCACCGCGGCCATGCCGTTGCGTTCGATGCAGGGGATCTGGACGAGGCCGCCGACGGGGTCGCAGGTGAGGCCGAGGTTGTGCTCCATGCCGATCTCCGCCGCGTTCTCGACCTGTTCGGGCGAGCCGCCGAGGACCTCGGCCAGGGCGCCCGCCGCCATCGAGCAGGCGGAGCCGACCTCGCCCTGGCAGCCGACCTCGGCGCCGGAGATGGACGCGTTCTCCTTGAAGAGCATGCCGATGGCGCCCGCGGCGAGCAGGAAGCGGACGACTCCGTCCTCGTCGGCGCCCGGCACGAAGTTGATGTAGTAGTGCAGGACGGCGGGGATGATGCCGGCCGCGCCGTTGGTCGGGGCGGTGACGACCCGCCCGCCCGCCGCGTTCTCCTCGTTCACGGCCATCGCGTAGAGCGTGATCCACTCCATGGCGTGCGCCAGCGGGTCGCCCTCCGCCCGGAGTTGGCGTGCGGAGACCGCTGCCCGGCGACGGACCCGCAGCCCGCCCGGCAGGATGCCCTCGCGGGACATGCCTCGGGACACGCACGCCTGCATGACCCGCCAGATCTCCAGCAGCCCGGCGCGGATCTCGTCCTCCGTGCGCCAGGCGCGCTCGTTCTCCATCATCAGCGAGGAGATGGACAGGCCCGTCTCGTTGGTCAGGCGCAGCAGCTCGTCGCCGGTGCGGAAGGGGTACTTCAGCACCGTGTCGTCCAGCTTGATGCGGTCCGCGCCGACCGCGTCCTCGTCGACGACGAACCCGCCGCCCACCGAGTAGTACGTCTTCGACAGCAGCTCGGTGCCGGAGGCGTCGTACGCCCATACCGTCATGCCGTTGGCGTGGTACGGGAGCGCCTTGCGGCGGTGCAGCACCAGGTCCTCGTCGAAGGAGAAGGGGATCTCGTGCCTGCCGAGCAGCTTCAGCAGCCCCGCGGCCCTGATCGACTCCACCCGCTCGTCGGCCGTCTCCACGTCCACCGTGCGCGGCGAGGCGCCCTCCAGGCCGAGCAGCACCGCCTTGGGGGTGCCGTGGCCGTGGCCGGTCGCGCCGAGCGAGCCGTACAGCTCGCAGCGCACCGAGGCGACGGAGGGCAGCAGGCCCTCGTTGCGCAGCCGCCGGGCGAACATGCGTGCAGCGCGCATCGGGCCGACCGTGTGGGAGCTGGACGGGCCGATGCCGATCGAGAACAGGTCGAAGACCGATATGGCCACGGGGACTCCTTGGTGCGGGGGAGGTGGGGCACCCGGCGAAGGGCGCCCCACCGGGGCTTACTTGTTCAGGCCGGGGTACAGCGGGTGCTTGTCGGCCAGGGCCTTGACCCGGGCCTTCAACGCCTCCCCGTCGAACGACGGTTTCAGCGTCTCGGCGATGACGTCCGCGACCTCGGCGAAGTCCTCGGCCGTGAAGCCGCGGGTCGCCAGGGCCGGCGTACCGATCCGCAGCCCCGACGTCACCATCGGCGGGCGCGGGTCGTTCGGGACGGCGTTGCGGTTGACCGTGATGCCGACCTCGTGGAGCCGGTCCTCCGCCTGCTGTCCGTCCAGTTCGGACGCGCGCAGGTCGACGAGGACGAGGTGCACGTCCGTGCCGCCGGACAGGACGTTCACCCCGGCCGCGTGGGCGTCGGCCGCCGTCAGCCGCTCGGCGAGGATGCGCGCACCGTCCACCGTACGCCGCTGGCGCTCCTTGAACTCCTCGCTCGCCGCGACCTTGAAGGACACCGCCTTCGCCGCGATCACGTGCTCCAGGGGGCCGCCCTGGAAGCCGGGGAAGACGGAGGAGTTCAGCTTCTTCGCGAAGTCCTTGCTGCGGGCCAGGATGATCCCGCCGCGCGGACCGCCGAGCGTCTTGTGGGTGGTGGAGGTGACGACGTCGGCGTACGGCACCGGGTTCTCGTGCAGCCCGGCCGCCACCAGCCCCGCGAAGTGCGCCATGTCGACCCACAGGTACGCGCCGACCTCGTCCGCGATCCGGCGGAACTCGGCGAAGTCCAGCTGCCGCGGGTACGCCGACCAGCCGGCGATGATCACCTTCGGCCGGTGCTCCCTGGCCAGCTTCTCCAGCTCGGCCATGTCGACCAGTCCGGTCTGCGCGTCCACGTGGTAGGCGACCACGTCGAACTGCTTGCCGGAGAAGTTCAGCCGCATCCCGTGGGTGAGGTGGCCGCCGTGCGCCAGGTCGAGCCCGAGGATGGTGTCGCCGGGCTGGGCCAGCGCGAACAGGGCGGCCTGGTTGGCGGAGGCGCCCGAGTGCGGCTGGACGTTGGCGTACTCGGCGCCGAACAGCTCCTTGACCCGGTCGATGGCGATCTGCTCGGCGACGTCGACGTGCTCGCAGCCGCCGTAGTAGCGGCGGCCCGGGTAGCCCTCCGCGTACTTGTTGGTCAGGACCGAGCCCTGCGCCTCCATGACCGCGAGCGGAGCGAAGTTCTCCGAGGCGATCATCTCGAGGGTGGACTGCTGGCGCGCGAGCTCGGCGTCGACCGCGGCGGCGATCTCCGGGTCGAGCTCGTGCAGGGACGTGTTCAGTGAGGACATGCGTCTACGGCTCCTCAGCCGGCGTTCTGGGCGGTGTACTCGTCGGCGGAGAGCAGGTCGGTCGGCTCCTCGGTGACGCGCACCTTGAAGAGCCAACCGCCCTCGAAGGGAGCCGAGTTGACCAGCGAGGGGTCGTTCACCACGTCCTCGTTGATCTCGGTGACCTCACCGGTGACGGGGGAGTACAGGTCGCTGACCGACTTGGTCGACTCCAGCTCGCCGCAGGTCTCGCCCGCGGTCACCGCGGAGCCCACCTCGGGAAGCTGGGCGTAGACGACGTCGCCGAGCGCGTTGGCCGCGAACTCGGTGATGCCGACCGTCGAGACGCCGTCCTCGGCGGCCGACAGCCACTCGTGCTCCTTGCTGTAGCGCAGCTGCTGGGGGTTGCTCATGGCCTGAATTCTCCTGTACACGGGGAGTGGTGATGAATGAGGGACTGCTGGAACACGCGTGAGCAGCGGACCTGTGCGCGGGGTCGCGCCCCGGTGGGGGGTGCCCCGCCCAGTCTCTACTTCTGGCGCTGGTAGAAGGGCAGCGCCACGACCTCGTACGGCTCGTGGCTGCCGCGGATGTCCACACTGACACCCGGTGTGCCCACGGCCGCGTGCGCGGCGTCGACGTACGCCATGGCGATCGGCTTGCCCAGCGTGGGGGAGGGGGCGCCGGAGGTGACCTCGCCGATCACCTCGCCGCCGGCCACGACGGGGTACCCGGCGCGCGGGACCCGGCGGCCCTCGGCGACCAGGCCGACCAGGACGCGCGGCGGGTTCTCCTGGGCGCGGGCGGCGGCCGCGGCGAGCGCCTCGCGGCCCACGAAGTCGCCCTCCTTCTCGAACTTCACCACCCGGCCGAGCCCGGCGTCGAAGGGCGTCAGCTCCGTGCTCAGCTCGTGCCCGTACAGCGGCATGCCCGCCTCCAGGCGCAGCGTGTCCCGGCAGGACAGCCCGCAGGGGACCAGGCCCGCCGCCTCGCCGGCCTTGGTCAGCGCCTGCCACAGCTCGACGGCGTGCTCCGGCTTCACGAAGAGCTCGAAGCCGTCCTCGCCGGTGTACCCGGTGCGCGCGATCAGCGCGGGGACGCCCGCGACGGTGCCGGGCAGGCCGGCGTAGTACTTGAGGCCGTCGAGGTCGGCGTCGGTGAGGGAGGCCAGGATGCCGGGCGACTCGGGGCCCTGGACGGCGATCAGCGCGTAGGCGTCCCGGTCGTCGCGGACCTCGGCGTCGAAGCCGGCCGCGCGCTCGGTCAGCGCGTCCAGCACGACCTGGGCGTTGGAGGCGTTGGCGACGACCAGGTACTCGCTCTCGGCGAGCCGGTAGACGATCAGGTCGTCCAGGATGCCGCCGTCGGCCCGGCAGATCATGGTGTAGCGGGCGCGGCCGACGCCGACGGAGGCGATGTTCCCGACCAGGGCGTGATTCAGCAGGGCGGCCGCCTGCGGGCCGGTGACGGTGATCTCGCCCATGTGGGAGAGGTCGAAGAGGCCGGCCCGGGTGCGCACGGCGAGGTGCTCGTCGCGTTCGGAGCCGTAGCGCAGCGGCATGTCCCAGCCGGCGAAGTCGGTCATCGTCGCGCCGAGCGAGCGATGCAGGGCGTCGAGCGCGGTGCGGCGGAGTTCGGTGCTGCTCATCGGGCGGTCGTCTCCCAGGGCATGACGGGACGGGGCGAGGTCGTTCCTCCCCATCTGTCATCGGAACCTGAGAGGTTCGCCATGACCGCACCGGACATGGCTTGCACCGTGGGTGGGGCCACCGCGCACGGCGGCCCGCTTTTCAGATGTGCCTCGCCCGCGCGGTAACGGGGCCTGAGAGATTCAAGGGAGGGACTTGCTCCTTCGGCGCCCCAGTGACGCAGACGTACTGGGGACTCTCCCGCGCGGATTCAAACGGCCGGTATGCAGTTGGCGCGCACATCATTGCACGCCTCGTCCGCTCGCGGCAGGCCGCTCCTTTGTGACAGCCCTGTGGCCGGAAACGAACGTAACCGCGAGACACCGTGCATTACCGTCCCTTTACATGTGGTGGGGAGAACCTTGACTGACCCCGCAGGGAGGACGATCACGGTGAACAGGACCACGGCGTACGCACTGCCCCGGCAGCCCGCGGCCTCGGCCCGCGAGCGGTGCGACGAGTTCCCGGCACCGGTGGTCCGTGACCTTCGCGACCGCGCCGGGCACAGCCCCCACGCCCTGCTCTTCGGCCCCCGCGACCTCGTCGTCGTCACCGGCCTGCCCGGCAGCGGCAAGTCCACGCTGATGGCCCGCGCGGTGAACGGCGTCCGGGTCGACTCCCAGGACGCCCGCGACCGCTGGGAGGGTCGCATGCCGGGCTTCCTGCCGTACGCGGTCTACCGGCCGCTGGTCCGCCTGGCCCACTACGCGGGTCTGCGCCGGGCCCTGCGCGGCGGCGAGGGCGTCATGGTGCACGACTGCGGCACCCACGCCTGGGTCCGGGACTGGCTGGCCCGCGCGGCCCGCCGCCGCGGCGGCACCCTGCACCTGCTGCTCCTGGACGTCACCCCGGCCAGGGCGCTGGCGGGCCAGCGCGAGCGCGGCCGGGGCGTCTCCCGCTACGCCTTCCTGCGCCACCGCACGGCGGCCGCCCGCCTGATCCGCTCGGTGGAGCAGGGCGAACCGCCCCCCGGCGTCGGCTCGGTGGTGCTGCTCGACCGGGCCGCGGCGGACGTCCTCGGCAGGATCGGCTTCACGGGACGTCCGCATGTCGGTCCCACCCGCTAGCCTTTCCAGCCTCAGCAGTTGTTCTCGGCAGGCGGTCGGACACAGATGGACTTCCCAGCGGACCTTCCCGCGGACTTTCCCATGCAGGCGCACCCCCATCCGCACGGCGGCTGGCCCGGCAACGAGCTGGAGGAGGTGCTGTCGGCCTCCCTCGGCGTCCCCTCCGCGGGCGGCCGGATCATCGAGGTGCTCGGCCGCAGCTTCCTGTGGATCCCGCTGCCCAACGGCGGCGGCCTGGACAGCGGCCCCCTCGACCTGCCCACGCTGGAACTCGAGGGCCAGGCCTACGTCCCGGTCTTCAGCTCCGAGGAACAGTTCCGCCAGGTCGTCGGCAGCCACATGGCGTACACCATCGCCCCGGCCGTCGAGTTCGCCCGCGGGCTGCCCCCGCAGGTGGGGCTGGCGATCAACCCCGACGGCGTGCTCGGCGTCCCGCTGCCGCCCGCCGCGGTCGCCGAACTGTGCCGGGCCGGCCGCACCGCCCTGGACGGCCCCGCCTCCGGTGGCCGCGTCAAGCTCTACGAACCGGACTGGCAGGACGACCCGATCGACTTCCTCGCCGCCGCGTCCGAGGAGTTCACCGCCACCGGCGTGGTCCTCACCGCCCGCCGCTGCCTCGCCGCCATCGAGACCGCGGACCCGGTGATGTTCATAGGCGTCGAACTCTCCCAGCGGGAGGGCGACCTGAGGGCCCTGCCGCTCGAGGCCCTGAGCCGTGCGGTGACCAGGATCCCCACCCAGTGGCCGGTCAACCTGGTCCTCCTGGACGTGACGGACGACCCGGTGGCGATCTGGATGCGGGACCGGGTACGCCCTTTCTATACGAGGCACCACTTCTGAACAGCACCCGAGGCCACGCACGCACAACGGTTCCCTGGCTGCCGGGCGCTTAAGCTGTCACCCATTAGCTGTCACCCACTGCGGGGCAACTCTTCGAAGGGGCGGTACGTCAGGTGAGCGCGAGCCTCAGCGGCAGCGTCGAGCACATGCTGCGCCAGGTGACGCCCGGGCGCTACGACGCCTACGAGGCCCTGCTCAGGGCGCTCGCGACCCCCGGTTCCGGCCAGGTCTGGATGCTGCTGTGGCACGGCCAGGCAGGCTCCCCGGACGCCCAGTACGGAAACATGGAAGTGGACGGCCACGGCTACGCCCCCTGCGTCACCTCGGCCCAGGAGCTGAGCGCCAGTGGCTGGAACCGGTCGTACGAAGTGGTCGACGGTCTCGACGTGGCCCGCACCCTCTACCCGGACCACTTCGGCCTCTGGCTCAACCCGCACGCCCCGGGCGGCGGTGTCGGCATCCCGTGGCCGGACCTGCGCCGCATCGCCACCGGTCTGGAGCGCCAGCCGGCCGGCCCGCTGCGCCTGTCGGAACCCACCATCGAGGTCCCGCAGTTCTACGCCCTGCTCACGCAGAACGCCCACCGCACCCCGGCCGTCCGCTCGCTGCGCCGTGCCTGGGTGCAGCCGGCGCTCGGGGCGCCGTACCTCGCCATCGGCCTCGACGTGTACGACACCAGCCCGCCCGCCGTCGACTCGGTGCGGGCGATGATGCAGCAGTCCGTCGGCGCGGTCCCGGACGGCCTGCCGGTGTCCACCGTCGCGATGTCGGATGACTACGATCCCGTCGCGCTGTGGATGCGGGCGAGTGCCCGCCCTTTCTACGACCGCGAGGCCCACGCGCCCGCGCCCGCTCAGGCTCCGGCAGGCGGATACGGCTATCCGCCGGCGCGCGGCGCATACTGAACACGCGGCTCATGGTCCAGACCGGACCCACCGAAGGTCTCCGCGCGTAGATAGCGCCGTAAGATCCTTTGATGTGCCGAATGTCCGAAAAGCCCACGTCCGACCCCCGTTACCCACTGTCCGGATAACGGAACCCTGCAGCCCGCATCACGTTTACGCATCCTTTCGCCGCCAAGTCTGGCAACAGATCGCCAAAGCGTTGAAGACTCCCGCTCCAGGGGACTTCGTCCCCGTGTACGAAGGACGGAACACCGCCGCCACAGCGGCAAGTGCGAGCCGGCTACCGCCGGTTGAATATCGAAGAGGGGTCCCTGCCAGATGACGGCACCATTGCACGAGCCGACCGCGGAAGCGGCCCCGAGCGCGGCCGAGGAAGCGGCTGCCGCCGCGGCCGGCGAGAAGGCCGTACAGGGACGTTCCCTGGGGCGGATCGCCTGGGAGCGCCTGAAACGGGACAAGCTGGCCCTCACGGGCGGCATCGTGGTGCTCCTCCTCATCGTGGTCGCGCTGCTCGCACCGGTGATCGCCAGCCTCTACGGCCAGGACCCCGACGCCTACCACGAGTCCCTGATCGACCCGCTCTTCAGCACCCCCAAGGGGTCGCTCGGCGGCGTCAGCGGCACCCACTGGCTGGGCGTCGAGCCCGTCAACGGCCGCGACATCTTCGCCCGCATCCTCTACGGCGCCCGGATCTCGCTCCTGGTCGGCTTCCTGTCCGCGATCGTGGCCGTCGTGCTCGGCACCGTCCTGGGCATCCTGGCGGGCTTCTTCGGCGGCTGGGTCGACTCGGTCATCAGCCGGATCATGGACGGTCTGCTGGCCTTCCCGCAGCTGCTCTTCATCATCGCGCTGGTCTCCGTCATGCCGGACAAGATGCTCGGCCTGACCGGGTCCAACGTGCGCGTGTTCGTGATGATCCTGGTCATCGGTTTCTTCGGCTGGCCCTACATCGGACGCGTGGTGCGCGGCCAGACCCTCTCGATGCGTGAGCGGGAGTACGTCGAGGCGGCCAGGTCCCTGGGCGCCGGGCGGTTCTACATCCTGTTCAAGGAACTGCTGCCCAACCTCGTCGCCCCGATCATCGTCTACACGACGATGATGATCCCCACCAACATCCTCACCGAGGCCGCGCTCAGCTTCCTGGGTGTGGGCGTCAAGCCGCCCACGTCGTCCTGGGGGCAGATGCTGTCCACCGCGATCGACTACTACGACTCGGACCCCATGTACATGATCGTCCCCGGCGTAGCGATCTTCATCACCGTTCTGGCATTCAACCTCTTCGGCGACGGCGTGCGGGACGCGCTCGACCCGAAGGGCTCCCGCTGAACCGCCGTACCGCACAAGCGTCCCGTGGCTCCAACACGGGGTCTCTCATCAAATCCGGAGGATCCGAGATCGTGACTACCCAACGCACCTCAGGGCGGCGTAAGCAGGCGCTGGCCGCTGCTGCCGCGGTCGCCGGGCTGCTGACCTTGGCAGCGTGCGGCGGCGGCAGCGGCAGCGGGGGCTCGTCGTCCGGCGCGGCCGGCTTCGACGCCGCGAACAACAAGGTCGCCCAGGCCGACCAGGTCAAGAAGGGCGGCACGCTGAAGTA
Organism: Streptomyces sp. NPDC101152; assembly: GCF_044768275.1. Taxonomy (NCBI): domain Bacteria; kingdom Bacillati; phylum Actinomycetota; class Actinomycetes; order Kitasatosporales; family Streptomycetaceae; genus Streptomyces; species Streptomyces sp. NPDC101152. The sequence goes on along the minus strand of NZ_JBIWPO010000031.1, from coordinate 54,891 downwards.
CGTGTCCACCCAGGACGCCGACTTCTGGGACACCACGCGTGGCTACTACGGCTTCATGTGGGACTTCGCGCGCTACTACAGCCGCCAGCTGCTGACCTACAAGACGGCGCCGGGCGCCGAGGGTGCCAAGCTCACCCCGGATCTCGCCACCGACATGGGCAAGGTCACCGACGGCGGCAAGACCTACACGTTCACGCTGCGCGACGGGAGCACCTGGGAGGACGGCAAGCCGATCACCTCCCAGGACATCAAGTACGGCATCGAGCGTGTCTGGGCGCAGGACGTGCTGTCCGGCGGTCCGATCTACCTCCAGCAGATGCTCGACCCGAACAACACCTACAAGGGTCCCTACAAGGACACCTCGCCGGACAAGCTCGGCCTGAAGGCGATCTCCACGCCCGACGCCAAGACGATCGTCTTCCACCTGCCGAAGGCGAACTCGGACTTCCCCGAGGTGCTGGCGATGGTCACGGCGTCCCCGGTCCGCCAGGACAAGGACACCAAGGCCAAGTACACCCTGCACCCCTTCTCCTCCGGCCCGTACAAGTTCCAGTCGTACAGCCCGGGCAAGGGCCTGGTGCTGGTCCGCAACACCAACTGGAAGGCGTCCTCGGACCCGGTCCGCAAGGCGTACCCGGACCAGATCACGCTGGACATCTCGTCCAACCAGAACGACTCCGACCAGCGTCTGATCAACGGCGACTACGACATCGACGCCAGCCAGACGGGCCTCGGCCCCCAGGCGCGTCAGATCGCCCTGAAGCAGCACAAGGACAACCTGGACAACCCGGTCTCCGGCTTCATCCGCTACGCGGTCTTCCCGCAGACGGTCAAGCCGTTCGACAACGTCCACTGCCGCAAGGCCGTGATCTACGCCGCCGACCACGTGTCGATCCAGACCGCCCGCGGTGGCCCGATCGCCGGTGGTGACATCGGCACCAACATGCTCCCGCCGTCGGTCGCCGGTGGCGAGGGCCAGAAGTACGACCCGTACGGCATCGCCGGTGCCAACAAGACGGGCAACGTCGACCTGGCCAAGCAGGAGCTCAAGGCCTGTGGTCAGCCGAACGGCTTCAGCACCACCATCGCCGTCCGCAACAACAAGTCGCAGGAGGTGGCCACGGCCACGTCCCTGCAGGCCTCGCTGAAGAAGGTCGGCATCAACGCCGACATCTACCAGTACGACGGTTCGCAGAGCTCCGGCATCATCGGTGCCCCCGCGAACGTGGCGAAGAAGAAGCTCGGCATCATCATCATGGGCTGGGGTCCGGACTTCCCGACCGTCCAGGGCTACGGCATCCCGCTGTGGGACAGCCACTACATCCTGCAGAGCGGCAACAACAACTTCGCCATGATCAAGGACCCGGCGATCGACGGCCTGTTCGACCAGTACATCGGTACGCAGGACGAGGCGCAGAAGACGCAGATCGCCACGCAGATCAACCACAAGGTGAGCGAGGGCGCGTACTACCTGCCCTTCACCTTCGAGCGGCTGCTGAACTTCCGTTCCTCGCGCATCGGCAACGTCTACACGTCGAACGCGTACAGCGGCTACTACGACTTCGTCAACATCGGTCTGAAGTCCACGAAGTAATCCCGGCACACCCGCCGAACGGCACGAAAGGCAGGTGAAGGCCGGCGCGGCGGGACCGTGGGCCACCGGACGACCTCCGGCGGCCCGCGGTCCTGCGGCGGGCCGTTAGCTGTGCTCGCTTACCTCATCAGGCGGCTCTTCGCCGCCGCAGTGATGCTGGTGGTCATCATCCTGGTGGTCTTCTGCATCTTCTTCCTCGTCCCCAAGTGGGCGGGCGTGGACATCGCCTCAAGCTTCGTGGGCAAGCAGGCCGACCCGGCGTCGGTGGCAGCGGTGCGCGAGAAGCTGGGACTGAGCGACCCGATCTTCGTTCAGGTCTGGCACTTCTTCAAGGGCATCTTCGTGGGCCGCACCTACGCGGCCGGCGGCGATGTCACCCACTGCGCCGCGCCCTGCTTCGGCTACTCCTTCCGCACCGAGCAGGACGTCTGGCCCGTGCTCACCGACCGCTTCCCGGTGACCCTGGGTCTGGCGCTCGGTGCGGCCGTGCTGTGGCTGGTCTTCGGTGTCGCGGCCGGTGTGCTCTCCGCGCTCAAGCGGGGCAGCCTGTGGGACCGCGGCGCGATGGTCATCGCGCTCAGTGGTGTGTCCCTCCCGATCTACTTCACGGGTCTGCTGTCGCTCGCGATCTTCAGCTACGGCCTCGGCTGGATCGACGGCAAGTACGTGCCGCTCACCGACAGCTTCTCCGGCTGGCTCGGCGGCATGATCCTGCCGTGGGTCACCCTCGCGTTCCTGTACGCGGCGATGTACGCCCGGATCACCCGCGCCACCATGCTGGAGATCCTCGGCGAGGACTACATCCGCACGGCGCGCGCGAAGGGCCTCACGGAGCCCGTCGTCATCGGCAAGCACGCCATGCGCTCCACGATGACGCCCATCCTGACCATGCTCGGCATGGACCTCGGCGCCCTCATCGGCGGCGCGATCCTGACCGAGACGACGTTCAGCCTGCCCGGCCTCGGCCAGGCGGTGCTCAACGCCATCAAGACCCAGGACCTGCCCATCATCCTGGGCGTCACCCTGATCACTTCTCTCGCGGTGCTGATCGCCAACCTCGTGGTGGACATCCTGTACGCCGTGATCGACCCCCGAGTGAGGCTCACATGACCGAACTGAGCAAGAGCGGAGCGGCCGTGGGTGAGCCCACGTCCACCTCTCCCGCCCCGACGTCCTTCCTGGAAGTGCGCGACCTGAAGGTGCACTTCCCGACCGACGACGGTCTGGTCAAGTCCGTCGACGGGCTCTCCTTCAAGCTGGAGAAGGGCAAGACCCTCGGCATCGTGGGCGAGTCGGGCTCCGGCAAGTCGGTGACCTCGCTCGGCATCATGGGCCTGCACACCGCGGGCCAGTACGGCAAGCGCAAGGCGCAGATCTCCGGCGAGATCTGGCTGGACGGCACCGAGCTGCTGTCCGCCGACCCGGACGAGGTCCGCAAGCTGCGCGGCCGCGAGATGGCGATGATCTTCCAGGACCCGCTGTCGGCGCTGCACCCGTACTACACGATCGGCCAGCAGATCGTGGAGGCGTACCGCATCCACCACGACGTCGACAAGAAGACCGCGAAGAAGCGCGCGGTCGAGATGCTCGACCGGGTGGGCATCCCGCAGCCGGACAGGCGGGTGGACAGCTACCCGCACGAGTTCTCCGGCGGTATGCGCCAGCGCGCGATGATCGCGATGTCGCTGGTCAACAACCCCGAGCTGCTGATCGCGGACGAGCCGACGACCGCCCTGGACGTGACCGTCCAGGCGCAGATCCTCGACCTGATCCGGGACCTGCAGAAGGAGTTCGGCTCCGCGGTCATCATCATCACCCACGACCTGGGCGTCGTCGCCGAGTTGGCCGACGACATCCTGGTGATGTACGGCGGCCGCTGCGTGGAGCGCGGCCCGGCCGACAAGGTGTTCTACGAGCCCCGGCACCCCTACACCTGGGGCCTGCTCGGCTCGATGCCCCGGCTCGACCGTGAGCAGCAGGAGCGCCTGATCCCGGTCAAGGGCTCCCCGCCGTCGCTGATCAACGTCCCCTCCGGCTGCGCCTTCAACCCGCGCTGCCCGTACGCGGACGTCCCGAAGGACAACGTCACCCGCACGGTCCGCCCCGAGCTGACCGAGGTCGGCAGCCAGCACTGGGCCGCCTGCCACATGACGCAGGAGCAGCGGGAGCGTATCTGGACCGAAGAGATTGCGCCGAAGCTGTGAGCGAGGACAAGGCCGTGACGATTCCTGGCCAGAGCGAAGGCACCGTGGCCACCAAGAAGGGGGCCGGCGGCGAGACCCTGCTGAAGGTCACCGGGCTGCAGAAGCACTTCCCGATCAAGAAGGGCCTGCTCCAGCGGCAGGTCGGCGCGGTGCACGCGGTCGACGGCCTCGACTTCGAGGTCAAGGCCGGCGAGACCCTCGGCGTCGTGGGCGAGTCCGGCTGCGGCAAGTCGACCATGGGCCGGCTGATCACCCGGCTGCTGGAACCGACCGGCGGCAAGGTCGAGTTCGAGGGCAAGGACATCACGCACCTCGGCGTCGCCGGCATGCGGCCGCTGCGCCGCGACGTGCAGATGATCTTCCAGGACCCGTACTCCTCGCTGAACCCGCGCCACACCATCGGCACGATCGTCGGCGCCCCCTTCAAGCTGCAGGGCGTCGAGCCCGAGGGCGGCGTGAAGAAGGAGGTCCAGCGGCTGCTGTCGGTGGTCGGTCTCAACCCCGAGCACTACAACCGCTATCCGCACGAGTTCTCCGGCGGTCAGCGCCAGCGCATCGGCATCGCCCGCGCGCTCGCCCTGAACCCGAAGCTGGTCGTGGCGGACGAGCCGGTCTCCGCGCTCGACGTGTCGATCCAGGCCCAGGTAGTCAACCTCCTCGACGACCTCCAGACGGAGCTGGGCCTGACGTACGTGATCATCGCCCACGACCTCTCGGTGGTCCGGCACGTCTCGGACCGGATCGCGGTGATGTACCTCGGCAAGATCGTCGAGCTCGCCGACCGGGAGTCGCTGTACAAGGCGCCGATGCACCCGTACACCAAGGCGCTCATGTCAGCGGTGCCGATCCCGGACCCGCGGCGCAAGAACGCCAAGAGCGAGCGCATCCTGCTCAAGGGTGACGTGCCCTCGCCGATCTCCCCGCCGAGCGGCTGCCGCTTCCACACCCGGTGCTGGAAGGCGACGGAGATCTGCAAGACCACCGAGCCGAAGCTCACCGAGCTCAAGCCCGGCCAGCAGGTGGCCTGCCACCACCCGGAGAACTTCGAGGACCAGGCTCCGCAGGACACGGTGCTGCTGACCGTGGCCAAGGAGGCTGCGGAACTCGTCGCCGACGAGGTCCTCGCGGAGTCCGCGGAGACGTCGGCGGCGGTGGCCGCCGAGGTCGCCGAGCACGCCGGGACCTCCGAGGAGCCGGCTGCGGAGAGCGCCGGGACGCCCGCCGAGGAAGCCTCGGACGACACGCCCACGGAGAAGTAGTACGGCACAGCGACGAGCCCCCGCCTTCGTTTGTAAGGTGGGGGCTCGCCGCTGCGTCAGAATATGAGAGTGCTCCTGCAGATATTCAGCCCCTCCGTCCAGCACACGCTCGATCTCGTCGGCATCTTCGTGTTCGCCATCTCCGGCGCGCTGCTGGCCGTGCGCAAGAACTTCGACCTGTTCGGCATCGCCGTGCTCGCCGAGGTCACCGCGCTGGGCGGCGGGCTGTTCCGGGACCTGATCATCGGTGCCGTGCCGCCCGCCGCGTTCACCGACCTCGGCTACTTCGTCACCCCGCTGCTGGCCGCGCTCCTCGTCTTCTTCCTGCATCCGCAGGTCGAGCGCATCCAGGTCGGGGTGAACGTCTTCGACGCGGCCGGTCTCGGCCTGTTCTGCGTGGCAGGCACGACCAAGGCGTACGAGTACGGGCTCGGCCTCACCCAGTCCGCCACCCTGGGCCTCGCCACCGCGGTCGGCGGCGGTGTGCTCAGGGACGTACTCGCCAACGAGGTGCCGTCACTGCTGCGCTGGGACCGCGATCTGTACGCGGTCCCGGCGATCGTCGGCGCCACCATGGTCGTGCTGTGCATCCACTACGCCGTTCTGAGCCCCTTCACCAGCGGTCTCGCGGCCCTCACGGCTTTCGTCCTGCGCCTGCTCGCGATGCGGTACCACTGGCGAGCGCCGCGTGCGTGGAACCGCCGTTCAACGGTGCGCGAGGATTAGCGGCCCCGGTGCGGGCGGTGTGCTGACCCATCTCCAGCGACAGCCAGCGGAACGCCGGGACCACCTGCGGCCGCCACAGCGCCATGTTGTGGCCGCCCGCGCTCTTGGGGATGTAGACGACGTGCACGGTCGTCGGTGCCTTCGCGATCTGCTCGAGGCCGACGGCGGCCTCGTAGCCGTCGTGCGGCTGGCCGGAGAGGTAGAGGGCGATCCGCGGCGGGGTGAGCTGCTTCTTCAGGAGCAGGAAGGGGTTGTTGGCGTCGCGGACCGTCAGGTTCTGCGAGGCGAGGGAGTTGCGCTCGCCGATCGGGTCGTTGTAGCCGGAGAAGCTGATCGCCCCCATGTAGCGGTTCGGGTGCGCGACGGCCAGCTTGACGGCGCAGTGCGCGCCCGCCGAGTACCCGGCGGTCGCCCAGCCCTTCGGCGCGGGCTCGGCCCGGAAGTTGTCCGTGACCATCTTCGGCACGTCGATGCTGAGCCAGGTGTCGGCGTTGACCGTGCCCGGGATGTTGGCGCAGCCGGTGTCGATGTTGGTCAGCAGGTTGGTCCGCGGTGCGACCAGGATGAACGGGGCGACCTGGCCGCTGCGCATCAGCGGCTCGAGGTCGCGGGTCACATGCAGCGAGCCGAACCAGGCCTTCGCCGAGCCGGGGTAGCCGGGCAGCAGTTCCACGACCGGGAAGTTGTGGTTCTTGTACTTCGGGTCGTCGTACTGCGGCGGCGTCCACACGTAGACCTCGGCGTTCACGCCGGAGACGCGGCCCTTGAGCTGGGTCTGGCGCACCCCGGCCATGCCCGGTCCGGTGGCCGGCACGAAGTTCTGCTTCACCTTGGGCAGCTTCCGTACCGCGATGCCGCCGGTGCCGTCGGCGCCGAGGTTGGCCGCCTGCTGCACGTGGTTGCCGGTGCCGAGCAGGTCGCCCCAGTTGTCGTACAGGCTGTTGGCGTTGTTGACGAGGACGAAGACCAGCGCGACCGCCGTCCCCTGCGCGAACAGCAGCATCAGTACCCGGGTCGCGGCGCGCAGGGCTTTTGGCCCGCGCATCCGCGACCACAGGACAAGAGGCAGTATCAGGGCGACCGCGAACAGCACGATCAGCGTGTAGAGGAACGGAGTCCCGGTGAGGCTCATGTCCCCATAGAGGGGCAGGACGCGGTCTGGGTTTCGGGCGAGAGAGGACACTTACCAAGAAATTGCAGAACCTCACCCGGGAGGGTGGCCTGGGCCGTCATCCAGGCGTAACACAGAAAGCTACCGCTTAGTAGTTTCTCGCTGTACGGTTCAGTCATGCCAGAAGCAGCTTCCGCAGGGGCCACCCGGGCCGTCATCGGCGACAGCGAGTTCGACCGCGACACGGCGCTCACCCGACGCGCGCCCGATGTCTACGCCCTCGACCTGTCGGCCGGCTGGACCATCATCAACGCCGTCAACGGCGGCTATCTGCTGGCCGTCCTCGGCCGCGCCCTCGCGGACGCGCTGCCGCACTCCGACCCGTTCACCATCTCCGCCCACTACCTCACCGCCTCCCAGCCGGGCCCCGCGGTGGTCCGCACGGACGTGGTCCGCACCGGCCGTACCCTCTCCACCGGCCAGGCCTCCCTCTTCCAGTACGACGAGGAGGGCCACGAGGTCGAACGCATCCGCGTCCTCGCCTCCTACGGCGACCTGGACTCCCTCCCCGACGACGTCCGTACGAGCGCTCGGCCGCCCGCGATGCCGCCGCTGGAGGAGTGCTTCGGCCCCGGTGACGGTCCAACCCCCTTCACCGGCAGTTCCGCCATCACGGACCGCCTGATGATCAAGCTGGACCCCGCCACCCTCGGCTGGGCGGTCGGCGCGCCCTCCGGCAAGGGGGAGATGCGCGCCTGGTTCGGCCTCGCGGACGGCCGTGACGCCGACCCGCTCTCGCTGCTCCTGGCGGTGGACGCGCTGCCGCCCACCGCCTTCGAGATCGGTCTCTCCGGCTGGGTCCCCACGGTCGAGCTGATGGTCCATGTCCGCTCCCGCCCGGCCCCCGGCCCGCTGCGCGTCTCCATCACCACCCGCAACCTCGCCGGCGGCTTCCTGGAGGAGGACGCCGAGGTCTGGGACAGCACGGACCGCCTGGTCGCCCAGTCCCGCCAACTGGCCCGGGTCAGGCTCGGCTGAGCGGTTCCCGTCCCAGCCAGGCCGCCAACCGTCCGTAGGTGTCGGCCGTTTCGAGAGCCGGCACCGCCGACGCGAAGGGTGTCTGCTCGTCGCGCTCGGGGTCGGGCAGCACGCGGCGGGCCGTGGCGAGCGCGAACTCGGCGAGTTCCGGGTCGAGTTCGACGGGGCGGCCGAGGGACTCGGACAGGTCCCAGGTGTGGGTGACCAGTTCCATCACATAGCCGGACAGGGCCGCGCGCCCCGGCACCTCGCCCCAGGGCACCCGCACCGGCGCCTCCAGCCGGTCGTCGCCCTCCCAGGCCTCGAGGACACGGGCACGCACCTCCTCGTAGGCCGCGATCCACCCGTCGTCCGGGACGCCGTCCGCGACGGGGCGCACCGCGAGCCCGTCCCCGCCCTCACCGACGACCGCGATGCGCAGGCTTCCCCCGACGATGTGACCGAGCAGCGCGCGGACGTCGAACTCGGTACAGGGGGTGGGGGAGTCGAGCTGGTCCGCGCGCACGGTATTGATGAGCGCGGCCGCCTGCTCGGTGGCACGGGTGTAGAACGGGCGGGGGTCGATGGCGTCCATGGGGACCTCTCTCTCGGGTTGGTGCTTCGATGGTGGCCCCATAACCTGACAGTTGCCGTCAACATTTGCGGACGGCCCGCGAGGGGCACGATCCTGGTGCCGTGAAGGCCGACCGTCTCCTCTCGATCCTGCTGCTCCTGCAGACCCGTGGCCGGGTGCCCGCGCACGAGCTCGCCGAGCGGCTCGAGGTGTCGGTGCGGACGATCTACCGGGACGTCGAGGCGTTGTCGGCCTCCGGAGTGCCCGTCTACGCCGAGCGCGGGCGGCACGGCGGGATCGAACTGCTCGCCGGGTTCCGTACCGACGTGACCGGACTGACCGCCGACGAGTCCCGCGCGCTGTTCATCCTGGCCGCACAGGGGACGCACGCCGCGCTCGGCCTGGACGCGGCCCTCGGATCGGCCCTGCGGAAGGTGATGGCCGCGCTGCCGGCGCCGTACCGCCCGGCCGCCGAGGTGACCTCCCGCCGCATCCTGGTCGACGGCACCCGCTGGAAGGGCGGCCCGCGCAAGGCCGTGGACCTCGACGTCCTGCAGGACGCGGTCTTCGCCGACCGGCGCCTGCGGCTGCGCTACCGGCACAGCGGGGACCAGGAACCGCGGACGTACACCGTGGACCCGTACGGGCTCGTGTCGAAGGCCGGCGTCTGGTACCTGGTCGCCGACCGCCGAGCGACCCCGCGGCTCTTCCGCGCCGACCGGGTGCGTTCGGCGACCGTGCTGGAGGATCCCGTCCGGCGGCGGCCCGGCGTGGAACTCGCGGACGCCTGGGAGGAGTTGCGCCGTCAGGTGGAGGAGCGGCCCGGCGGGATCGATGTCACGGCCCGCGTCCGCCGCGGCCGCCTCGACATGTTCCTGCGCCTGAACGCGGCCCAGCTGACCGAACTCCCGGACACGGAGGGCGAGGAGGAGTGGGTGACCGTACGGCTGTCGTACGGCGTCCTGGGACAGGCCCGTCAGCTGCTGCAGTTCGCCCACCACGTCGAGGTCCTCCAGCCGCCCGAGGTACGCGCGGAACTGGCGGCCGCGGCCGCCTCTGTCACGGAGCTGTACCGGCGAGCAGGCCGGCCGGATTAGCGAAGGACCAGGTCGGAGGGGTTCTTTGGGGCCGCCTGTGCGACTCGTCCCCGCGGTGGCCCTGCTGGCGCTCTCGCCCCTGGTCCTGGCGGCCTGCGGCTCGAGCGGCTCCTCGTCGTCCTCGGGCACCGGCGGCGGCTCAGCAGGGCAGCAGCAGGCGTGCTCGGTGCCGTCGGGCAGGCCCTCGGGCGCTGCCTCGGGCAAGGCGACCGCCAAGCCGACCGGCAGGCCGACCGGGGCACCCTCCGGCATGCCGAGCGGCGCGCCGGGCGGAGGTCAGGGCGGTCGCGGGGGCGGCGGCACGGGCGGCTGCGGCGGGCCCGGTGGGGCCGGCGGTGCCGCGCCGACCGGCGCTCCCAGCGGCCGTCCGACGGCCCCGGCGACCAGGAACTGACCGTTCAGCCCAGCCAGTGGTGGCGGCCGATGCTGATGAGCCGCATCTGCCGGGTGGCGACCTGTTCGACGCGCGCCCGGTCCTCCTCGGTGCCCTCCATCGCCTCCAGGAACAGGGAGGCGGTGATCAGCATCTGGTCCACGTACAGATGGGCCAGCATGAGCAGGTCGTCGTCGCTCCAGCCCACGGACTCCGGGTCCTTGGCGAGTTCGGCCCGCACCTCCTCGGCGAACCGGGCCAGTTGGTCGCGTATGGCCTCCCGCACCGGCTGGACTCCGCCATGTCGCTCGCGGGCGATAAAACGGACATGGGCCGGGTACTCGCGGACATGACCGGCGATCAACCCAATGGCGCGTTCGATGCGTTGGTCACTGTCGTCGGTGGTGGCCACCGTCGTCCTGATCATCGGGTGCAGGCTGCCCAAGGCCTCCTCGACCAGGGCCACGCCGAGATCCGCGATGGAGCGGAAGTGCCGGTAGAAGGCCGTCGGGGCGACACCGACGGCACGGGTGACCTCGCGCAGACCCAGGCTGCTCAGGCTCTGCCCCTCCAGCAGACCGAGCGCCGCGTCGAGGAGCGCCTGCCGGGTCTTCTGCTTCTGGACCTGCCGGATGCCGAGGGTGTGACTCATGTCATCCAGTTAACAACTGTTCTCTGGATTTGGAAAGCCGGTGAGACGCGCTAGACTCTGAAGTCAGTGAACAACTGTAACCACAACTGTTCACCGAACCGTAACGAAGAGGCGCCCGCGAGGCGCCTCGGAGGGGGATCCATCCCATGCTGTTCCTCGTCGCCGCCCTTCTGCTCTTCGGCGCCCTGCTGGGCACCGTGGCCCACGCGCCGTTCGCCTTCACCCTCGTCGCGGCCGCCGTCATCGCCGCGTGGCTCGGCATCTTCGCCCTCCGCGAGCGCCACGGCCGCCGTACTCACTGACCCCTGAACCGCCCGCCGCAACGACAGCCGGGAGCTGACCCGTCATGCAACTCACCGCTCGCGCCACCGACCGCCCCACCGCCGCCCCCACCCGCCGCGACGCCGACGGCATGGCGGTGGCGTCCTTCATCCTCGGCCTGGTCGGCCTGCTCGTCCTGAACGTCTTCCTCGGCCCGGTCGCCATCGCCCTGGCCGGCGCCGCCCTGTGGCGCGGCACCACCCGCCGCGGCCGAGCCTTCCTCGGCCTGGGCCTGGGCCTAGCCGACCTCATCGTCCTGATCGCCTTCATGCAGGCAGACAGCACGATCTCCTGGAACTTCTGACCGTTACCGCCGGGGCAGTCGACCGCCGTCGTCACCCCCGCTACTGCCGTGGGCAGTCGTTCCGCAGGGCGATGGGGGAGGGTGGGCACGGCCTGCAGCACCGGGTGCGGCCCAAACCGACCTCAGCGGCAACGCAGGCCAGGAGGACAGCCCAAGCCCGGCACCGCGGCACCGTAGAATCGTCCGCACCATGGCATACCTCGACCACGCCGCGACCACCCCGATGCTCCCGGAGGCAGTCGAGGCACTCACCGCGCACCTGAGCGTCACCGGCAACGCCTCCTCCCTGCACGCGTCCGGCCGCCGCGCGAGGCGAACCGTCGAGGAAGCCCGCGAGACCCTCGCGGACGCGCTCGGCGCCCGCCCCAGCGAGGTCGTCTTCACCTCCGGCGGCACCGAGGCCGACAACCTCGCCGTGAAGGGCCTGTACTGGTCCCGCCGCGACGCCGACCCGAACCGCACCCGGGTCCTCGCCAGCCCCGTCGAGCACCACGCCGTCCTCGACGCCGTGCACTGGCTGGGAGAGCACGAGGGCGCGACCGTCGAGTACCTGCCGGTCGACACCTACGGCCGGGTCCACCCCGACGCCCTGCGCGAGGCCATCGCCAAGAACCCGGACGACGTCGCCCTCGCGACCGTCATGTGGGCCAACAACGAACTCGGCACCGTCTTCCCGGTCCGCGAACTCGCCGACGTGGCCGCGGAGTTCGGGGTCCCGCTGCACGCCGACGCGGTGCAGGCCTTCGGCCAGGTCCCGGTCGACTTCGCCGCCTCCGGCCTCGCGGCGATGACCGTCTCCGGCCACAAGATCGGCGGCCCGTACGGCATCGGCGCCCTGGTGCTGGGCCGCGAGCACACCCCCGTACCGGTCCTGCACGGCGGTGGCCAGGAGCGCCATGTCCGCTCCGGCACCCTGGACGTCCCCGCGATCGCCTCCTTCTCGGTCGCCGGCCGCCTCGCCGCCGAGCAGCGCGAGTGGTTCGCCCGCGAGATCGGCGCCCTGCGCGACAGCCTGATCGAGGCGGTGCGTACGGCCGTACCCGACGCGATCCTCGGCGGCGACCCGGTCGACCGGCTCCCCGCCAACGCCCACTTCACCTTCCCCGGCTGCGAGGGCGACTCCCTGCTACTGCTCCTGGACGCCCAGGGCATCGAGTGCTCCACCGGCTCCGCCTGCACCGCCGGTGTCGCCCAGCCCAGCCACGTCCTGCTCGCCACCGGCACCGACCCGGACCTCGCCCGCGGCACCCTCCGCTTCTCCCTCGGCCACACCTCCACGGAGGCCGACGTGGAGGCGGTGGCCAAGGCCATCGGCCCGGCGGTCGAGCGCGCCCGAGCAGCCGGGCTGACCTAGGGGGTGTTTTGAAAGCCCGGCACAGCACCCACGATGCCCCGCACGCACCCTCGCCGCACCGGCCAAAGGCCCGAGTAGCTCCTCCCCCACTCTCGGCTACGCTCGAGCGGGGGGACCCCCATCCAGGACCTCCGTCCGGCACGCCGAGGCCACGCACCGAACACCGCGGGCACCGCACTGGACTTTCAAAACACCCCCTGGGACGGCGCTGATCCCACCGGCGTCGACAGGTCACCTCCGCCACAAGGGACGCAACGGACAGGCGAAGCACCGGGATACGCACAGGGTCACGATTACGTCACCGGGGTCGGGCCTGCCCGGCCTGTCCCGCCTGCCCGGCCCGTCGTACGAGCCCCATGTACCGGTCCCAGTCCCAGGAGGGCCCGGGATCCGTGTGGTCCGTCCCCGGCACCTCCACGTGCCCGATGACGTGCCTCCGGTCGGCGGGTATGCCGTACCGGGCGCATATCGCGGCGGTCAGCCGCGCCGAGGAGGCGTACATCGTGTCCGTGAACGAGGATCTCTTCTCCACGAAGCCCTCGTGCTCGATGCCGACACTGCGTTCGTTGTACTCCCGGTTGCCCGTGTGGAACGCCACGTCCAGTTCGCGGATCATCTGCGTGACCTGCCCGTCCTGGCGGACGATGTAGTGGGCCGCGGCCTGGTGGCCCGGGTCCTCGAAGGCCTTCACCGCGCTCGCGTAACCGCCCTGGGTGACATGGACGACCACACGGTCGACCGCGTAGTCGTCCGGCCGGTTCGCCCGCCGGTAGTTCGCCTCAGAGGCCGGGATCCACCGCGCGCCCCGGAAGTCCACCGCGCCCGCCACCCGCGGTTTCTCCACCCCCGGCAGCCGCCACCACAGGTGGGACAGCTCGTCGCGGCCCAGCGCGGCCGTGCCCACGGCGGCCACCACCCCGCCGACGATCAGCGCACGGCGCCCCAGCCGCCGGTCGGCGTCCATGCCCATCTTCTCGTCCCCCATGTGATCGTCAACGGATACTCGGGGGCTGCGGTTCCCGGCGGCCCGTACTCTTGAGGGGTTATGACTGAGACCCCGCAGCGCCCCCTCCGTGTCCTGGCCGCCATGTCCGGCGGCGTGGACTCCGCCGTCGCCGCCGCCCGCGCCGCCGAGGCCGGGCACGACGTGACCGGAGTCCACCTCGCGCTCTCCGCGAACCCCCAGTCGTTCCGCACCGGCGCGCGCGGGTGTTGCACCATCGAGGACTCGCGGGACGCCCGCCGGGCCGCGGACGTCATCGGCATCCCGTTCTACGTCTGGGACCTCGCCGACCGCTTCCGCGAGGACGTGGTCGAGGACTTCGTCGCCGAGTACGAGGCCGGCCGCACCCCCAACCCGTGCCTGCGCTGCAACGAGAAGATCAAGTTCGCCGCCCTGCTGGACAAGGCCCTCGCCCTCGGCTTCGACGCGGTCTGCACCGGCCACTACGCGAAGATCGTCGAACTGCCCGACGGCTCCCGGGAACTGCATCGCGCCTCCGACATGGCCAAGGACCAGTCCTACGTCCTCGGCGTGCTCGACGAGAGGCAACTCGCGCACGCGCTCTTCCCGCTCGGCGACACCATCACGACCAAGGACGAGATCCGCGCCGAGGCCGAGCGCCGGGGCCTCGCGGTCGCCAAGAAGCCCGACTCGCACGACATCTGCTTCATCGCCGACGGTGACACCCAGGGCTTCCTGGCGAACCGGCTGGGCCGGGCGCAGGGCGACATCGTCGACGAGTCCGGCGCCAAGCTGGGCACCCACGAGGGCGCGTACGGCTTCACCATCGGCCAGCGCAAGGGCCTGCGCATCGGCACCCCCGCGCCCGACGGCAAGCCCCGCTACGTCCTCGACATCTCCCCGGTGAACAACACCGTGACGGTCGGCCCCGCCGACGCCCTCGACGTCACCGCCCTCACCGCGATCAGGCCCCGCTGGTGCGGCACGGCCCCCTCCGGCCCCGGCACCTACACCGCGCAGCTGCGCGCCCACGGCGGCGAGAGCGAGGTCCGCGCCGAACTCGTGGACGGCACCATCGAGGTGACCTTCACCGAGCCCGTCCGCGGCGTCGCCCCCGGCCAGGCGATCGTCCTGTACGACGGCACGCGCGTGGTGGGCTCGGCGACGATCGCGACGACCACGCGCGCGAGGACGGCCGTCGCCTAGGAGGACTAGGAGGCCGACGAGAGGAACTCCGCCAGCGCCGGCGCGAGCGCCTGGGGATCCACCATGTGCGTCTGGCCCTCCAGCGTCCGGTAGGTCCCCTGGGGCGTCGCCTCGGCCACCGCCCGGGCGGCCTCCCGCATCCACGCGGGGCTCGCGCCGCCCCCGAGGGACAGGACGGGCACGGAGACCGAGGCCAGCCGGGCCTCGGGCACCAGCCCGTCACCCAGCACGGCGTCGTCGTAGGCGAGGCTCGGGGCGAGGGCTTCCATCCCGGGCCACATCGGCGACTGGCGGGCGCCCTGGATCATCTCCTCGGCCAGGCCCGTCAGCCGCAGGAACAGCTCCACCGCGTCACCGCGCCGGCCCTGCTCCAGCGCCTCGGTGAGGCTGTGGGTGTACTCCGCCCGTTCCTTGGCGCCGCCCTTGTAGACCGCGTACGGCACCTCGTACACGGCCACCTGACGCAGCGGCAGCCCGCTCGCCGCCGCCTCCAGGACCAGCGCGCCGCCCGAGGAGTGGCCGAACAGCGACGCGTCGCCGCCCACCGCGTCGATCAGCGCGGCCAGGTCCTCGACCTCCCGGGCGACCGCGTAGGGCTTGGTGTCGCCGCTCGCACCCCGGCCCCTGCGGTCGTAGGAGACGACGGTGAAGCGGTCCGCGAGCGGCACCCCGAGGGGCGCCACCGTCGCTCCCGTCGACATCGCCCCGCTGACCAGGATCACCACGGGTCCCGTGCCGGTGCGTTCGTACGCGAGGGAGGTGCCGTCGCGTGAAATGGTCTTGTTGTCCATGCCTCAGCAGACTGCCCCACGGCACGGAACTAATCGCTCACGACACCTCGACTTCGTAGAAGCAGAGGTGATCCTTGATCTGCGCCACGTCCGGCTTGGGCTCCGGGTACGCCCAGACGAGGTCCGCCGCGTCCGGCAGCGACCAGTAGGACGCCGTGCCCTTGAAGGGGCAGTACGTGTGCGTCTCGGAGGGCTGCAGCAGGTCGAGCCGTACGTCCTCCGGCGGGATGTAGTACCGCACCGGACAGCCCGTCTCGCGCAGCACGAGGGCCCGATCGCTCTCCGCCAGTACCTGCTCGCCGTGCACCACGCGCACGTGCTTCTCGCCCTGCTCGATGGTGATCTCATGTCCTTCGGCCATGGAAGGAAGAGCGCTCGCGGGCCGCCGGTTCTTCCCGCGTACGGTGGCCTCATGCGAATCTGCGTCTTCCTCTCCGCCGCCGACCTCGACGACCGGTACACGCGCCCCGCGCGCGAGTTCGCGAAGCTGCTCGGCAAGGGCGGCCACACGCTCGTGTGGGGCGGCTCCGATGTCGGCCTGATGAAGGTGGTCGCCGACGGTGTGCAGGAGGCGGGCGGACGGCTCTGCGGGGTCTCCGTGGACTTCCTCGCGGCCAAGGTGCGGCCGGGCGTCGAGGAGATGGTGATCGCGAAGGACCTCGCGGAGCGCAAGAAGCTGCTGCTCGAGAAGGCCGACGCCGTGGTGATCATGGTTGGTGGCACCGGAACGCTCGACGAGGCGACCGAGATCCTGGAGCTGAAGAAGCACGGCCACACCGAGAAGCCGGTGGTGCTGCTCAACACCGCGGGCTTCTACGACGGGCTCAAGGAGCAGTTCCGGCGCATGGAGGACGAGGGGTTCCTGCCGCGTCCGCTGAGCGACCTGGTGTTCTTCGCGGAGGAGCCGGTGGCTGCGCTGGCCTACATCGAAGAGAGCCAGGGCATCGAGTAGCCCCGGCGGGTGCGAGCATGACGGGCATGGCTACACATGTGATCACCGGAGCGGGTTCCGGCATCGGCGCGGCCGTCGCCCGCCGCCTCCACGCGCGCGGGGAGGAACTCGTCCTGCACGCGCGCGACGCGGGCCGCGCCAAGGAACTCGCGGCCAGGTTCCCGGGGGCGCGGACGCTGGTGGGGGACCTGGCCGAGCCGGACCGGCTGTCCTGGGCCTTCTCCCACCAGACGCTGCCGGACCGCGTGGACTGCCTGCTGCACATCGCCGGAGTGGTCGACCTCGGGCCGGTCGGCGAGCTGACCCCCAAGGCGTGGCGCCACCAGCTGAACGTCAACCTGATCGCCCCCGCCGAGCTGACCCGCCACTTCCTTCCGCAGCTGCGGGCCGCGCGCGGGCACGTGCTCTTCGTCAACTCGGGGGCCGGGCTGAACGCGAGCGCCGACTGGTCCGCGTACGCCGCCTCCAAGCACGGCCTGAAGGCCCTCGCCGACTCCCTGCGCCACGAGGAGCACGCGAACGGGGTCCGCGTGACCTCCGTCTACCCCGGGCGCACGGCCAGCCCCATGCAGGCCAAGGTCCACCAGCAGGAGGGCAAGGAGTACGACCCCGCGCGGTGGATCGACCCGGAGTCCGTAGCGACGACGATCCTGATGGCCCTCGACCTGCCCGCCGACGCGGAGGTCAACGACCTGACGGTGAGGCCGGGCCGGTGACCGAGTTCAGGTTCGGCGCCGCCACGGGCATCGGTTCGATGCCCGGCGGTGACGCCCGTGAGGCCGCCAAGACCGTGACGGGCACCTTCGAGGACTTCCCGTTCCTGCCCGAGCTGCCCGCGCGGGGACCCGGAGCGGACATGATCGGGCGGACCGCCGGGATGCTGGTCGAGCTGTACGCGCGCGTGGAACCCAGCGGCTGGCGGCTGGGCGACCGGCCCGGGCGGGACACCAGGCGCGCCCGCTCCTGGCTCGGCGAGGACCTCGACGCGCTGGAGGAGTTCACCCAGGGCTACGAGGGCCCGCTGAAGGTGCAGGCCGTGGGGCCCTGGACGCTCGCCGCCAGCCTGGAGCTGAGGAACGGCGAGGTCTCCCTCTCCGATGCCGGCGCCTGCCGCGACCTCGCCGCCTCCCTCGCCGAGGGACTGCGGCTGCACCTGGCGGAGGTGAAGCGCCGCGTGCCCGGCGCGCAGGTCGTGCTGCAACTCGACGAACCGTCCCTCATCGCCGTCCTGCGCGGCCAGGTGAAGTCCGCCAGCGGCTACCGCACCCACCGCGCCGTCGACCGGCAGCTCGTCGAGGCCACCCTCCGGGACGTCCTCGGGGTTCACAGCGACGGCCCCGGCGTGGTCCACTCCTGCGCACCGGACGTCCCGTTCGCCCTGCTGCGCCGGGCGGGCGCGGCGGCGGTCTCGTTCGACTTCGCCCTCCTCACCGAACGTGACGACGACACGATCGGTGAGGCGGTGGAAGGGGGTACCCGGCTCTTCGCCGGAGTCGTGCCCGGCACGGACACGGCATTGTCAGACCCGGCAGGTAGCGTCATGGGTGTCAGGACGCTGTGGCGCAGGCTGGGGCTGCAACCGGGACTTCTCGCGGAAGCGGTGACGGTCACGCCGTCGTGCGGACTCGCGGGGGCTTCCCCGGACTACGCGCGCAGGGCTCTCGCCCACTGCGTCCGGGCGGCGAGATCACTCGCGGACAACCCAGAGTAACGGGAGGACGACACGGTGGCCGGCGAACAGCAAGCGCAGACGACGGTGCCCGCCGAGGCGCGGGAGAAGCACGCGAAGCTCGCTGAGCAGATCGAGGAGCACCGCTTCCGGTACTACGTGAACGATGCCCCGGTCATCAGCGACGCGGAGTTCGACGAGCTCCTGAAGACGCTGGAGGCGCTGGAGGAGGAGTACTCCGAGCTGCGCACGCCCGACTCGCCGACACAGAAGGTCGCGGGGGCGTACGAGACCGAGTTCACGGCGGTCCGGCACGCCTCACGGATGCTGTCCCTCGACAACACCTTCAACGACGAGGAACTCGCCGCCTGGGCCGAGCGCATCCAGCGGGAGCTCGGCGAACAGGACTACCACTTCCTGTGCGAACTCAAGGTCGACGGCCTCGCGGTCAACCTCACCTACGAGCGCGGCCGCCTGGTGCGCGCGGCGACCCGCGGCGACGGCCGCACCGGCGAGGACATCACGCCCAACGTCCGGACGATCGCCGAGATCCCGGACCGGCTGAAGGGCGACAAGGTCCCCGACCTCGTGGAGATCCGCGGCGAGGTCTACTTCCCGATGGAGAAGTTCGAGGAGCTCAACGCCCGGCTGGTGGAAGCCGGGGACAAGCCCTTCGCCAATCCGCGCAACGCGGCGGCCGGTTCGCTGCGCCAGAAGGACCCGCGCGTCACCGCCACCCGCCCCCTCCACATGGTCGTCCACGGCATCGGCGTGCTGGAGGGCTTCCAGGGCCTCACCCGTCTCTCCCAGGGATACGACCTCCTCAAGACCTGGGGCCTGCCCACCTCCCCGCACAACAAGGTGGTCGACGACCTCGACGGCGTGCGGGAGTTCATCGCCTACTACGGCGCGAACCGCCACTCCGTGGCGCACGAGATCGACGGCGTGGTCGTCAAGCTCGACGAGATCCCGCTGCAGGGCCGGCTCGGCTCCACCTCCCGCGCCCCGCGCTGGGCGATCGCGTACAAGTACGCGCCGGAGGAGGTCAACACCAAGCTCGTCAACATCCGCGTCGGCGTGGGCCGCACGGGCCGGGTCACGCCGTACGCCCAGGTCGAGCCGGTCACGGTGGCGGGCTCCGAGGTCGAGTTCGCGACACTGCACAACCAGGACGTCGTCAAGGCCAAGGGTGTCCTCATCGGCGACACCGTGGTGCTGCGCAAGGCGGGTGACGTCATCCCGGAGATCCTCGGCCCGGTCGTCGACCTGCGCGACGGCAGCGAGCGCGAGTTCGTGATGCCGTCCGAGTGCCCCGAGTGCGGTACGGCGCTGCGGCCCATGAAGGAGGGCGACGTCGACCTGCGCTGCCCCAACGCCCGCACCTGCCCTGCCCAGTTGCGTGAGCGCCTGTTCTATCTCGCGGGCCGCAAGGCGCTGGACATCGAGCACTTCGGCTACGTCGCCGCAGCCGCCCTCACCAAGCCGCTGGAGCCGGCCGACCCGCCGCTCAAGGACGAGGGCGACCTGTTCGACCTCACCGTGGAGCAGCTGCTGCCCATCCGGGCGTACGTCCTCGACCAGGACAGCGGTCTGCCCAAGCGGGACCCGAAGACCGGCGAGGAGAAGGTCGTCACCGTCTTCGCCAACCAGCAGGGCGAGCCGAAGAAGAACGCGCTCGCCATGCTGGAGAACATCGCCGCCGCCAAGGGGCGCCCGCTCGCCCGGGTGCTGACCGGCCTGTCGATCCGTCACGTCGGCCCGGTCGCCGCGGAGGCGCTGGCCCGAGAGTTCCGCTCGATCGAGCGGATCGAGCAGGCCACCGAGGAGGAGCTGGCGAACACCGACGGGGTCGGCGGGATCATCGCCGCCTCCCTCAAGGAGTGGTTCGCCGAGGACTGGCACCAGGAGATCCTGCGCAAGTGGCGGGCCGCGGGCGTGCGGATGGAGGAGGAGAGCACCGGCGAGGACGAGGGGCCGCGTCCGCTCGAAGGCATGACCGTCGTGGTCACCGGCACGCTCGAGCACTTCACCCGCGACGGCGCCAAGGAGGCGCTGCAGAGCCGCGGGGCGAAGGTGACCGGTTCCGTCTCCAAGAAGACGTCCTTCGTGGTCGTGGGTGACAATCCTGGTTCCAAGTACGACAAGGCGATGCAGCTCAAGGTGCCGGTTCTGAACGAGGACGGCTTCGGCGTCCTCCTGGAGCAGGGACCGGACGCCGCCGCCGAAGTTGCGCTTCCCACAGAGGAGTAGCGGTTGAAGGCCACCCGATCGGCGCATACCAGATGCATACGGGTGGCCGGGGCGCATTCGGGCAACCGTCCACGACCGCTGCCCGCGGAGGCCTTCTGCGGCCTACTGTTGAGACGTGCGCCTGCCGTGCCCGGCTGCGGTTGGGGCATGCCCGTTGTCCCCGAGGGGCTCTTCGGGGGCGGAGCGGAAGGGTATGCCAACGCGGCGCCGTTGATGGATGTGGGACATCGGGCCGCCTGGCGTGGGCACCGCCGGCTGTGAGAGGGACGGGAATGGAACCGACCGAGAGCGCCGCCCCGGACTCACGGCTGCGCCGGCGCCGGGTCATCGGTGCCTGGCGGCCGAGCCGATGGGCCGGGCGGCCCCCGGGCCATCCGGGCGCGGAGGGGCGCGCCACCGGACAGTACACCGCCACCCCGGTGCACGGCGCCCCCCGGCTCCCGGCCGGACACCCCTCCGCCCTGCAGGACCCCGACCACGAACGGCACCTGTCCTGGCCCGCGCTGCCCGCCGCGGTCGTCGCGGCGGCCGGGTTCGTGCTGGGCGCCGGCTTCTACCGCGCGTACACCGGCACCCACGCGCTCTTCCCGTCCGGCACCGTCGGCTGGTCCCTGGCCGTGCTGACCGGCATCATCGTCGGCCACCTCGTGATGCTCGGCCGCTCCCGCTGGTGGGGCGGCACAGGCTCCGGCGCCGCCCTCACCCTCGCCGTCCTGGTGCTGTACGGCTGGGTTCCGGCCGGAATGGTCAGCCTCACCGTCGTCGTGCTCGTCGGCATAGCCCGGCGCAACCGCTGGCGGCAGGGCGTGCTGCACGGCTCGGTGGACATACTCGGCATCGGCGCCGGCGCCCTGGTGCTGGGCTGCTTCGGACGCCTCCCGTCCGTCGAGCGGCCGTGGAACCCCGAGAGCTGGACGATCTGCACGGCCCCCGAGGTGGTGCTGGTCGCCGCCGCGTATCTCCTGGTCAGCCGCACCCTGTTGTGGTACCTGCACGCGCCCCGCCGCGCCGGACTGCCCACCGTCGCCCGCACCGCCCTGGTCAGACAGGGCCTCGTCGCGGTCGCCCTGCTCGGCATCGCCCCGCTGGTGTGCGTGGTCGCCATCGCCAAGCCGCTGCTGCTGCCCCTGTTCTCGATCCCGCTGATCGCCCTCGACTCCACCCTGTGGATAGCCCGCGCCAGGGCCGAGGAGCAGCTGCGCGACCCGCTGACCGGGCTGCCCAACCGGCAGTGGCTGCTGGAACGCATCTGGTCCGCGCTGGACGACGCCGAGCGGATCGGCGCACGGTCCGCGCTCATGCTCATCGACCTGGACCGGTTCCGGTCCGTCAACGACACGCTGGGGCATCTCGCCGGCGACCGGCTGCTGCTGCAGATCGCCGACCGGCTGCGGCTCGCCCTGCCGCGCGGAGCGGAGGCCGCGCGGCTCGGCGGCGACGAGTTCGCCGTTTTACTGCCGGTCGCCGACTCGACCACGTCCGCGACCCGGGTCGCCCGCGGCCTGGTCGCCGCGCTCAGTTCCCCGTTGGACCTGGACGGGCTCACCCTCGTCCTGGAGGCCAGCGCGGGCGTCGCCGTCTTCCCCGACCACGCCCTGGACGCCGAGGGACTGCTGCGGCGGGCGGACGTCGCGATGTACCAGGCGAAGCGGGACCGTACGGGCGTCGAGGTGTACGAGTCCAAGCGGGACTCCAACACACCGGACCGGCTCGGACTGCTCGGTGATCTGCGCCGGGCGCTTGACGCGCACGAGGTGCAGCTGCACTACCAGCCCAAGGTCCGCTTCGACGGGCAGGTGGCCGGGCTCGAGGCCCTGGTCCGCTGGGTGCACCCGGAGCGCGGGAAGGTGCCGCCGGACGAGTTCATAGCGATCGCCGAGTCCTCGGGGCTGATGCCCCACCTCACCGAGTACGTACTGGAGACGGCGCTCGGGCAGGTCGCCCAGTGGCGTGCCCAGGGGCTGTACGTGCCCGTCGCGGTCAACGTCTCCCCGCGTGACGTCCACACCCCCGGCTTCGCCGGTTCCGTCGCCGCGCGGCTGGCCCGGCACGGAGTGCCCGCGGGAGCGCTCCAACTGGAGATAACGGAACACGTGCTCCTGGAGGACCCGCAGCGGGCCGCCGACACCCTCAACGGCCTGACCGGGCACGGCGTGAAGATGTCGCTGGACGACTTCGGCACCGGCTACTCCTCGCTGGTGCATCTGCGGCGGCTGCCGGTGAGCGAGCTGAAGATCGACCGCTCCTTCGTGGCGCGGCTGGCCGTCGACACCGAGGACGCGGAGATCGTGCGCTGCACGGTCGACCTGGCGCATTCCCTGGGGCTGCTGGTCGTGGCGGAGGGCGTCGAGGACGACGAGACGTGGGAGCGGCTGCGGGACCTGGGCTGTGACGCCGTACAGGGGTGGCTGGTCGCGGCCGCGATGCCGCCCGAGGAGACGACGGCGTGGCTGCGGGCGCGGGGGGCGCGGGGATGGCAGCGGCCGCGCGCGGCCCTGCCGGCGGCGGCGACCGACGAGTAGCCGCGCCCCCTTGCCGCGCCGGTCCGCTCAAGCAGCCGTTCCGGCCGCGAAATGACCGATCAGTAGCGCCAGCCTCTGCTCGTGGGCGCGCTCGGGCAGGCGGCCGCTGCGCATCAGCGTCACCAGGCCGTGCAGGCCCGCCCAGTAGGTCTCCGCCAGCAGGGCCGTGTCCTCGCCCTCGGCCGCGATCGGCTCCACCACCGCGGTCAGCCCCCGGAACGCCTCCCACAGCGCCGCCGGAGCCTCCGGTGTGGCGAACGGGAGGTCCACGGCGAGGGTGAACATCGCGTCGTACAGCGCCGGGCGCCGCCGCCCGAAGGACGCGTACGCCTCGCCCACCGCCGCCAGCGCCTCGCGCGGACCCTTCGCCGCCGTGCGCGCCGCGCGCAGTTGCACCGCCAGGTCCGCGCAGCCCTGCACCGCGACCGCCGCCATGATCGCGTCCTTGCCCTTGAAGTGGCTGTAGAGGACCGGCTGGCTGTACTCGATCTCGGCGGCCAGGCGCCTGGTGGTGACCGCGTCCCAGCCCTCCGCCTCGGCCAGCTCCCGGGCGGCCGTGACGATCAGCCGCTCGCGTTCCGCGCGTTCGCGCTCCCGGCGCGTCTGGATCGACATGCCAGGGATTCTAGCAGCGCTAGCCAACCTGTCGACGCTCTGCTATCTTCGCTCTTGTCGCTAGCGTTGCTAGCGAGACGACGAAGGAGCGAGAGACATGACCGTGACCGCCTACACCCTGGCCGTCCTGCTCGACCTGTTCTGCCTGTTCCTCGGCTACCGCTTCCTGTTCCAGCCCGGCGCATCCGCCGCCGGCTACGGCGTCCCGGCCGACCCCGCGGGAGACGCCGGCGCCTACCTCTCGATCAAGGGGTTGAGGGACGGCACGATCGGCGTCGCAGGACTCGCGGTGCTGGCCTTCGCCGGCGCGCACGCCGAGGCCTGGCTGATGCTGTGCCTGGCGCTCATCCCGTTCGGTGACACCCTGATAGTCCTGCGGCACGGCGGTGCGAAAGCCGTGGCGTTCGGGATCCACTTCGCCACGGCGATCGTTGTACTCATCAGCGCCGGACTGCTCTTCGCGGTCTGACGACGCATCACAGGGGGAGCGAAACCATGTCGCTGTTCGTGCCGAAGTTCGACGAGACCGTCCTGGTCCGTGCCGCTGAGGCCGAGGTCGTCGGCGGTGATCCGGTCGCCGTGCGGCTGCTGGCCGACAGCAGTTCCACCGGCGGCGCGCTGTCCACCGTGCGCGTCACCCTCGGCGAGGGCGTCGACGGCGCCCGCCCGCACCTGCACCGCAACTCCGCCGAGATGTTCTACCTGCTCGACGGTGAGGCCGAGGTCCTCTCCGGCGACGACGTCGTCACCGCCTCGCGCGGCGACCTGATCATCGTCCCGCCCGGCCGCCCCCACGCCTTCGCCGCCGCCCCCGGCGCCCCGGCGGACCTGCTCATCGTCATCACGCCGGGCGTCGAGCGCTTCGAGTACTTCCGCCACCTGCAGCGCATCCGCCTGGGCGAGGCCGGCGCGGACAGCCTCCTCGAGGTCCAGGAGCTGTACGACAACCTGTTCCTGAGGAGCGAGCCCTGGGAGGCTCGCCGCTGACCGGAGAAACCGTTTAACGGAGAGCCCCGTCCGCACCCTAGGATTGGGCGCAAAACACTCACTCACCCCAGAGGAACGCTGCATGCCTGGCATCACGCGCGAGGAGGTCGCCCACCTCGCCCGGCTGGCGCGTCTGGAGCTGAAGCCCGAAGAGCTCGAGCACTTCGCGGGACAGCTGGACGACATCATCGGCGCGGTGGCCCGCGTCAGCGAGGTCGCCGACCAAGACGTACCGCCGACCTCGCACCCGCTCCCGCTGACCAATGTCATGCGGGCGGACGAGGTCCGTCCGTCGCTCACCCCCGAGCAGGCGCTCTCCGGCGCCCCGGCCCAGGAGCAGCAGCGTTTCAAGGTGCCGCAGATCCTGGGGGAGGACTAGACCGCCATGACGGACATCATCAAGCTCACGGCCGCCCGGACCGCCGAGAAGATCGCCTCCGGCGAGCTGACGGCGGTCCAGGTCACCGAGGCCCACCTGGCCCGTATCGAGGCCGTCGACGAGAAGGTGCACGCCTTCCTGCACGTCGACCGCGAGGGCGCCCTCGCCCAGGCCCGTGCCGTCGACGCGAAGCGCGAGCGCGGCGAGAAGCTCGGCCCGCTGGCCGGCGTCCCGCTCGCGCTCAAGGACATCTTCACCACCGAGGGCATCCCGACGACCGTCGGCTCGAAGATCCTCGAGGGCTGGATCCCGCCCTACGACGCCACCCTCACCAAGCGCCTCAAGGCCGCCGACGTCGTCATCCTCGGCAAGACCAACATGGACGAGTTCGCCATGGGGTCTTCGACCGAGAACAGCGCCTACGGACCGACCGGCAACCCGTGGGACCTCACCAAGATCCCCGGCGGCTCCGGTGGCGGCTCGTCCGCCGCGCTCGCCTCCTTCCAGGCCCCCCTCGCCATCGGCACCGACACCGGCGGCTCCATCCGCCAGCCGGCCGCCGTCACCGGCACGGTGGGCGTGAAGCCGACGTACGGGGCCGTGTCCCGCTACGGCATGGTGGCGTTCTCGTCCTCCCTGGACCAGGGCGGCCCCTGCGCCCGCACGGTCCTGGACGCGGCCCTGCTGCACGAGGTCATCGCCGGGCACGACCCGCTGGACTCCACCTCCATCGACGCCCCGGTCCCGCCGGTCGTCGAGGCCGCCCGCAACGGCAGCGTCGAGGGCATGCGCGTCGGCGTGGTCAAGCAGTTCCGCGGCGAGGGCTACCAGGCCGGCGTCATCCAGCGGTTCGACGAGTCCGTCGCCCTCCTCAAGGAGCTGGGCGCCGAGATCGTCGAGCTGGACTGCCCGTCCTTCGACCTGGCGCTGTCCGCGTACTACCTGATCGCGCCCTCCGAGTGCTCCTCCAACCTCGCCCGCTTCGACGGCCTGCGCTACGGCCTGCGCACCGGCGACGACGGCACCCACTCGGCGGAGGAGGTCACCTCCCTCACCCGTGCGGCGGGCTTCGGCCCGGAGGTCAAGCGACGCATCATGCTCGGCACATACGCCCTGTCCAGCGGCTACTACGACGCCTACTACGGCAGCGCCCAGAAGGTGCGCACGCTCATCACGCGCGACTTCGAGAAGGCCTTCGAGCAGGTCGACGTGATCGTCTCGCCGACCACCCCGACCACCGCCTTCCCGATCGGCGAGCGTGCCGACGACCCGATGGCGATGTACCTGGCCGACCTGTGCACCATCCCGACGAACCTCGCGGGCAACGCGGCCATGTCGCTGCCCTGCGGTCTCGCCCCGGAGGACAACCTCCCGGTCGGGCTGCAGATCATCGCCCCGGCGCTGAAGGACGACCGTCTGTACAAGGTCGGCGCCGCCGTCGAGGCCGCCTTCGTGGAAAGGTGGGGGCACCCGCTCCTGGAGGAGGCTCCGTCGCTGTGACCAAGACACTCACCAAGGCTCAGGACTTCAAGAAGTCCAAGTCCGGTATGTACGTGTCCATCGCCACCACCGCCTTCGGCGCGTTCGGTGTCGCCAAGCGGATCAAGAAGGCACGCGCCGAGCAGGACGCGCTGCGGCTGATCGACGCGACGGTGGCCGCCGTCGGCATCGTCACCGGCCTCGCCGTCCTGTACCGAGAGCTGAAGCGGCTGGGCGACGACGACGTCCTGCTGGGCTGAGAGGGAACTTCCACCGTGACCACCACGACCGACCTGGTGTCGTACGAGGACGCGCTGGCGTCGTACGACCCCGTCATGGGCCTCGAGGTCCATGTCGAACTCGGCACCAAGACCAAGATGTTCTGCGGCTGTTCGACCGAACTCGGTCAGGACGCCAACACGCAGACCTGCCCCACCTGCCTCGGCCTGCCCGGCTCGCTCCCGGTCGTCAACGCGACCGGCGTCGAGTCCGCGATCAGGATCGGTCTCGCGCTGAACTGCGAGATCGCCGAGTGGTGCCGCTTCGCCCGGAAGAACTACTTCTATCCGGACATGCCGAAGAACTTCCAGACCTCCCAGTACGACGAGCCGATCGCCTTCGACGGCTACCTCGACGTGCAGCTGGAGGACGGCGAGACCTTCCGGGTGGAGATCGAGCGCGCCCACATGGAGGAGGACACCGGCAAGTCGACCCACGTGGGCGGCGCGACCGGCCGTATCCACGGCGCCTCGCACTCGCTGCTGGACTACAACCGCGCCGGCATCCCGCTCATCGAGATCGTCACCAAGCCGATCGTCGGCGCCGGCGAGCGCGCTCCCGAGGTCGCCCGGGCGTACGTCCGTGAGCTGCGCGAGGTCATCCGGGCGCTCGGCGTCTCCGAGGCCCGGATGGAGATGGGCCAGATGCGCTGCGACGTGAACCTGTCGCTGCGCCCCCACGGCACCGAGAAGTTCGGCACGCGCTCGGAGACGAAGAACGTCAACTCGCTGCGGTCCGTGGAGCGGGCCGCCCGCTTCGAGATCCAGCGGCACGCGGCCGTGCTGTCCTCCGGCGGCACGATCGTGCAGGAGACCCGGCACTTCCACGAGGACACGGGGTCGACGACCTCGGGCCGCGTGAAGGAGGAGGCCGAGGACTACCGGTACTTCCCCGAGCCGGACCTGGTGCCGGTGGCCCCCTCGCGTGAGTGGGTCGAGGAGATCCGGGCGGCCCTGCCCGAGCTGCCGCTGGCCCGCCGCAACCGCCTGGTCGCGGAGTGGGGCATCTCGGCCACCGACATGCAGGCGATCCTCAACGCCGGTGCGCTGGACCCGATCGTCGCCACGATCGACGCCGGTGCCGACGCGGCCTCCGCCCGCAAGTGGTGGATGGGTGAACTGGCGCGCAGCGCCAACGAGTCGGGCGTTTCCCTCGACGAGCTCGCCATCACCCCGGCGCAGGTCGCGCGGGTCACCGAGCTGGTCGCGAAGGGAGACCTGAACGACAAGCTGGCCCGGCAGGTCATCGAGGGCGTCCTCGCAGGCGAGGGCACCCCGGACGAGGTCGTCGACAAGCGCGGCCTGAAGGTCGTCTCCGACGAGGGCGCGCTGACCGCCGCCGTCGACGAGGCCATCGCGGGCAACCCGGGCGTCGCCGACAAGATCCGCGGCGGCAAGGTGGCCGCGGCCGGCGCCCTGGTCGGCGCGGTCATGAAGGCGACCCGCGGTCAGGCCGACGCGGCCCGCGTCAAGGAGCTGATCCTGGAGAAGCTCGGCGTCAGCGAGGGCTGAGCAGGTGCGGTACGGCCCCGGAGGAATGGACCTCCGGGGCCGTACGCGTGTGGCGGTGACGGTCCGGGCGACAGAGTGTCCGTTACTGTCCTGTGATCTGCCTCGCACTCTTGTGAATAAGCCCACGAATCGCCTAAACGATCACTTCCGCCTGCGAGAGTATTCCTCGCATTGCTCATGCGTTCTTTGCGGGCTGTTCATGTTGTGAACGACTGTTCCCGGTCAAAGATCCACATATCGCCCCTGGGAGCTCGTTCGTGGCAGCCCTTGCACGCTGGTGTGTTCGGCACCGCCTCGTCGCGGTCGTGGTCTGGCTCCTCGCCTTCGGCGGGGTCAGCGCCGCCGCGGCCGTCACCGGCTCCTCGTACTCGAACGACTACGAGGTCCCGGGCACCGAGTCGGGCGCCGCCAGCCGGCTGCTGCAGCAGGGTTTCCCGGGGCTCGGCGGCGACAGCGACACCGTCGTCTGGCACGTGAAGTCCGGCACCGTCCGGGCCGCAGACGTCGAACAGACCATGACCGGCGCCCTGGACAAGATCGCCGCCCTGCCCGGCGTGGCCTCCGTGAGCAGCCCCTACGACGGCCAGGGAGCGGGCCGGATCAGCGCCGACGGACACACCGCGTACGCCACCGTCACCTTCGACCACGGCGCCGCCGACATCAAGAAGTCCCAGGCCGAGGCGGTCGTGCACACCGCCAAGGCCGCTGCGGCCGATGGCCTCCAGGTGGAGCTGGGCGGCAGCGCGGTCGCCCTCACGGAGTCCAGCGGCGGCCACCTCGCCGAGATCGTCGGCGTGGTCGTGGCGGCCGCCGTGCTGTTCCTCGCCTTCGGCTCGCCGGCCGCCTCGGTGCTGCCCATCGCCACCGCCCTGGTCGGCGTCGGCACCGCGTACGCCGGCATAGGGCTGCTCGGGCACGCCATGACCGTGGCCGACTTCGCGCCCATGCTCGGCATGCTGATCGGGCTCGGCGTCGGCATCGACTACGCCCTGTTCATCGTCACCAGACACCGGCGCGGCCTCAAACGCGGGCTCTCGGTCACCGAGGCGGTCACGGGCGCGGTCGCGACCACCGGACGGGCCGTGGTCTTCGCGGGTGCCACCGTTTGCATCGCCCTGCTCGGGATGCTGATCCTCCAGCTCAGCTTCCTCAACGGCGTCGCCGTGGCCGCCTCGCTGACCGTCGTCCTGACGGTCGCCGCCTCCGTGACCCTGCTGCCGGCCCTGCTCTCCTTCATCGGCATGCGCGCCCTCAGCCGGCGCGAGCGGCGACGACTGGCGGAGCACGGGCCGGAGCCCGAACTGCCGACCGGGTTCGCCCACCGCTGGTCGGCGTTCGTGGAGCGCCACCCGAAGGTGCTCGGCGTCGTCGCGCTGGCCGTGATGACCCTCCTCGCGCTGCCCACGCTCTCCCTCCACCTGGGCACCTCCGACCAGGGCAACGACCCGAAGTCGGCCACCACCCGGCAGGCCTACGACCTCCTCGCCGAGGGCTTCGGCCCCGGCGTCAACGGCCCGCTGACGCTCGTGACGCGCGTCGACGGCGCAGAGGACAAGCTCGCCCTCGACAACCTCGACGCCACCATCCGCATCACCGAGGGCGTCGCCTCGGTGACCCCGGTCACCTACGACGGCGGCGGCGACATCGCCTACTTCACGATCGTCCCGACCTCCGAACCCCAGTCGCAGAAGACCAGCGACCTCGTCGACCGGCTGCGCACCGAGGTGCTGCCGCGCGCCGAGACCGGCACCAGCCTGGACATCCACGTGGGCGGTGTGACGGCGTCGTACGACGACTTCGCGGCCGTCATCGTCGGCAAGCTGCCCCTGTTCGTCGGCGTCGTCATCGGCCTCGGCTGTCTGCTGCTGCTCATGGCCTTCCGCTCCCTCGGCATCCCCCTGAAGGCCGCCGCGATGAACGTGGCCGCGGTCGCCGCCGCCTTCGGCATCGTCGTCGCGATCTTCCAGTGGGGATGGGGCAGCGAACTGCTGGGCCTCGGCCGTGCGGGCCCCATCGAGCCCTTCCTCCCCGTGATCATGGTGTCGGTGCTCTTCGGCCTCTCCATGGACTACCAGGTCTTCCTGGTCAGCCGGATGTACGAGGAGTGGCTGGAGACCGGCGACAACCGGCGTGCCGTCCGCGTCGGGCTCGCCGAGACCAGCCGGGTGATCAACTCCGCGGCGGTGATCATGATCTCCGTCTTCCTCGCCTTCGTCCTCAGCGGCGACCGCGTGATAGCGATGTTCGGCATCGCGCTCGCCTCCGCCGTGGCCCTCGACGCGTTCGTCCTGCGCACCCTGCTCGTCCCGGCCCTGATGCACCTGCTCGGCGGCGCCAACTGGTGGCTGCCCCGCTGGCTGGACCAGCGCCTGCCCCGCATCAGCATCGAACCGCCCGAGTGCCGCGCCGCCCATGAAAGGCTGGCAGCGGCCACGGACGCCGAGGTGGCGGACGTACTGGCGGAGGGGGAACAGCGAGATGTACGCGATACCACTGGGTGAGGGCGCCGAACTGCGGCCGCTCGAGCCCTGGCACGCCGAGGAGTTCCTGGCGCACCTGGACCGCGGCAGAGAGTTCATCGGGAGGTTCATCCCGTTCGGCTCGCAGGCCGTCGACGTGCCCTCCGCGCGCGCCACGCTCCAGCGCTACGCCGACCTGCGGGCCGCCGACAGCGCCTCGTACCACGGCATCTGGCTGGACGGAAAACTCGTCGGCGGGGTGCTCACCCTGAACTTCGACGCCGCGACCGGCAACGCCGAGGTCGGCTGCTGGCTGGAGCCCGCCGCCACCGGGCGCGGGCTGATCACCCGGGCGATGCGGGTGCTGATCGACTGGGCCGTCGAGGAACGTGGCATCCACCGCGTCGAATGGGTCGCCGCCTCGGGGAACGTCCCCAGCCTGAACGTCGCCCGGCGCCTGGGAATGACCCGCGATGGGGTACGACGCCAGGCGCACCCCTATGGTGGGGTGCGGCACGACCTCGAGGTGTGGTCGATCCTCGCCCCGGAGTGGCGCGAAGCACGCGCGCGTGCCGAGCACAACGATCATTAAGACCCCTCTCAGAGAGCGTCCGTACGGTGCCAGACATGGGAATCAAGACAGTTGACGAAGCAGGCACGAGTGAGGCCGCCGAAGTGAAGCACGACGAGGAGGCCGTGGACGCCACCGGGACCGAGGCCACGGCCGAGGAGGAGCAGAGCGGGGCCGGTGAGGTGCTCGCGTCGGGCGCCGAGGAGGAGCCCTCCGGCGTGGGCCAGGGCGCGGGTGCCGTCGTCTCCGCCGCGCTCGGTGTCGTCTCGCTGACCGGCAGCTGGGTCGGGACCGTCGCCTCCGCGCGCCAGTCCCTCATCGGCCAGCTGCACGCGCAGACGGCCACCTCCTCCAACGTCGGCAAGCTCCTCAAGGAGGGCTACGGCGACGCCTGGCAGGCCACCGCGTTCTGGGGCGGCGTCTTCGCGCTGCTCGCGCTGATCGTCGGCGTCGTGGTCCTCGCCCGTCCCGCGTTCGGGGCCCCGGGCAGGCCGCAGCCCGTGTGGATCAAGTCGGTCGCCTGGGGCGGTGTCGCCCTCGGCGTCATCGGCCTCCTGCTGGCCGTCCTCAAGTACACCGACGTCCTGCTCGGCCTGCCCTCGGCACGCTGAGTACCCGCAGGTCCTGAGGGGTCTTAGGGCATCCGTGAGCACCTTACGGAGCCCCTGAGGCCCCTCCTGCGCGTCTAAGGCCCCCACGGCCCCGGAAGATGCGGAACTCTCCCGATGTGGCGCACCCCCCTCACCGACGAAGGTTGGGACATCGCAGAAAGCGAAGCCCGCACCGACTCACCGAGGGACACACCATGTACGAGTACGAGATCTCCCGCCTCCGCTCCGCCGAACTGATCCACCGGGCCGAGCAGGAGCGCCTGGCCCGCGAGGCCGCCCAGGGCCGTCGCGCCGCCCGCCGCGAGGCACGACCCGCCACGGAGGACGAGTCCCATACGCCCCGCCTCCGCAGGCTCCGGTCCGCCCGCGCCGCATGAGCGCGGTACTCCACGAGGGCTCGCGGAAAACCGGTGCCGCCCCGCCGGACCCTCATGCGATGCTCGCCCTCGTGGAGACCAGGTCCGTAAGCAGGGTGTTCGTCGGCCGAACCGAAGAGCTGGGAACGCTGAACGACGCGCTCGCCCGTGCCGCCACGGGCGAGCCGCAGGCGTTGCTGATCGGCGGAGAGGCCGGCGTCGGCAAGACCCGGCTGGTGGAGGAGTTCGCCACCGCCGCCTGCCGTGCCGGCGCCGTCGTCGCGCTCGGCGGCTGCGTGGAGATCGGCGCCGACGGCCTGCCCTTCGCCCCCTTCTCCACCGCCCTGCGCACACTGCGCCGCGAACTGCCCGAGGAAGTGGCCGCCGCGGCGGCCGGACAGGAGGAGGAACTCGCCCGGCTGCTGCCCGAACTCGGCGAAGCCTCCCGCGGCCGGCACGACGAGGAGGGCATGGCCCGTCTCTTCGAACTCACCGCCCGCCTCCTGGAACGCGTCGCCGCCGAGCGCACCGTCGTCGTCGCCCTGGAGGACCTGCACTGGGCCGACGCCTCCACCCGCCACCTCCTGTCCTACCTGCTGCGCACCCTGCGCACCGGCCGCCTCGTCGTCCTCGCCACCTACCGCGCCGACGACATCCACCGCCGCCACCCCCTGCGCCCGCTGCTGGCCGAACTCGACCGGCTGCGCACCGTCCACCGCATCGAACTCGCCCGCTTCAACCGGCAGGAGGTCGGCCGCCAGATCGCCGGCATCCTCGCCGCCGAACCCGACCCCGGGCAGGTCGACGACATCTTCGAACGCTCCGACGGCAACGCCTTCTTCGTCGAGGAACTCGCCGTCGCCGCGAACGACGGCTGCTGCACCGGCCTCACGGACTCCCTGCGCGACCTGCTCCTGGTCCGGGTCGAAGGCCTGCCGGAGAGCGCCCAGCGGGTCGCCCGGATCGTCGCCGAGGGCGGCTCCACCGTCGAGTACCGGCTGCTCGCCGCCGTCGCCCGGCTCGCCGAGGACGACCTGATCGAGGCGCTGCGAGCCGCAGTGGGCGCCAACATCCTGCTCGCCACCCCGGCCGGCGACGGCTACCGCTTCCGCCACTCCCTGGTCCGCGAGGCCGTCGGCGACGACCTGCTGCCCGGCGAACGCTCCCGGCTCAACCGGCGGTACGCCGAGGCCCTGGACGCCGACCCCACGCTCGTCCCCGCCGACGAGCGGATCATGCGCCTGGCCAGCTACTGGTACCACGCCCACGACGCCGCCAAGGCGCTGCCCGCCGTCCTGGACGCCTCCGTCGAGGCCCGCTGCCGCCACGCCTACAGCGAGCAACTCCGGCTCCTGGAACGGGCGATGGAGCTGTGGGACACCGCCCCCGAGGACGTACGGGCCGCGCTGCGACTCGGCGACTACTGCGAGGTCTACGCCCCCTGCGGCTGCGACCCCGCCACCACCCCGCTGCACTACCTCGACCTCATGGCCGAGGCCGCCGGCGCCGGCCGGCTGAGCGGCGAGCGGGAACGCGCCCTGAAGATCACCAGGAGGGCGCTGCACCTGCTGGAGGACGAGCACGATCCGCTGCGCGCCGCCTGGTTCTGGGTCCAGCGCTCCCGGCTGGTGCAGGCGCTGGCCCGCGGGGACGGCTGGCAGGAACTGGCCACCGCCCAGGAACTGGTGCGCGGGCTGCCCCCGTCCGAGGTGCACGCCGAGGTCCTGGACACGGTCGCGGGCTGGCTGATGCTCCACGAACCCGGCCCCGACGCCCTCACGGCCGCCGAGCGCGCCGTGGAGTACGGCCGCATGGTCGGTGCCCGGGAGATCGAGCTCAACGCCCGCCTCACCCTCGGGGCCCTGATGGTCGACGCCGGCTCCGTCGAGGCGGGCCTCGCCGACATGACCGAGGTCAAGGAGCTCGCTCTGGCGGAGGGTGTCGTCCGGGTCGCCGGCCGCGCCTTCGTCAACCTCCCCGCCGAACTCGACGCGGTCGGCCGCACCCGGGAGGCCGTACCCCTCCTCGAGGAGGGGCTGGCCTTCACCCGGAGGTTCGGCCTGCGCGACCCGGAGTCCTGGGTGTGGGCCAACCTGTCCGAGGCGCTGTACTCGCTCGGCCGCTGGGACGAGGCCATCGAGGCCGCGGCCGGTGTCCTGCGGGCGGGCCGCGGCGCCAAACCCCAGGGCGACGGGGCCATGTGCCTGGCCCACATCGCCCTCGCCCGCGGCGACCTGTCCGAAGCCGGCCGCCAACTGGCCGCCGCACACGGCTACCTGGGCATCCACGACCCCATGCCCCAGCACACCCTGCTGCTCTCCCGCATCGCGATCGGCGTGGCCGTCGGCGAGGGCCGGCTCCTCGACGCCCGCGCCGAACTGGCCCGCGCCCTGGACGGCGGCCTCCCCGCCGGCACCCAGCGCTACGGCTGGCCCCTGCTGGTGGCCGCCGCCACCGCCGAGGCCGACGCCCGCGACCTGCCGGCCGCCGCCCAGGGCAGGGCCGCCGTGCTCCAACGGCTCCTCGACGCGGCCAGGAAGGCCACCACCGCCACCCCCATCTGGCGCGCCCACGAGAAGTGGGTACGGGCCGAACTCGCCCGTGCCGAGGGCCGGGACACCCCGGACACCTGGTCGGACGTGGTCACCGCCTTCGAGTGCCTGGATCGGCCCTACGACCTCGCCCGGGTCCGCCACCGACTCGCCGAGGCGCTGCTGGCGATCGGCGGCGACGAGGAGCGCGACCGTGCCGGCGAGCTGCTGCGGCTGGCCCACACCGTCGCCGACGACCTCGGTGCCCGCCCGCTCGCCGAGGCCGCCGCGCTGCTCGCCCGGCGGGCCCGGCTCGCCCTGAACCGGGTCCCGGATCAGCGGCCCGCCGACCCCGTCGGAGCACTCGGCCTCACCAGCCGCGAACGCGACGTCCTCGCTCTGGTCGCCGCCGGCCGCACCAACCGCCAGATCGCCGAGCAGCTCTTCATCTCGCCGAAGACGGCCAGCGTCCACGTCTCGAACATCCTGGCCAAGCTGGGCGTCTCCGGGAGGGGAGAGGCGGCGGCGGTGGCCCATCGGGTGGGGCTGTCGGCGGTGGACCCGCTCACGGCGGCGGGGTGAGACGTACGCTGAAGGTGACCGGCACAGGGAGGCGCCGTGTTCAACGCTTTCGAGGAGCTGTTCGCGCCCGGCCGCAAGCACACCCGGGACGAGCAGAACCGGCTGGAGCTGACCCGGGAGGACGTCGGTGACAACGATCCCGGGCGTGGGCCGATAGACCTGGCGTCCGGAAAGGTCGTGGTGCGGCCGCCGAGGCCGGAGACGGAGGAAACCGCCGAGGGGGGACCGAGGGGCTAGGTCACTTCCACCTCCAGGATCCGGTCGTCGCCCGGTTTCGGTGTGCCCCTTCCGTCCGTGTTGCTGGTCGTCAGCCACAGCCTGTCGCCGCCCGCCGGGGCCACCGTGCGCAGGCGGCCGTACGCGCCCTCGAGGAAGGACTGGGGGTCGGCCGAGGCCTTCGTGCCGGCGAGGGGGATGCGCCACAGTCGCTCGCCCCTGAGGGCGGCCATCCACAGGGAGCCCTGGGCGTAGGCGAGTCCGCTGGGGGAGGCCTCGTCGGTGTGCCACTGGGCCATCGGGTTGTGGTACTCGGGGTTGGAGGACCTGCCCTCGGCGTCCGGCCAGCCGTAGTTGTCCCCCGCCTTGATCGCGTTGAGCTCGTCCCAGGTGTCCTGGCCGAACTCCGAGGCGAACAGGTGCCGTTCGCCGTCCCAGGCCAGGCCCTGGACGTTGCGGTGACCGTAGGTGTACACCGCGGAGCCCGGGAACGGGTTGCCGGGGGCCGGAGCGCCCTCCGGGGTCAGACGCAGGATCTTGCCGCCCAGCGACTTCCTGTCCTGGGCCAGGCCCCGCTCGCCGCTCTCACCCGTGCCCGCGTACAGCATCCCGTCCGGGCCGAAGGCGATCCGGCCGCCGTTGTGGATGGGGCCCTTGGGGATGCCCTTGAAGATCGTGTCCGGGGTGCCCAGCTGCTCGCCGGCCGGTTTCCGCGGGTCGTAGGGCAGACGGACGATGCGGTTGTCGGAGGCCGAGGTGAAGTAGGCGTAGATCATGTGGTCCGAGGCGTAGTGCGGGGACAGGGCGATGCCGAGCAGGCCGCCCTCGCCCGCGGGGGAGACCCCGGCCACCTTGCCCAGCTCCGTCTTCCCGCCCGTCCTCTCGTCGACCTTCGTGATCGTCGCCTGGTCGCGGGAGGCGACCAGCAGGCCGCCGTCGCCGGGGAGCGGGGCCAGGCCCCACGGGGTGTTCAGGCCCGTGGCGACGGTGCGCAGCACCTTGACGGAGCCCTTGGGAGGCGGCGTCTTGCCGGCCGTGTCCGGCGCCGGGGACGTGACCGCCGACGCTCCCCCCGGTGTCGTACCGCCAGAGCCCGCGGAGCAACCGGCGGTCAACAGGAGCGCGGTGGTGGCCAGCAACGCCGGTACAGCTCGTCGTAGCACGGTCCCGGTCCCTTCACGCGGCGGTCCAGCGGCAGGTTCCACCTCTGTCACACCGCCCGCGGCTCACAGGTTCCCGATCACCCGCGGCCCAATCGCGACCGCCTCACTCCCATGACCCGCGCGCGCCCGGCAGTCGTGAGATTTCGGCCAGGTCCTGCGGTGTCAGGGACAGCCCGGCCGCCGCCGCGTTCTCCGCCGCCCACCGCTCCCGCTTGGTGCCCGGGACCGGGATCACGTGCCGGCCCTGCGCCAGCACCCACGCCAGCGCGACCTGGGCGGGCGTGACGTCCTCGCCGTGGCGGGCCGCGACGCGGCGCAGACCGGCCACGATCGGCTGGTTGGCGGCCATCATCTCGGCGGTGAAGCGGGGGTGGCGGGCGCGGACGTCGTCCGGTTCGAAGCCCTCGCCCGGGGTGAGGGTGCCGGTCAGGAAGCCGTTGCCGAGCGGCATCGCGGCGAGGAAGCCGACGCCGCGCGCCTCGCACCACGGCAGCAGCGACTCCAGCGCCTCCGGCGACCACACCGACAGTTCGGCCTCCACCGCGCTCACCGGGAACACCTGCTGGACCCGCCGCAGCTGCTTGATCGTCGCGTCGTGCAGGCCCCCGCCCGAGCGCCGGCCGCCCCGCGCGCCCACCGCGCACAGCCCCAACGCCCGTACCTTCCCCGCCCGGACGAGCTCCGCCATCGCGCCCCACGTCTCCTCGACCGGGACCTCGGGGTCCGCGCGGTGCAACTGGTAGAGGTCGATCACGTCCGTCTGCAGACGGCGCAGCGACGCGTCGCAGGCCCGCCTCACATAGCCGGGACGGCCGTTGGCGACGATGTGCTGCTCTCCGACCAGCAGCCCCACCTTCGTCGACACGAAGGCGTCCGCGCGCCGCTCCTTGAGCACCCGCCCCACCAGCAGCTCGTTGGTGAACGGGCCGTACATGTCGGCCGTGTCCAGGAGCGACGAGCCCGCGTCCAGCGCCCGGTGGACCGCCCTGAGCGACTCCTCGCCGCGCTGCCGCGACCCGCTGTAGGCCCAGCTCATCGGCATGCACCCCAGGCCGACGGCCCCCACCGCGAGGGCCCCCGCGCCCATCGTCCTGCGCTCCACCTGCCCGTGACCCTCCTTCTGACGGATCCCCCAACCTAACCTCTGCGCTCCGGGCGGCCTGACATAGCCTCCTGACATGACTGCTGACGTGTGGCTTCCGATTCCCCCGGACGAGATAGAGGGGCTCCCCGACGGCCTCGACTACCGCTTCTGGAACGGCGAGGAGGACTTCCCCGCCGACCCGGCCGACTGCGTCTACTACGTCGTCCCCTACATGAAGCCCGCCGAGATCGTCGTACGTCCCCTGCCGCTGCTCGACTCCGTCCAGGTCGTCCAGACGCTGTCGGCCGGCATCGACAGCCTGGAACCCGGTCTGCGGCACCTGCGTCCCGGCGTCCCCGTCTGCAACGCGCGCGGTGTGCACGAAGCGAGTACCGCCGAGCTGGCCCTGACGCTGATCCTCGCCTCCCTGCGCGGCGTCCCCGACTTCGTGCGCGGCCAGGACCTGGGGGAGTGGCGGGGTGGCTTCCGGCCCGCCCTGGCCGACAAGAACGTGCTCATCGTCGGGTACGGGGCGATCGGATCCGCCATCGAGGACCGGCTCGTGCCGTTCGAGGTCGCGCGGGTGGCGCGCGTCGCGCGCTCCGCGCGCACCACGGAGCGCGGCCCCGTGCATCCGCTCACCGATCTGCCCCGGCTGCTGCCCGAGGCGGACGTCGTCGTCCTGATCACGCCCCTGACCGAGTCCACGCGCGGCCTCGCGGGCGCCGACTTCCTGGCCCGGATGAAGGACGGAGCGCTCCTCGTCAACGTCGCGCGCGGCTCCGTCGTCGACACGAAGGCGCTGCTCGCCGAGCTGGAGAGCGGCCGCATCACCGCCGCGCTCGACGTCACCGACCCGGAACCGCTGCCCCGCGAGCACCCCCTGTGGACGGCGCCCGGCGTGCTCATCAGTCCCCATGTGGGGGGACCCACCTCCGCGTTCCTGCCCCGCGCGAAGCGACTCATCGTGAACCAGCTGACACGGTTCGTGAACCAGGAGCCCCTCGCCAACGTGATCCTTACGACGGGTCCGACCGGCGAGTAGCGCACGGACGGGCGCGGTCGAGCGCGGGCGCGCAACCGGCGCGTCATCCGCTTCCGGTACCCTCCGCAATCTTCCGGACGCGGTACGTGCTCGCATCGCCGCTGGTCGTTACGGAGCGTAGAGGAACTATGTCCCTGAGTGACGAGACTGGTGTATCGTCCCGAGCAGGGGCTGCGCCGCGCACCGTTTCGGCGCCGGGGACGGACATTTCAGACTGTGAGGGGGGCGACGGGCGATGCACGGCCTATGGACGAACGATCCGACGCGGCGAGGCCGCCGGCGGCGACCCTCGCCCACGGCGACCCGCAGACGCGGCAGCCACGGCTGCCGTCACAGCCATCACCACCGCAGGCACAGCAGCCGCAGGAGGCATGCGCACCCTGCGCACCGGGACCCTTGGGACCCGGGAGCGGCGCGGACCGGGAGGGCCCGGTGACCTCGCCGCCGCCTGTCACGACCACCCTGGACGGAGTGCGGCCACAGCCCTCGCCGGGGCAGCGGTCGCCGAACCCGCCGGCCGTCGGCCGCGGCGGGAGCACCCTGGTCCGCCAACTCGTCCTGGCCCTGGTCTGCGCGGGATACGCCGTCGGTTCCGCGATCGACTGGGGTTCGAACGAACTCTCCCTGATCATGGGTGACTTCGGCCTGGCCGCCGCGGCCGCGACCGCGGCGGTGTCCTGCTTCCTCCGCTCCCGCAGTCGCGGTGTCCGCTTTCGACCCGCCTGGCTGCTGTTCGCCCTGTCCGCGACGATGACGTCCCTGGGCAACGCGGTCTGGGGGTGGTACGAGGTCGTCCTCGGCGAGCAGGTGCCCAGCCCCAGCTACGCCGACCTGTTCTTCCTGTGCTTCGCGCCGCCCGCCATCGTGGGGCTGCTGGTGCTCGCCAAGCGGCCCGTGACCAAGGCCGGCTGGATCTGCCTCGTGCTGGACGCCTGGCTGATCGGCGGCTCGCTGCTGACCCTGTCGTGGAGCCTCGCGCTCGCCCAGGCGGCCCGGTTCGACGGGCCGAGCGTGGCGCAGACCGCGCTGTCACTGGCGTACCCGCTGCTGGACATCGCCCTGGTCAGCATGGTGCTCGCGCTGCACTTCCGGCGCTCGGCGGTCAACCGCACGGCCGTCAACACCGCCATCGGCGCCCTCGCGCTCACGGTGATGTGCGACGCCCTGTTCACCTCCCCGCTGCTGCGTGACCACTACCACTCGGGCCAGCTGCTCGACGCGGGCTGGTTCGCCGGCTCCCTGCTGCTCGCGTACGCCCCCTGGGCCGCGCCCCGGCACGCCCACCCGGAGGAGGACGGTCACACGCGCGTGGTGCACGAACACCTGCCGGGCCGGCGCCCCGGCACGCACCAGCACCACACGCCCCCGCACGGCGGCGATCCCAGCCGGTACCCGGCCGCCCGGCCCATCGCCGGCTCCCTGGCCGCCCTCACGCCCTACCTCGCCGCCGCCGTCTGCACCCTGGGGATCCTCTACAACGTCCTCAGCGGCCGCAGCGTCGACCGCGTGGTGCTCATCACCGGGGGCACGGTCGTGCTCGCCCTCGTGACGCGCCAGGGCATCATGCTGCTCGACAACATCACCCTCACCCAGGAACTCGCGCAGAAGGAGAACCACTTCCGCTCCCTGGTGCAGGGCTCCAGCGACGTCATCATGATCGCCGCCCCCAGCGGCGTCCTCCGGTACGTCTCCCCGGCCGCCGCCGGGGTCTACGGACGCCCCGCCGAGGAACTGGTGGGCAGCGAACTGGCCAGTCTCATCCACCCGGAGGACCTGGGCTGCGTGGTGCACGAGGTGCGCCGTTTCCTCGCCGCCAGCCCCCATGAGGAACCCACCACCCGCATCGAGTGCCGCTTCCGGTCCGGTGACGGGGGCTGGCTCAACGTGGAGTCCACCGTCAACCGCCACCACGGCGGTCTCCTCTTCAACAGCCGGGACGTCACCGAACGAGTGCGGCTGCAGGCGCAGTTGCAGCACAACGCCGAGCACGACCCGCTCACCGACCTGCCCAACCGCGCCCTGTTCACCAAGCGGGTCCAGCAGGCCCTGTCCGGCCGTCGCGCCTCCGACCGGGGCGCCGCCCTGCGCGGCACCGCCGTCCTGTTCATCGACCTCGACGGCTTCAAGGCGGTCAACGACACCATCGGACACCAGGCCGGCGACGAACTGCTCGTCCAGGCCGCCCGCAGACTCCAGGACGCGGTCCGGCACGGCGACACCGCGTCCCGGCTCGGCGGCGACGAGTTCGCGGCCCTGATCGTCGGCGACGGCGCCCGGGACCGCACCGCCCGCGAACGTCACATCCTGGAGCTCGCCGACCGCCTCAGGATCACGCTCTCGCAGCCCTACCTCATCGACGGCAACGATGTCCGGGTGGCCGCCTCCATCGGCGTAGCCTTCGCCGAACCCGGTCTCGGGGCGGGCGAGTTGCTGCGCAACGCCGACCTCGCCATGTACCGCGCCAAGGCAGGCGGCAAGGGCCGCGTCGAGCTGTACGCGCCCCAGATGCAGCAGGACGTCCTACGCAAGGCGGAGCTGGCCACGCGCCTGCGTGCCGCGCTGCACGACGGCGAGTTCGCGCTGCTGCACCAGCCCGTGGTCTGCCTGGAGGACGGCCGGATCACGTCGGTCGAGGCGCAGGCGCGCTGGCGCTCGTCCCAGGGAGTGCTGTTCACCCCGGCCGAGTTCCTGCGGGTCGCCGAGGACAGCGACAAGACGGCCGACCTGGACCGCTGGCTGCTGGAGGAGGCCGTGAAACAGGCCGCCGAGCGCACCGCGACGGGGCTCGGCGTGCCCGTTGCCGTCCGGGTCGGCGCCCGGCGGCTGCTGGACCGGTCGATGCCGGTCGGCTCGATCGAGACCCTGCTGACCCGGCACGGACTGCCGTCCGGTTCGCTGGTGATCGAGCTGTGCGACATGGACCCGCGCGTCTCCCTGGACGAACTGGAGCGCAGACTGGGCGCCCTGCGCCGGCACGGCGTCCGGATCGCCCTGGACGGCTTCGGCGGCGGCTACGCGGCGATCACGGGCCTGCGCAGGCTCCCCGTCGACGTGCTCAAACTCGACCGCGGCCTGGTCGAGGGCGTCGTGGAGTCTGCACGGCTGCACAAGATCACCACCGGGCTGCTCAGGATAGCGAACGACCTCGGGCTGCAGACCGTCGCCGACGGCGTGGACCTGCCCGAACAGGTCGTCGCCCTGCGGGCCATGGGCTGCACCCATGGACGGGGCATGGCCTTCTCCGGTCCGCTGGACGAGTACCGGCTGCGCAGAGCGCTGGGATCCGGCCACTATCCGGTGCCGCACAGTCCGATCGAACCCGCGTTCGCCGCGATGGAAAGAGGCGGCGCGGGGGTGTACACAGGGAGTGTGACCGCGGTGCTGGGAGGCGGAACCGCGCTGCGCTCACATAATGAGACTCCCGTCCCACCCACTTGACACGTGGTGCGCGTCGGGGGGAGGGTCAATGCCATGCGCACCCGAATTCTCGTACTTGGAAAGCGCGTCGGCTGACGCTGAGCCCTCCATCGCTCAGCGACCTCCACCCGGCGCGCTCCCCTCGCTTGCCTTACGGCACGAGGGGTTTTTTGTTGCACAGGCACTTTTCGTGCAGCAGCCGAACACCGCACAAACCTCGCAAAAACCCTCAGCATCGAGAAGAGACCGACGATGACCGAGCAGGCCACCGGGGCCCATCCGCAGCCGCGGCCCCGATCCGGAGGACAGCAGTCCGCCCCCGAACACGTCACGGGTGCGCAGTCCCTCATCCGCTCTCTCGAGGAGGTCGGGGCCGACACGGTATTCGGCATTCCCGGCGGTGCGATCCTTCCCGCGTACGACCCCCTGATGGACTCGACCCGGGTGCGTCACGTCCTGGTCCGGCACGAGCAGGGCGCCGGCCACGCGGCCACCGGCTACGCGCAGGCCACCGGCAAGGTCGGTGTCTGCATGGCCACTTCGGGCCCCGGCGCCACCAACCTCGTCACGCCCATCGCGGACGCCCACATGGACTCGGTGCCGCTCGTGGCGATCACCGGGCAGGTGGCCTCCAAGGCGATCGGCACGGACGCCTTCCAGGAGGCGGACATCGTCGGCATCACCATGCCGATCACCAAGCACAACTTCCTGGTCACCAAGGCCGAGGACATCCCGCGCGTGATCGCGCAGGCCTTCCACATCGCCTCCACCGGCCGCCCCGGCCCGGTCCTGGTCGACATCGCCAAGGACGCCCTCCAGGCGAAGACCACCTTCTCCTGGCCGCCGGTGATGGACCTGCCCGGCTACCGTCCGGTGACCAAGCCGCACGCCAAGCAGATCCGCGAGGCCGCGAAGCTCATCACCTCCGCCAAGCGGCCCGTCCTCTACGTCGGCGGCGGTGTCATCAAGGCACACGCCACCGCCGAGCTCAAGGTCCTCGCCGAGCTCACCGGAGCGCCCGTCACCACCACCCTGATGGCGCTCGGCGCGTTCCCCGACAGCCACCCGCTGCACGTGGGAATGCCGGGCATGCACGGTGCGGTCACCGCCGTCACCGCGCTGCAGAAGGCCGACCTGATCGTCGCCCTCGGAGCCCGCTTCGACGACCGCGTCACCGGCAAGCTGGACAGCTTCGCCCCGTACGCCAAGATCGTCCACGCTGACATCGACCCCGCGGAGATCGGCAAGAACCGCGCCGCGGACGTCCCGATCGTCGGTGACGCGCGCGAGGTGATCGCCGACCTCGTCCAGGCCGTCCAGAAGGAGCACGCCGAGGGCCACCAGGGCGACTACAGCGCCTGGTGGAAGGACCTGTCCCGGTGGCGCGAGACCTACCCGCTCGGCTACGACCAGCCCGAGGACGGCTCGCTGTCCCCGCAGCAGGTCATCGAGCGGATCGGACAGCTCGCCCCCGAGAACACGATCTTCGCGGCGGGCGTCGGCCAGCACCAGATGTGGTCCGCGCACTTCATCCGGTACGAGAAGCCCGCGACCTGGCTGAACTCCGGCGGCGCCGGAACGATGGGCTACGCGGTCCCGGCCGCCATGGGCGCCAAGGCCGGCGCCCCGGACCAGACGGTCTGGGCGATCGACGGCGACGGCTGCTTCCAGATGACCAACCAGGAACTCACCACCTGCGCCCTGAACAACATCCCGATCAAGGTCGCCATCATCAACAACGGCGCCCTCGGGATGGTCCGCCAGTGGCAGACCCTCTTCTACAACCAGCGCTACTCCAACACCGTGCTGCACTCCGGCCCCGACGACGTCAACCCGGACGCCCGCGGCACCCGCGTGCCGGACTTCGTGAAGCTGTCCGAGGCGATGGGCTGCGTGGGCCTGCGCTGCGAGTCCCCGGACGACCTGGACAAGGTCATCGCGGAGGCGAACGCCATCAACGACCGCCCGGTCGTCGTCGACTTCGTCGTGCACGAGGACGCGATGGTGTGGCCGATGGTCGCCGCCGGCACCTCCAACGACGAGATCATGGCCGCCCGGGACGTCCGCCCCGACTTCGGCGACAACGAAGACGACTGAGCGAGAGAGACGTAAAAAGACCATGTCCAAGCACACGCTCTCGGTCCTGGTGGAGAACACCCC
Source organism: Streptomyces sp. NPDC101152 (assembly GCF_044768275.1). Taxonomy (NCBI): domain Bacteria; kingdom Bacillati; phylum Actinomycetota; class Actinomycetes; order Kitasatosporales; family Streptomycetaceae; genus Streptomyces; species Streptomyces sp. NPDC101152. The sequence continues at coordinate 10,506 of NZ_JBIWPO010000031.1, read as the reverse complement.
GGGCATCCTGGCCAGGATCGCCGCCCTCTTCTCCCGCCGCGGCTTCAACATCGACTCGCTCGCGGTCGGCGTCACCGAGCACCCCGACATCTCCCGCATCACCATCGTGGTGGGCGTCGAGGACCTCCCGTTGGAGCAGGTGACCAAGCAGCTCAACAAGCTGGTCAACGTCCTGAAGATCGTCGAGCTGGAGCCCTCGCAGGCCGTTCAGCGCGAACTCGTTCTGGTGAAGGTGAAGGCCGACAACGAGACGCGCTCGCAGATCGTCGAGATCGTCCAGCTGTTCCGCGCCAAGACCGTCGACGTCTCCCCGGAGGCCGTCACCATCGAGGCCACCGGCAGCAGCGAGAAGCTCTCGGCCATGCTCAAGATGCTGGAGCCGTACGGCATCAAGGAGCTCGTCCAGTCCGGCACGATCGCCATCGGGCGCGGCGCGCGCTCGATCACGGACCGCTCGCTGCGCGCCCTCGACCGCAGCGCGTGAGGCCATACGGGCGGCTTCGGCCGCCCGTATACCGAGACCCCCGAACCTCACCTCCGCCCCCCGTCATACGGTGGGACGCAACACCAGTACTCCAAGGAGAGAACCCAAAGTGGCCGAGCTGTTCTACGACGCCGACGCCGACCTGTCCATCATCCAGGGCCGCAAGGTCGCGGTCATCGGTTACGGCAGCCAGGGCCACGCCCACGCGCTGTCGCTCCGTGACTCGGGTGTCGACGTCCGCGTCGGTCTGCACGAGGGCTCCAAGTCCAAGGCGAAGGCCGAGGAGCAGGGCCTGCGCGTGGTGACGCCGTCGGAGGCCGCCGCCGAGGCCGACGTCATCATGATCCTGGTGCCGGACCCGATCCAGGCCCAGGTCTACGAGGAGTCCATCAAGGACAACCTCAAGGACGGCGACGCGCTGTTCTTCGGCCACGGCCTGAACATCCGCTTCGACTTCATCAAGCCCCCGGCGAACGTCGACGTCTGCATGGTCGCCCCCAAGGGCCCGGGCCACCTGGTGCGCCGCCAGTACGAGGAGGGCCGCGGCGTTCCCTGCATCGTGGCCGTCGAGCAGGACGCGACCGGTAACGGCTTCGCGCTCGCCCTGTCGTACGCGAAGGGCATCGGCGGCACCCGCGCCGGCGTCATCAAGACGACGTTCACCGAGGAGACCGAGACCGACCTCTTCGGCGAGCAGGCCGTGCTGTGCGGTGGCACCTCCGCCCTGGTCAAGGCCGGCTTCGAGACCCTGGTCGAGGCGGGCTACCAGCCGGAGATCGCCTACTTCGAGTGCCTGCACGAGCTCAAGCTGATCGTCGACCTCATGTACGAGGGCGGCCTGGAGAAGATGCGCTGGTCCGTCTCCGAGACCGCCGAGTGGGGCGACTACGTCACCGGCCCGCGCATCATCACCGACGCCACCAAGGCCGAGATGAAGAAGGTCCTCGCCGAGATCCAGGACGGCACCTTCGCCCGCGAGTGGATGGCCGAGTACCACGGCGGTCTGAAGAAGTACAACGAGTACAAGCAGCAGGACGCCGACCACCTGCTGGAGACCACGGGCAAGCAGCTCCGCAAGCTGATGAGCTGGGTGGACGAGGAGGCGTAAGCCTCACGGTCACGGGGCCGGAGCGCACTGCTCCGGCCCTTTGTCCAACCCGTCGCATCACGGACGGGTGATCCTTCCGCAGAGGCGCAGGACTCTGCCCGCCACACCACTACACTGCCGTATACATACGCGTCAGGCCCACAATGTCGTGCGTCTCCACGCGGCTAGCCCCTCCACCGCCAGCGGCCGTCGGGACGGCCGTCCGCATTGGACTTGTGAGGACTCACGTGAGCTCGAACCCCAGCAAAAAAGCCACGGTACTCATCGCGGAAGAGCTGTCGCCCGCGACCGTGGACGCGCTTGGCCCGGACTTCGAGATCCGGCACTGCAACGGAGCGGACCGAGCCGAACTGCTCCCTGCCATCGCCGACGTCGACGCCATCCTGATCCGCTCGGCGACCAAGGTCGACGCCGAGGCGATCGCCGCCGCGCACAAGCTGAAGGTCGTCGCACGAGCCGGCGTCGGCCTGGACAACGTCGACGTCTCCGCCGCCACCAAGGCCGGCGTGATGGTCGTCAACGCACCCACCTCGAACATCGTGACCGCCGCGGAACTCGCCTGCGGTCTGCTCATCGCCACCGCCCGCCACATCCCGCAGGCCAACGCAGCGCTGAAGAACGGCGAGTGGAAGCGCAGCAAGTACACGGGCGTCGAGCTCGCCGAGAAGACCCTCGGTGTCGTCGGCCTCGGCCGCATCGGCGCGCTCGTCGCGCAGCGCATGTCCGCCTTCGGCATGAAGGTCGTCGCCTACGACCCCTACATCCAGCCCGCCCGCGCCGCGCAGATGGGCGTGAAGGTGCTGTCGCTGGACGAGCTGCTCGAGGTCTCCGACTTCATCACCGTCCACCTCCCGAAGACCCCGGAGACCGTCGGCCTGATCGGCGACGAGGCGCTGCGCAAGGTCAAGCCGAGCGTACGGATCGTCAACGCCGCGCGCGGTGGGATCGTCGACGAGGCGGCGCTGTACTCCGCCCTCAAGGAGGGCCGGGTCGCCGGTGCCGGTCTCGACGTGTACGCCAAGGAGCCCTGCACCGACTCGCCGCTGTTCGAGTTCGACCAGGTCGTCAGCACCCCGCACCTCGGTGCCTCCACCGACGAGGCGCAGGAGAAGGCCGGTATCGCCGTCGCCCGGTCGGTGCGGCTCGCGCTCGCCGGCGAGCTGGTGCCGGACGCGGTGAACGTGCAGGGCGGTGTGATCGCCGAGGACGTCAAGCCCGGACTGCCGCTCGCCGAGCGCCTCGGCCGCATCTTCACCGCGCTCGCGGGCGAGGTCGCGGTCCGCCTCGACGTCGAGGTGTACGGCGAGATCACCCAGCACGACGTGAAGGTGCTGGAGCTGTCAGCCCTCAAGGGTGTCTTCGAGGACGTCGTCGACGAGACCGTCTCGTACGTCAACGCCCCGCTGTTCGCCCAGGAGCGCGGCGTCGAGGTGCGGCTGACGACCAGCTCGGAGGCGACCGACCACCGCAACGTCGTCACCGTCCGCGGCACGCTCGGCAGCGGCGAGGAGGTCTCGGTCTCCGGCACGCTGGCCGGTCCGAAGCACCTGCAGAAGATCGTCGCGGTGGGCGAGTACGACGTGGACCTCGCACTCGCCGACCACATGGTGGTGCTGCGGTACGAGGACCGTCCCGGTGTCGTCGGCACCGTGGGCCGGATCTTCGGCGAGGCGGGGATCAACATCGCGGGCATGCAGGTGTCCCGTTCGGTCGCGGGCGGCGAGGCGCTGGCCGTGCTGACCGTCGACGACACGGTGCCCTCCGGGGTGCTGGCCGAGGTGGAGACGGAGATCGGGGCGACGTTCGCCCGCTCGGTGAACCTGGTCTGAGGTCCCTTTGGCGCCGGACGGGCTGAGTTGGTCAGCTCGTCCGGCGCCCGTATGTCGCCGCCACCGCGGCCGCCCCGGCCAGCAGCACCGCGCCCGCGATCGCCGCGCCCTGCATGCCGTTGGTGAAGGCTTCCCGCGCCGCCGTCGCCAGGCCCGGCACGCGGTCGGCGACCGCCAGCGCGCCGCCCAGGGTCTCGTGTGCCGCGTCCGGCGCCGACGCCGGGATCTCGTGGCGGTAGACCGCCGTACCGATGGAGCCGAGGATCGCCATGCCCAGCGCGCCGCCGAACTCCGCGGCCGTCTCCATCAGCGACGCCGCCGAGCCCGCCCGCTCCGCCGGGGCGCTGCCCAGCGCGAGGTCGGTGATCAGGGAGACGACCATGACGATGCCGGACGCGAGGACGCCGCAGGCCACCAGGACGAGCCAGAGCGAGTCGGTGCCGGCCAGGGACAGCAGGGCGTAGCCGACCGCGGCGATCACGAAGCCCGCGGTGACGACGTACGCGCGGTTGGTGCCCTTCTGGACCAGGGCGGTCGCCAGCGGGGCCGTCATGCCGATCGGCACGGAGGGGAGCAGCGCCCACAGAGCGGCTTCCAGCGCGCTCTTGCCGAGCACGGACTGCAGGTACTGCGTGGTGAAGAAGGCCGATCCCATCATGCCGAACGTGGCGAGGAGGTTGAGCACCACCGAGGGGGCGAAACCGCGGCCACGGAACAGGACCGGGTCGATCATGGGGTGCGCCGTCGTGCGCTGGCGGTGGACGAAGACCGCCGCGAAGAGCAGGCCGACGGTGACCGAGACGACGTACCGGACGTGCCAGCCCTCGGAGGGGATCTCCTTCAGGCCGTAGACGACGGGGAGCACGGCCGCCATCGAGAGCGGGACGCTCGGCCAGTCGAAGCGGCCGGGCTCGGGGTCGCGCGACTCAGGCAGCAGGAACGGGCCCAGGAGCAGCAGCAGCGCCATCGCCGGCAGGTTGACCAGGAAGACCGAGCCCCACCAGAAGTACTGCACCAGCACTCCGCTCATCACCGAACCGAGCGCGACACCGGCCGTCATCACGCCGGACCACAGCCCGATCGCCTTCGCGCGCTGGCCGGGGTCGGTGAACATCGTGCGGACCAGCGCCATCGTCGACGGCATCAGGGTCGCGCCGCCGATGCCGAGGACCGCGCGGGCGGCGATCAGGGTCCCGGCGCTGTCGGCGTAGGCCGCGACGACCGAGGCGGTGCCGAAGGCGGCGGCGCCGATCAGGAGGAGCCTGCGGCGACCGACGCGGTCGCCGAGCGAGCCCATCGTCATCAGCAGCCCGGCCAGCACGAAGCCGTAGATGTCGAAGATCCACAGTTGCTGTGTGCCGCTGGGTTCCAGGTCAGCGCTGATCGCCGGGATGGCGAAGTACAGGACCGAGACGTCCATCGAGACCAGCAGCAGCGGGAGCATCAGCACGCCGAGTGCGGTCCATTCACGACGGCCGGCGAGGGTGCCGGCCGGGGTTGTGGTGGTGCTCGTCGGGTTCGTCATGACGGCGACTGTACGGCCGTCTTAAACAGATGTATAGAACGTATGTATAAGTCACTCGTCTGGGACGGCTGTATGGATCGGCGCTATGATGCCGTGCATGGGACACCGTGAGGATCTGCTCGAGGGCGCCAAGCGCTGCCTGCTGGAGAAGGGGTTCCTGCGGACGACCGCGCGGGACATCGTCAAGGAGTCGGGGACCAACCTCGCCTCGATCGGCTACCACTACGGCTCGAAGGACACGCTGCTGGCGCAGGCGTACATCGCGCTGGTGGAGGAGATGTCCTTCGAGGGGGACGCCGGCATCACCGCGGCTCCCGGGTCGCCGGAACGGTTCCGGGAGGTCTGGTCGAACATCGTCGACTCCATGCGGGAACCCGGATCGATGTGGCGGCTCAGCATGGAGGTCATGGGGATGGGCGACCGCCTGCCCGAGGTGCGCGAGCAACTGTCCCGCGCACAGCGCGAAGGGGGCCGGGGGCTGGTCTCACTCCTGCAGGGCATTCCCGAGGAGGAGGTGTCCGACCGAACGGCCGACACCCTCGGCCGGTTCTACATGACCCTCATGTCCGGACTCATCGCCCAGTGGACCTTCGACCCGAAGACGGCCCCCGACGCCGACGACCTCACCGAGGGACTGCGGCAGATCACCGAGGGCTTCAGGAGGAGCTGACCCGGAGCGCGAGTCTGATGCCCGAGGCTGTGTCGCGGGTGGTGTGGGTGGGGTGGTAGGTGTGCTCGGGCCAGGTGCGGCCGCTCGACACCCATACGCTCCATGCTCCGATGTCGATCGCGCCGCGCACGTCCGCGTGTGGTGAGTCGCCCACCACCCAGGCTCCGTGGGGTGATGCGCCGACCGTTCCGGCGGCCGTCTCGAAGATCGTCGGGTCGGGTTTCTCGCGGCCGACGGCCTCGGAGATCACCCAGGCATGTACCAGGGTGTCCAGCCCGGTGCGCCGGATCTTCTGCTCCTGTTGGGCGACCCGCCCGTTGGTGACGATCACGCAGTCCCAGCCGGCCGCGGCGGCCTCGACCAGGGCCTGACGGGTGGGCTCCGCCAGGGTGACGCGCTCGGCGGCGCCCCGGTCGAGGAAGGCCCGTACCTCGGCCTCGGGGACCGCGGCGCCGTACCGGGCGGTGACGGCCCGGGCCACGTCCGCGCGCGGCCTGTACCCGCTCGCGTCGACGGTCATCAGCCAGTCGAGGTCGCGAGCGGGCAGCGCATGCTCGGCCAGGAAGCGGGACGTGGCCTCGCGGAAGGCGGCGTCACGGTCGACGAGGGTGTTGTCGAGGTCGATCAGGAGGAGGGGCACGCCTACAGTCGTGCCCGCTTCAACGCCATGTGCAACAGCAGGCGGTCCTCGCCGTCGTCCAGGTCCAGGCCCGTGAGCTGTTCCACGCGGGAGAGGCGGTAGTAGAGGGTCTGGCGGTGGATGCCGAGTTCGGCGGCGGTGCGGCCCGCCTGTCCGGCGCAGTCGAGGTAGACCTCGGCGGTGCGGGCGAGTTCCCGGTGGGCGGGGGAGAGGAGGGCGGTCACGGCCGGGTCATGGGCCGCATCCGGCGGCAGCGCGGTCAGCAGGCGGTACGGACCGATGTGCGCCCACTCGGCGACCGGGCCGAGCCGCGGCTCCGCGAGCGCCGCCCGCGCCGCCGCCGAGGCCTCCCGCCACGCCGTACCCAACTCCGCCAGCCCGGTGCGCGGAACGGCGACTCCGGCGGCGGCGATCGGGGGCCCGAGGCCGCTGGTCGGGGTGCCGGTGCCCACCGACCCCGCCCGCTCCAGCAGCCTTCCCGCCGCCGAGGCAGCCGGGGTCGGCACGTCTGGCGACCGCAGGCGTACCAGCAGGGCGAGGGACTGGGACTCCGCGCCCCACGGCACCGTGCACAGCGCCGTCGCACCCGGCACCGTACGCACCGAAGGCGCGTCGTCCGGGTCGGCGGACGGCCAGGGGGTCACGCAGACCACCGTGTGGTGGCCGTCGGCCCGGGCGCCGAGCGCGGCGCGCAGTTCCGCCACCGCCATGTCCCGCTGCCAGTCCCGCTCGGCGACCAGCACGGCCCGCAGCTCCCGGCTCAGATCCGCCCCGTGCTGCGCCTCGTCCGCGAGCAGCGCCCCGATCCGCACGGTCACCTCCATGGCCGCGGTCAGCTGCCGGTCGGTGGGACCCGGGTCGGAGTCGAGCAGCCAGACGTAGCCCAGCACGACCCCCCGATGGCGTACGGGCAGGCAGACGCGTCCCCGGTACACGCCCGCCTCCGGCGTGGGCGGGATGCGGACCGGGCCCTTGGCGCGGGTGATGCCGAAGCCCTCGAACCAGGTCCGGACCGCGGCCGTGGAACGCCGGGTCAGGATCGAACGGGTGCGCACCGGATCCAGCGCCGACGCGTCCAGGTCGCCCTCGCTGTCGTAAGCGCCGAAGGCGATCAGCTCGAAGTCACGGTTCTCCAGCGTCGCGGGCGCGCCCAGCAGCTCCGAGATCTCGTCGACCAGCTCCTGGTAGTCAGCGCTCAGGTAATCCGGTGTCACGTGGGCATTCTCCCGCACGCCGGCACCGCCTTCATACATCTGTCTGAGATCTGCGGCACGGATGCGTGACAGCTGTCGATGGCCCACCATCGGAGGGATCCTTAGGTTTCACGGTGGTCCTGTCTGCTGGTTTGTGGAGGTGCCCCGTGCTGGGTCCCGTGATTCTCGCCGCCTCGCGCAGCGACCGGATGCGACGTCTGATCTCGGCGGCCCCGGTGACCAAACAGGTCGTCGAGCGCTTCATCCCGGGCGAGACGGTCGACGAGATCGTGCCGATCGTCCGTGACCTGACGGCCAGGGGCCTCGAGCTGACCATGGACGTCGTCGGTGAGGACATCACCAGGCCCGAGCAGGCCGCCGCCGCCCGCGACGCCTACCTGGCGCTCGTCGACCGGCTGAAGGACCTGGAGCTCGGCACCCGCGCCGAGATGTCCGTGAAGCTGTCGATGTTCGGTCAGGCGCTCCCCGGCGGCCACGAGCTGGCCCTCGCGAACATCCGGCCGGTTGTCGAGGCCGCCGCCGCCATCGGGACGACCATCACGCTCGACGCCGAGGACCACACCACCCTCGACTCGATGTTCGCCATCCACGAGGAGCTGCGGAAGGACTTCCCGCAGACCGGCTGCGTCATCCAGGCCTACCTCTACCGCACCGAGGCCGACGCCCGCCGCCTCGCCGCGGCAGGCAGCCGGGTGCGGCTCGTGAAGGGCGCGTACAAGGAGCCCGCCGAGGTCGCGTACCAGCGCAAGCACGAGATCGACAAGGCGTACGTACGCATCCTGAAGATCCTCATGGAGGGCGAGGGGTACCCGATGATCGGCTCCCACGACCCGCGCCTGATCACGATCGCCCAGGAACTCGCCCACCGCGCCGGCCGCAAACCGGACGAGTACGAGTTCCAGATGCTGTACGGCATCCGCAGCGACGAGCACCTGCGCCTCGCCGCCGAGGGCCACCGCATGCGCGTCTACACCGCCTACGGCACGGACTGGTACGGCTACTTCATGCGCCGCTTGGCTGAGAAGCCGGCCAACCTGCGCTTTTTCGCCCGGTCGATGGTCAGCAAAGGGTGAGCGGCAGCTGTCGGCACCCGGGTGCAAGCTGGGTGACGGCAGCTACCGCCCATCGTTCGGCCTAGCCGACCCGGTTCCCGGAAAGGAGTTACGGAACCCGTGACTCCGCCCCCGTGGGGGCTTCTCACTCGCTCGCCGCAGCGGGCTCGTGACGGTTAAGCCCTAACCGCCTCCCAATCTACGCACGCGGCATCGGCTCCAGCGGGCCGAGGCCAGGGATTCACTCGGAAGAGGTAGCTAATGGACGCTGTGACCCAGGTCCCCACCCCCGTCAACGAGCCGGTGCACGGCTACGCCCCCGGCACGCCCGAGCGTGCCCGGCTGGAGGCCAGGCTCAAGGAGCTGGCCGAGAACCCGATCGAGCTGCCCATGACCATCGGCGGCGAGAAGCGGCTCGGCGGCGGTGAGCCCTTCGAGGTCGTGCAGCCGCACCACCACAAGGCCGTCATCGGCACCGGCCGCCACGCCACCCAGCAGGACGCACGGGACGCCATCGACGCGGCCCTCGCCGCCGCGCCGGCCTGGCGCGCGATGGCCTTCGACGACCGTGCCGCGATCATCCTGCGCGCCGCCGAACTCCTCGCCGGTCCCCGGCGCGAGACCATCGCCGCGTCCACCATGCTCGGCCAGTCGAAGACCGCCCAGCAGGCCGAGATCGACACGCCCTGCGAGCTGGTCGACTTCTGGCGCTTCAACGTCCACTACGCCCGCCAGATCATCGCCGAGCAGCCCCCGGCCAACTCCCCGGGTGTGTGGAACCGCCTCGACCACCGTCCGCTGGAGGGCTTCGTCTACGCGATCACGCCGTTCAACTTCAGCGCGATCGCCGGCAACCTCCCCACGGCGCCCGCGCTCATGGGCAACGTGGTCGTCTGGAAGCCCTCGCCGACCCAGACCCACGCGGCCGTCCTGCTGATGCAGCTGCTCGAGGAGGCCGGGCTGCCCAAGGGCGTCATCAACCTCGTCACCGGCGACGGCATCGAGGTCTCCAAGGTGGCCCTCGAGCACCGCGACCTGGCCGGCATCCACTTCACCGGTTCCACCAAGACCTTCCAGTACCTGTGGAAGACGGTCGGCAACAACATCGAGAAGTACCGCTCGTACCCGCGCCTGGTCGGCGAGACCGGCGGCAAGGACTTCGTGGTCGCCCACCCGAGCGCCGACCGCGCGGTCCTGAAGACGGCCCTCACCCGGGGCGCCTTCGAGTACCAGGGCCAGAAGTGCAGCGCCACCTCCCGCGCCTACATCCCGGCCTCCATCTGGAACTCCGGTTTCAAGGAGGAGTTCGCCGCGGAGGTCGACGGGATCGCCATGGGGGACGTCACCGACCTGTCGAACTTCATCGGCGCCGTCATCGACGAGCGCGCGTTCGAGAAGACCAAGGCGGCCATCGACCGCGCCAAGTCCGACCCGGCCTGCACGATCGTCGCGGGGGGCACCTACGACGGCTCGGTGGGCTGGTTCGTCCGTCCGACGGTCGTCGAGTGCGGCGACCCCGAGAACGAGGTGTTCCGCACCGAGTACTTCGGCCCGTTCCTCGCCGTGCACGTCTACGAGGACGACCAGTACGACGAGATGCTGACCCAGATGGAGTCGGTGTCGGACTACGCGCTGACCGGCTCGGTCATCGCCGGCGACCGTGCGGCGGCCGCGTACACGATGGACAAGCTGCGCTACGCGGCCGGCAACTTCTACATCAACGACAAGTCGACCGGCGCCGTCGTCGGCCAGCAGCCCTTCGGCGGCGGCCGTGCCTCCGGCACCAACGACAAGGCCGGCGCCCCGCAGAACCTGCTGCGCTGGACGCTGACCCGTGCCATCAAGGAGACCCTGGTCCCGCCGACCGACTACACGTACCCGCACATGGGCTAGTAGCTTGTTGCGGCTTATTTTCGCTGTGTGGTTGGGTAGAGGTGGCGTAGTTTCACGCGTGCGTCGTCGGTGGTGAAGTGCCAGTGGACTT